>JAVCCZ010000158.1 GCA_030765265.1 Candidatus Erginobacter occultus
CCAAAAACCAGGTCATTGCGAGGAGGGACGACGAAGCAATCTGTTGAGTTTGTGATGAGATTGCTTCGTCACTTCGTTCCTCGCAATGACAAAGTCTATGTGATTTAAGGTTTTCGTTCAGACACTAAATAAGCTTTTTCCGGCGGAGAACCAGGGCGACCTTCTCCAGCAGTTCGTCGGGGGAGATCGGCTTGGCCAGGTAGAGGTCGGTATAAAGCCGGGAGCCCTTGATCCGGTTTTCCTCGCTGGCATAGGCGCTGAGGACGATCACCGGGATCGACATCGTCTTGTAATTATCCTTCAGCCGCTTTAAAACCTCGAAGCCGTCCCAGCCCGGCATCATAATGTCGAGCAGGACCAGGTCCGGCCGGGCTTTCCGGACCATCTTGATCCCCTCCTTGCCGTCCTCGGCCGTCACGACTTCGTAGCCGCCGCCTTTTTCCAGGATATTCTTCAGGCTTCTCCGGACCGCCGCCTCGTCGTCGATTACCGCGATTTTTATCTTTCCCATTGTCATCTCCGGTTATTGGTCCGCGGCGTATTTCGGCGACAGGGCGATATTGATCGCCTGGAGCAATTCCTGGGGCGAAAAGAGTTTGGCCAGGAATATCGCCTCCGTTCCCTGGCGTTCCGAGATCCGTTTCCGTTCCGGGGCGGTCTCTTCCGGGTAGGCCGAGATGAAGATAAAAGGGATGGAGGCGGTCCGGGGGTTTTCGCTCAATCCCCAGTAGAGGTCGTAGCCGCTTTCCTTTTCCAGCATAATATCGCAGATGATCAGGTCCGGCCGCCGCGCCTTGATCGCTTTCCGGGCCCCGGCTAAAGAATCGGATCTCCGGACGGAGAAATCGCTGACCTCGAGGATCAATTCCAGCAGCCGCCCGATCGTCTTGTCATCATCAACGACCAGGATCTTCTTTCGCTCTTTGGTCATTTCGTTCTCCCGGCGGCGGTCAGAAAACCAAGCCCAGGGTGCCCCCGCCCCAGAACCCGTCCTTGCCGTCCGCGATTTCCCGCCGGAGTTCGCTTCCCAGGAGGCTGTAATCAACCTCGATGAACTTCCCCTTGTTCTCCAGCGTGTCGGTGAGTTCCAGGTTTCCCCAGACCCCGGCTTCAAAACCGTAAAGGGATACCCAGACTTCCGGTTGGGAAACCCCCTTATCGTTAACCTCCAGACCCCGCCAGATGTACTTGGAATATATCCCGGCCTCGGCCCCGCAGGAGAGGGGTAAACCGTTTTCTTCCATCTCTCCGGCCCCCGCCGCCGCGGCGCTCGCGAAGAACAGTCCGAGCGCGACCAAAGCGATCGAGGTTTTTCTCATCATCAGCCTCCAAATTAAGATAGGATCGAATACCATACAGTATGTCACAAGATAGGGGGAGAAGAAAGTTTGAGATCGGAAAAACTGTCCCCGGTGGATATTTGTTGTTTTTATAGTTGCCGTCGGGGATGATTTCAAGCTACAATTATACTTATTTTGGATAAATCGTGAAATACTAAATTAATCCTAACGGCTCCCGGAGCCGGGGAGGCGCTGATGAAAAGAGCGGAAAAAATGACTGTGGGACTCCTGATTGTTCTGCTGTTGCTGACAATCGCGGGTTGCGCGGCCGGGCCGGATTCCCGGTTTGCCGCCTGCCCGGCCGGTTTCTGGCCCGGCCTCTGGCACGGGTTGATCTCCCCGGTGACCTTTGTCGTCGGCCTCTTCAGCCGGGCGGTCCGGATCTATGAGACCAATAACACCGGAAATTGGTACGACTTCGGGTTTATGATCGGGGTCGGCATCATCTTTGGCGGGGGGTTAAAGGCCGGGTGGGGGATAAAGAGCCGGTCGGAGAAGGAGTGGGACGAGATCGGGGAGAAGGTGGAGAGAAAGATCCGCCGGGGGATCGCCGACTGGCTCAACGAGGAGAAAAAAGAGGACGACGGGGAATGGCGGGAGATCAGCGGCCGGATCGAGGAGAAGATCAAGCGGGAACTGCGGGATTGGGCGGATAAATAATCCGCCGCCGCCCCGGGGAAAACAGGTTTATCGTCCGGCTTCGAACTGGTAAGCTTTCCCTATGAACGGTGAAAACCAAAGGGTGGTGATCGGGCGCAACGCGGTCGGGGAAGTTCTCCGGTCGGGCGCCAGGATCCGGCGGCTTTACCTCGCCGGGAAGGGAGGGGGGCGGGATCTCCAGGGCCTGGCCGACCAGGCTCGGCGGCAGGGGGTGCAGGTGGTCTCCAGCGACCGCGACACCCTGGAACGGATCTCCGGCGGGGTCCGGCACCAGGGTGCGGCCGCGGTCCTCGACCCCTTCGCCTATGCCGACTTCGATTGGTTGATCCGGACGGTGAAAGAAAACCGGGGGTTGCTCCTGGTCCTGGACTCGGTCCAGGACCCCCGGAACCTGGGGGCGATCATCCGCTCGGCCGAGGCTCTGGGCGCCGGCGGGGTGGCGATACCCCGCGACCGCTCCGCCCCGGTAACCCCGGTGGTGGAACGAACGGCGGCCGGGGCCACTTCCCACCTCCCGATCGCCCGGGTCGGCAACCTGGCCCGGACCCTGGAGCGTTTGAAGAAGGCGGGCTATTGGGTGGTGGGGGCCGACTCCCGGCAGGGAGGGGATCCGGTGAAGCTCGACCTCCCCCCGCCCCTGGCCCTGGTGCTCGGTTCCGAGGAGAAAGGGATCCGCCCGGTCAATCTCCGGCAGTGCGACGCCCTGGTCCAAATCCCCCTCTCCGGCCGGGTTGATTCCCTCAACGTCTCCGTCGCCGCCGGAATCCTGATTTACGAGTTGCTGAAACCGCAGTAGCTCAGTTACTGCTCACTGCTTACCGATTACCGATTACTATTCCCCATTCCCTATTCCCCACTCCCCACTATGTTCACCGTCCTGAAACTCCTCAAACCCTTCTTCCTCCCCCCGGTCCTGGTCCTGCTCGGGATGGCGGCCGCCCTGGTCCTGGCGGCGAGGAAGAAATGGAAGTGGACGGTCCGCATCCTGGCCGCCGTCCTCCTCGGCTATTATCTTCTCTCCATCGAGCCGGTTGCCTACCTTCTGGTCCGTTCCCTGGAGAGCTCGGTCCCCGCGGCCGCGGCCGGGGTTGGGGAGCCGGTCGCCATCCTGGTCCTGGCCGGAGGTTACAAGCGGGAGGGGGGAGCGAGACCCTTCGCCGAGCTGGCCGGCCCCAGCTGGCGACGGCTCTGGCGGGGGATCGAGATCTACCGGGAGCGGTCCGGCGGGATCCCCATCCTCTACGCCGGGGGGAGCGGTGACCCCTTCAACGCCGCCCCCGGCCAGGCCCAACTGGCCCGGGACTACGCCCTCTCGGCGGGGGTTCCCCCGGAGGACTTCTGGATCGAGGAAAGCTCCCGGGACACCTTTGAAAACGCCCGGGATGCCCGGTCCGTTCTGGAGAGAAAATTTGTCGGGACGGGACCTCTCCGGGTGATCCTGGTAACTTCCTCCACCCATATGCTCCGGTCGGTCCTGGTCCTGAAGAAAGCCGGTTTCGATCCGATCCCGGCCCCGGCCGATTACCCGATCGGGAGGGTTCCCTGCTCCCCGCTGTCCTTTTATCCCTCTCCCGAGATCTTCCTGGTCTCCACCCGCTGCGTCCACGAGTGGCTGGGGATCACCGCCTACCGGCTGATGGGACGGTTGTAGTGGAAAGCGCAGAGAGCAAAGCGCATAGCGCCCGGGCTCTATGCGCTTTGCGCTTTGCTTTCTCGGGGAAGCACCAGGTTCAAAACCGTGGCCGTGATCGCCCCCACGGCCAACCCCGAACGGAGGATGGCGGCCAGCGAGCCGAGGAGTATCCCGCCCGCCTCGGCCCGTTCGGCGATCCGGAGAAAGGCTTCCGGGACCAGGTCGATCCCCAGGCCGGCGGCCAAAGTGACGGCGAGGATGAACTGATCCCTCACCTCCAACCCCCCGGAGACGACGATCTTCAGGCCGGCCACCGCCACCATCGCGAACATAATCGTGGTCGCCCCGCCTAAAACCGGCTTCGGCATCACGCTGATCAGGGCGGCCACCCGGGGAAAGAAACCGAGCAGAACCAGGATCCCGGCCACCCCGTAGCCGACCCGCCGGGAGGCGACTCCGGTCAGCCCGATCAGCAGGGGCGGGGTGACGATCCCGACGAACATCGCCAGGACGTGCTGCGTCCCGCCGAGCAGGACCGTGAACACCCCCACCTTCGCCTCCACCCCGAAGAAAGGCCTTGTCATTATCTGGTTAGTGCTCCCTGCTCACCGATTACCGATCACTGAATACTGATTACTTGTTTTCTCGCGAAGAACCAGCCCCAGAAGAAGGTCCAGGCGGTCCCGACCACCACGTACCAGGGCCAGGCCAACAGGGTCGTCCCCGGGAAGAGGAAATGCTCACCGAGGGTGAAGGCGACCAGGAGCAGGGGGCTGGTGACCATCGCGTAGATGTTCATCCGGTCGTTGCTTTTTTTGGTCAAAACCCCCAGGAGAAAGATCCCGAGCATCGCCCCGTAGGTGAATCCGGTGACCTTGAAGCCGAGCCAGAGTTTGCCCCCGGGGATCTTCTCCAGCCCCAGGGCGGCCCCGATCAACAGCAGGCAGAAGACGGCCACGAAGACCCGGGAGGCGGCCAGGTAATGCTTCTCCGTCTTCCCCGGGCGGATAAAGGGCCGGTAGATATCCATCACCGCCGAGGAGGAGAGCGCGTTGATCGAGGAGTCGAGGCTGGACATCGCGGCGGCGAAGATCGAGGCGATCAGCAGCCCCCGGACCCCGGGGGGGAGGACGGTGACGATAAAGTGGGGGAAGATCAGGTCGGGGTCGGCGGCGTACTCGGCCGGCAGCGCCGGGCCGACAATCTCGTAGAGGGCGAAGAGCCCGGTCCCGATCAACAGGTAGGTGAAGACGATCGGGAAGTCGATCACCCCGGTCAGGATCAGCGACCAGCGGCTCTGCCGGAGGTTCTTGCAGGTCAGCATCCGCTGGGTCAGGGCCTGGTCGGTGCCCAGCGCCGCGAAGGTCTGGACGCAGCCGTTGATAAAGGCGATCAAAAAGACCGTGGAGGCGGTCAGGGAGAGGCGGAAGTCGAAGACCCGGAACTTGGCCGGCCCGGCCAGTTCCTTCAGGCCCGACCAGCCCCCGGGGATAGCGTCGAGGATAAAGTAGATCACCAGCCAGGCCCCGCCCATAAAGATGAAGAACTGGAAGAAGTCGGTCCAGATCACCGCCTTGATCCCCCCGATCAGGGTGTAGAGGAGGGCGATCGCCGCCACCGACGCGATAATCAGCGAAAGGGAGAAGCCGGTGACCACGGAGAGGACCAGGGAGACGAGCAGGAGCCGGACCCCGGCGGCCAGCAACTGGGTGATAAAGAAGAAGATCACCGCCGTCCGCCGGGACTTTTCCCCGAAGCGCTGGCTCAAGAATTGGTAGATCGAGGTCACCTGCCCGCGGTAGAAGGCCGGGAGGAGCAGGAGACCGATCAGGATCCGGCCCAGGAGCGAGCCGAAAGCGAACTGGAGATAGGTATAGTCGCCCCCGTAGGAGGAACCGGGGGCGCCGATAAAGGTGACGGCGGAGACCTCGGTGGCCAGGATCGAGAAGGTCACCGCCCACCAGGGCATCGACCTCCCCCCGAGAAAATAATCATCGGTGGATTTTTCCTTTCTCCCCGAGAGCAGTCCGATGGCGGCGATCGAGGAGAAGTAAAGGAGGAGGACCAGGTAGTCGAGGGGGGCGAAGGTCATCGCGATTTACTCCCCTGCCGGGGACGGGGCGGTTTCAATGATGAAGATCTTTTCGTTTTCTCCCGCCAGCCCCAGCTTTTCCCGGGCCAGCATCTCCAACCGGTCGGGGTTATGGTGGAGTTCCTCGATCTCCCGGGCCAGGTCGGATACCCGTTCCTCCAGTTCGGCGATCCTCTCCTGGTAGGCCATCTGCCGTCCCCGGAGGGTCTGCAGCTCGCGGAACTTATGATAAAACTGGTAGCCGAACCCGGCCACCAGGGCGGCCATCAGGAGGAGCCAGACGGTTTTTGCCAGCCATTTCAAGTCGGTTCGCGTTCTCCGGTGCCGGTTGCGGGGGCGGTTTTGCTTTCCGCCGGGGAATCTTTATAATATAGTGTATATTCAGTCACACCCAAACAATAATTTCTCCGGGAAAGGAAAAATGAGCCCAGAAGACGCCAGGTTGACCAGGGAAGATCTGGTCGGATATTTTTGCTCCGCGGTAGTCCCGGAGGAGAAGAACCGGATCGGGGTCGAGTACGAGATCTTCTGCTTTGACCGGGCGAACCGGAAGCGCCTGGCCTACGAGGGTGAGCCCGGCACCGGGTGGCTTCTCCGCCGGCTGCTCGAGGGCGCGGGCGGCGATCCGGTCGAGGAAGCGGGGCGGCTCGTCGGGATCGAGCACCCGGACTATTCGGTCAGCATCGAGCCGGGGGGACAGCTCGAGGCCTCCTTCCCTCCCTGCCGGACGGTGATCGAATTCGCGCAGTGCCTGGAGAATTACCTGGTCCGGCTCCGGGCGGCCGGGGGGGAGCAGGTGGCCTTTATCGCCTCCGGGGCCGACCCGGTCACCCCCTTAAACAGGGTCCCCTGGGTCCCCAAGCGCCGCTACCGGATTATGCGCCGCTACTGGGAGAAGAAGCGCGGATTGAGCCTTCATATGATGGCCCAGACGGCGGCGGTCCAGGTCAGCATCGACTACAACTCGGAAGCCGACGCCGCCGGCAAGCTCTCCAGCGCCGTCGCCCTCTCCCAGGTTGTCTCCGCCCTCTTCGCCAACTCCCCGGTTTACGGGGGGATTTACCGCTACACCCCGAGTTTTCGGAAGAAGATCTGGTGTCGGACCGACCGGGAGCGGTCCGGGGTCCCGGCCGGCTGCGGGGGGAAGATCGGGTCCTTTGCCGACTACGTCGATTACGCGCTTTCGATCCCGATGCTCTTCATCCTCCGGGCGGGGCGGCTGGAGGAACTGGAAGAGAGGTTCACCTTCCGGGATTTTCTTCTGCGGGGTTGGAGGGGGGAATATCCCGGCCTCGGCGACTGGCGCCGCCACCTCAACACCATCTTCTCCCTGGTCCGCTTCAACAACACCACGATCGAGGTCAGGTTCTTCGACAGCAACCGGCCCGCCCTGGTGGCGGCGATCGCCGCCCTGGTCAAGGGGCTGTTTTATTCCGGCCGGGAGTTCGACCCCCTGGCGGATCCGGCCGCTCTGGCCGCGATCGCCCGGGAGAACCTGGAGGGGGAGGAGGGGCGGTTTCTCGACCCGCTCGACCGGATGATCCGGGAAGGGGTCTCCCCGGCCGACTATGCCCTCCGGGCCTTCAGGGCCGGGGGGATCGATGGGCTGCTCGATGGGCTAACAATTTAACCGCCTCGGTTTGGGCGGCGGACCGGTTGACCCGGTTGGATTCGACCAGCAGGCCCGGGGAGGTGATGTTGAACTCGGAGAGGCAGCCGTCGATCAGGTCGAGGGCGGAGAGATAGATCCCCTCCCGAAGGCAGAAGTTTCCGACCCGGAAGCAGATCTCCCGCTCCCGGGTGGTGAGCGCGTGGGATTCCCCCCGGGCCCCGGAGTCGAAGTTGGCCTTGAACGACCCCGGCGCCGGGACCTTCTTGATCGCCGAAAGAATCCGGTTTTCCAGGAGGAAGACCCGGGTCTCGCCCGTGGTTACCCCGGCCAGGTAGCGCTGGATCATCACCGGGCGGACCCCGCCGCCCGTGGCTTCGGCGACCACCTCGGCCAGATCGTCACCGCCGGATCGGAGGAGATGGACTCCCCGGCCGCTGCAGGAGAAGAGGGGTTTGAGGACCGCAGTCCCGCCCTCCGCCCGGACGAATTCGCGGATCCGATCCGGGGAGGAGGTGACCAGGGTGGAGGTGATATACTCCGGGAAGAGAAAGATCGAGAGTTTCTCGTTGCGGCGGAGCAGCGTGCCGGGCCGGTTGACGATTAAGGGCCGGTGGAGCCCGGACAGGAGGAGCAGCAGCGCGAGATAGGTCTCATCGAAGGGCGGGTCCTTCCGGATCACCACCAGGTCGAACGACTCCAGGTCGAGATCTTCCCCGGACTTCGGCCGGTTGAGGATCGCGGGCGTGATCGGCCGTTCGTGCCGCCGGCCCCGGCCGGAGAGTCCGCGATTGTCCCGGAAGATACCGGGATCGGGGACGGAATAGACCGACCAGCCCTGCCGGAGGGCCTCGTTCATCAGCAGGATCGAGGTATCGGCCTCGATCCGGAGCTTCTCAAACGGATCAAGGATCCAGAGCGATTTGGGTCGGCTGTTCATAGCAAAGCAGGTCTCCGCGTTTCCGGCCTCTTGACAGTAAATTACCATAATGCTTTTCGCGGAAAAAAAGGAGAAGAAAATGCTCGAGGTGAAGCAATTTCCTTACGGGAAGGATAACCTGGGTTACCTGGTCCACGGCGAGAAAGAGGCGGCGGCGATCGACCCGGGGGAGACGGGGCCGGTCCTCGACTATCTCCGGGAGAAGGGATTGGTTTTAAAAGAGATCCGGAATACCCATTCCCACGGCGACCACACCGGGGGGAACCGGCCCCTGGCCGCTGCCGCCGGCGTTGGAGTCGTCGGTTTCCGAGATGCGGGGTTTTTCCAGCTGGAGGGGGAGCGGATCGAGGTAATCCCGACCCCGGGGCACACCGCCGACTCGGTAGCCTTCTTTGGCCCCGGCTGGCTGATCTCCGGGGACACGATTTTTATCGCCAATGCCGGGAACTGCCCGCCCGAACGGCTGGAAATCTTCCGGCAGTCCCTCGATCGTCTCCTCACCCTACCGGAAGAGACGGTGCTCTATCCCGGCCACGACTATACCGCGCGCTCGCTGCGGCGGGCGGAAGAGATCGATCCGGGAAACCCCGACCGGGAAAAGTTCCAACGCGATTATAACCCGCCCCCGGTCGCCTCCACCATCGGCGTCGAGAAGCGGATCAACCCCTACCTGCGGACCGATTGTCCGGCGGTGATCGCCTACCTAAAAAGAGCGGGGAAACCGGCGGCGACCTCCGCCGAGCGATTCCGGTCGTTTATGATGGGGGATTAGGGTATGGGGATTGGGGAATAGGGAATGGGGAATGGAACTCACCGACTGCTGATTACCGATTATCTTCTCTTGATGATGGTCAGGATGTTGGCCTTTGCCTCCCGCCGGTACTCCAGGCGGTCGGTGAACTTTTTCATCAAAAAGACCCCGAGGCCGCCGATCGGCCGGTCTTCGAGATCGAGGTCAAGATCGGGCGGCGGGGTTTTTAAGGGGTTGAAGGGGCGGCCCCAGTCGCGGATAGAGATCTCGAACTTATTTGGACCGATCCGGCAGGTGAGTTCGATCTCCCCGGGTTCGCCTTCCGGGTAAGCGTAGCTGACGCAGTTGGTGCAGGCTTCATCGACCGCCAGGTGGAGATCGGCGACGATCTTCTCTCCCGCCCCCGCCTGGCGGAGGGCGGAGAGAACGAAGTCAACCAGGCGCTCCAGGTTCTCGATCCGGGCCGGGAGCCGGATGGTATTTTCCCGGGTCTGATCCATAGGTCGTCCCTCCAGGACGGATCGCCGATAACCGGCCTTGCCGCCGCCAGCAATATCCCACCGGCCCCGGGGAGCGTCAAGGGAGAAAACCGCCCCGCCCCGGGGTTGCCCGAAGCCGTCCGATGGGGTAAACTACCGGTAGAAGGAGGGGATGGTTCTTGAGAACGGTTTCCGCCCTGAAATTCCTGACGGTTCTGCTGCTTTGCTCCCCCCCGGCTCTGCCCGGGCGGACGGTCACCCCGCTCACCGACCTGCTGGCCGCCTCCGAGTTGCTGGCCGCGGGCGATATCCCCGTGGATATCTCCACCGCGGCCGGGAAGACCCCGCTCTACGTCGACCCGTCGGGCGACGATGCCAATTCGGGCCTTACGCCGGGCGCGCCCAAACGTCGGCTGGGGGCGGCGATCGAATACGCCAACTCCCATCCGAATGAGCCCTTCGTCATCTATCTCCGGGGAGGGGTGCATTACCGCCCCGCCCGGGACGAGTACCTGGCGATCGAGCGGGGGGAGTTGATGATCTCCTCCTACCCGGGGGAAGAGGCGACCATCCGCCCCCATTTCTACCCGGCCGATCCGACTTCCTGGGGTGAAGAGGTTTTCCTGTACTCCCGGGGGCCCTATGAGAACATCACCATCAAAGATCTCACCCTCCAGGGCTGGTCGGTCCCCTTGATCTTCGGCTCCCCCTTCGAGGGGCCACCGATGCGGAACCTGGTCATCAAGGGGATCCGGGCCGACGAGTTCCGCAAGCGCGGTCCCAACTTCATTACCTCGTTTTTCTCCACCGATTATCTCTTAACGGCTTACTTCGCCGGGCGGGAGTTCGAGCCGGAAGACCCCGGGATCAAGTACCAGATCGAGGGCCTGATCATCTCCGGGATCCGGCTGTCCGGGGTGGATATGCCGGTGAATATCGGCGACGAGGACGACGCCAACGTCCGGGGGCTGCGGATCTCCGACGTCGAGGTCCGCAACGAGCCGGCCGGCTCCGGCTCGACCGCGGTCGACGGGTTCGCCCTGGTCAACTGCCACCGGGCGTTGATCGACAACTGTGTTCTGGAGAATATCGAAGGGGACGGGATCGACGCCAAGTCGACCCGGGTGGCGGTGATCAACACCCTGCTCAGCCGGATCGGACGCAACGGGGTCAAGTTCTGGCGCGACGGCGAGGTGATCAACACGATCATATACGCCGCCAACGCCGACGCCGCCTTCGTGATCGAAGCCGGGCCCTGCCGGATGATCCACTCCATCCTGGCGCTGAAGGGCGACGGCTACGCCGGGACCTACGCCTACGGGATCGGCAGCGGGGAAAAATTCGAGGTGATCAACTCGATCCTGATCGATCTCGATCATACCTTCTACCTGGGGACGAAGGATCTGCGTTCGCTGAACTCCATCTATTTCAATCTCCCGGCCGGACTTTATTCCGGGGCAGTCGGGGTTCCGTCCGTCGGGGCACTGAACGGCCTGTCCGGCTGCGGGGGGAACCTGGCAGCCGACCCTTGGCTGATCGATCCCGCCGGGGGAGATTTTCGTTCGGCATACGGCTCCCCCGGCCGGGGGCGGGGAACGGCGGCCGGATTGTTCCTCCCGTCCTTCGATTATTACGGCAACCCGCGGCGGCCGGGAGACAAACGGGCCATCGGCCCGGTCGAGCCTCCGGAACCTTTTTCCCCCGCCCCCGTCGATGTTGACGGCGACGGAACCTCGGACCCCCTGGTCTTCCGGGATCTGTCCGGGCTCTGGGCGGTGAGGGGGAAGACCAGGCTGTATTTCGGCGGCCCGGGGGATATCCCGGTCCCGGCCGACTATACCGGGAACGGAAGAGCCGCTATCGCCGTTTTCCGCCGGCCGGCCGGTCTCTGGGCGGTCCGGGGGTGGAGCCGGTGGTACTTCGGAACCGTCAACGACCTCCCCCTCCCGCTGGATATCGACGGGTCGGGTTCCGCCCAACCGGTTATCTTCCGGGAGAGTTCCGGCCGCTGGGCGGTTCGGGGGCTGACCCGGTTTTACTTCGGGCGTCCGGGTGACCGCCCGGTCCCGGGTGATTACGCCGGCGGCGGGAAGCCGGAATTCGCCGTCTTCCGGGAGAGTTCCGGCCTCTGGGCGGTTAAGGGGTTGACCCGGTGTTACTTCGGACGTCCGGGGGATCGCCCGGTCCCCGGCGATTACGACGGGGACGGGAAGCTGGAATTCGCCGTCTTCCGGGAGAGTTCCGGGCTCTGGGCGGTTCGGGGGCTGTCCCGGTGGTATTTCGGGCGTCCGGGAGATCGCCCGATTCCCGGAAAATCCGGCGGCGGCGGGAAGACGGTCCCGGCGATCTTCCGGGAGGATACCGGCCTTTGGGCGCGGCGCGGGCTCAGCCGGTGGTATTTCGGTCGGTCCGGCGACTACCCCGCGGCCCGGTAGGCTTCCGGAGTTCAAGTCGCCGTCTCCCTCGAAAATAACTTGACAGGCGAGGAAATATTTTTCTTGACTGCTTCGCCGGGATATAATAAATTCGGGCCAGATACACTAACCCAGAAACCGGATAATCTATTATGGCTCGATGGAACACAGTTCCGAGCAAACTCTCGCGCCCGACCACGACTGCGGCCCCATCTTCCCCCTTCCTGATTTTTCCGGTATTATTCCTGACGGCACTGCTGGCCGGCTGCGGAGACGGGGGAGGGGATAAGGATATTATCAGTTACGTCTCGGACCTCCGCCAGGATGACTTCCTCCAGCGGCTGGCCGCCGCCAAGGAGCTTTCCCTGGAAGCGGAGGAGGTTGACGTGGTGGCCGTTCCCTACCTGATCGAGGCGCTGGAGGAACCGCGGGATATGATCCAGCGGTACTCGGCCCAGGCCCTGGGCCGGATCCGCGCCTACACCGCGATCCCGGCCTTGATTCAATGGAGCCGCGAGGGAAGCGATTACGTCCGCTTCGATTGCGTCTCGGCCCTGGGGAAACTGGTCGACCCCCGGGTCCAACCTCCGCTGATCGAGGCGCTCAAGGACGGAAGTTCCTATGTCCGCTGGGCGGCCGCGGAAGGTTTGGGAGAACTGGGTGTGGTTCAGGCCTATCCCCGACTGGTCACCGGTTTGCGGGATTCCAGTTCCTATGTCCGGTCCGCTTCCGCCAAGGCCCTGGGACAGATCGGCGATCCGGCCGCCATCCCCCACCTGAAAAGCAGTCTCTATGACCGCAATCTCTGGGTAAGGAACGCCTCCGCCATGGCCCTGTTCCGGTTGGGAGATCAAGAGGGGGTCCCGATCCTGCTCAAGAACCTGGAATCCGAGGCCCAGGAGAGAGACGAGCTGGTCCGGGCCCAGGCGGCGGAGTTTCTCCGGGAGACGACCGGGGAGAATTTCGGCTTTGATCCCAGCGGCCCCGACGCGGACCGGGAGGAAGCCATCCGGCGCTGGCAAAACTGGTGGCAGAACCGGCGTTGAGAAAATACGGTGAAAGATGATTGATTCGGAAAACCAAGCGGCCGGACTTCCCCAATTCGCTCCGCTTCTGGGGAAGATCACCTCCCCCGTGCAGGCGGATATTGTCGCCTACTTCCAGGAAAATCCCTTAGAAGGGATCGACGCCGCCGAACTGGCGGGGAAACTGAAGCTGGAGGAGATCAAACCGGTCGAAAAGGCTTTGGAGGATCTCGAGGCTGCCGGGTTGCTTTCCAGCGAGATCGAGGGCGTGGTCCAGACCAAGCACTATCGTTATGCCCCGGAAGTTTCCCTCAAGCGGGCGCTCGATCGGATCTTTGGCGATAAGAGTACCCGGGATTCCTGGAAGGATTTCCGCGCCGGTCTGGCGGTTCAGAGCCGCCGGAAGGCCGGGAAGCGGAAGTTTCTCCTGCTGGCCGTGTCGATTATAGTTGTCCTTGGATTGGGGGTCGGGGTATATTTCATCGTGGGAAATATCCGGGACTCCGGCCGCCAGCCGGTGAAGGTGGATCTCTCGGAATTTAGCGGGCTTCACGAAACCCGGTATCCCGGCGGCCAGATCAAGAGCCGCATCGAGTACTCCGCCGGGCGGCGGGACGGGTCCTTCTCCGCCTGGTTTGAAAACGGGCAGAAGATGGCCGAGGGAAGTTACCGGGACAACCGTCCGCAGGGCCGCTGGATCTACTGGAACGAAAAAGGCGAGCCGTACATAATGATTAGCTACCAGGATGGGCGGGCAGTCAGCCAATAAATAACCGGTCTCTTCTTCCCCCCGCCTTTCTTCTGTTTCCGGCTCCACCCCCTGATCTCCACCCGGGCCGTAATCAATCCACCGCTTCCGATAGCCGCTTGATGATCCGTTATTACAGTACAAATCGTTTCCGGACCGGGGAAGGTTTCCCGCCTTTCCGGCAAATGATCAGCTTCCGGGAGGCCCTGCTGATGGGGCAGGCCCCGGACGGGGGGTTGTTTATGCCCGACCGGATCCCGGAAATCTCCCTCTCCCGGATCGCCGCCCTGAAGGGGGAGCCTTACTGGCGGGCGGCCCAACTGGTGGGAGAATATTTCTGGGGAGACTCCGTCCCCGCCGCCGATTTGGAAGCGATTGTCCGGGAGGCTTACAATTTCGAGGTCCCGATCGAACCGGTTGCCGATCGCCGCTATCTCCTCCGCCTCGACCGGGGACCGACCGCCTCCTTCAAGGACTTCGCCGCCCGGCTGATGTCCCGCCTGATGAGTTACTTCCTGCCCGAAGGAGAGAAGCTCAAGGTTCTGGTGGCGACCTCCGGCGATACCGGTTCGGCGATCGGGGAGGCTTTCAAGGGGGTGGCCGGGATCGAGGTTTATATTCTCTATCCCGACGGCGAGGTCAGCCCCCGGCAGAAGCGGCAGCTCGATACCATCGGGGGGAATGTCCGCTCCCTGGTGGTACAGGGGAAGTTCGACGACTGCCAGAACCTGGTCAAGCGGGCCTTTCTCGACCCTGACCTGGCGGCCTTGAATCTCACCTCCGCCAACTCGATCAACATCGGCCGGGTCCTCCCGCAGTCGATCTACTATATCTGGAGTTACGCCCAGGTGGCCCGGGCGGGAGAGCCGCTGGTCTTCTCGGTCCCCTCGGGGAATTTCGGCAACGCCTTCGGCTGCGAACTGGCTCGGAGGATGGGGCTGCCCCTCCGGAGGCTGCTGATGCCGACCAACGCCAACGACGAGTTCCCGGAATTGCTGAAATCGGGCAGCTACCGGAAGGTGGAGCCGTCGCGGAAATGCATATCCAACGCGATGAACGTGGGCCACCCCAGCAACCTGGCCCGGTTCTTCGATATCTACGGCGGGAATATCGACCGGACCGGCGAGGTGCGCCGCCTCCCCGACCTGGAGGAGATGAGGAAACGGATCTTCTCCGTCGCCGTCGACGACCGGCAGACCCGGCAAACCATCGTCGAGGTCTATCAGCGCTACGGCGTGATCCTGGAGCCGCACGGGGCGGTGGGGTGGAAGGGACTGGAGACCTATCTCCAGGAAGAGGGGTACGCCGGCCCGGCGATCTCGGTTGAGACCGCCCACCCGGCCAAGTTCCCCGAGGAGATCGAGTCGCTGCTCGGGGTCCATCCCTCCGTCCCCCCCAGTCTCCGGGGATTGGAAGGAAGAAAGGGAGAACCGATCCCCCTCTCCGGGGATTACGGATCGTTCAAGGATTTCCTGCTGGCCGGAGATCTCCCCGGTTGACGGTTCAACCGGGAAGATCTTCAGCCGAGTAGTATTGCTCCAGGCAGTCGGGGCAGATCCCGTGGGTGAATTCGGCCCGGGAGTGGTCGCTGATATAGTGGCTGATCTCGTGCCAGCGCCCCTGCTCATCGCGGATCTTCTTGCAGTGGGAACAGATCGGGAGCAGCCCTTCCAGGGTTT
Source organism: Candidatus Erginobacter occultus (assembly GCA_030765265.1). Classification (GTDB taxonomy): domain Bacteria; phylum Auribacterota; class Erginobacteria; order Erginobacterales; family Erginobacteraceae; genus Erginobacter; species Erginobacter occultus. The sequence continues at coordinate 15,371 of JAVCCZ010000158.1, forward strand.
TGATCCGGAGCAGGGTGGTCCGCAACTGGGAAATCAGCCGCTCCCGTTCCCGGTCGGCGGTATGCTTGTAAAAGGCGATCTCGATGACGGCGTGGAGTTCCCGCTCCCGGAACGGTTTTAAGATATAGCCGTAGGGTTCGGTCACCCCGGCCCGTTTCAGGATTTCGCTATCAGCGTAGGCGGTCAGGTAAACGACCGGGAGATCGGCGGTTTCCCGGATCCGGGCCGCCGCCTCGATCCCGTCCATCTCTCCTTTCAGGACGATGTCCATTAAAACCAGGTCCGGTTTTTCTTCTTCCGCCCGCCGGACGGCCTCCGGGCCGGAGTAGGCGATGCCGACGACCGGGTAGCCGAGCCGGCTGAGAATTTTCTCCATATCCTTGGCGACGATACCCTCGTCTTCCACGATCAGGATTCGTCTGGCGGTCATCTCGGATCTCCGCTTTTGCTCCGGTTATCGGACAGGCAAAAATTGATTCTCCAGACGGTCCATTCCCCCCCGCCGCTTTCCAGGGTTCCCCCCAGTTGTTCGGCTAAAGTCTGGATAAGTTCCCGCCCGAAAGAGGGGGCGGGGGAGCCGGGGGAGAATTCGGGGAAGTTTTCTCCGCGGCGGGCAAAGGAAATCTCAACCCGTCCCGGTTCGAGAAGCCGGATTCCGATCCGGATAATTCCCCGGGGCGGCGCGGTGCCCGATCCCTCAAGCGATCCGGCCAGCAGTTCGTTGAGAATCAGCCCGCAGGGGAGAGCGGTGTTGATGTTGAAGTCGACTTCGCCGACCTCGGATTCCAGCCGGATCGTCCCGGGAGTCACGGAATACTGCTCGAAGAGATAATTGGCCAGGGTTTCGAGGTAGCGGCCGAAATCGATCCGGTTGAGGTTGTCGCTTCCGTAAAGAATTTCGTGAATCATCGCCATCGAGGCGATCCGGTTGCGGTTGCGGCGCAACAGGGCCCGGGTCGCCTCGTCCCCGACGTATCCGGCCTGCAGCTTGAGGAGGCTGATAACGATCTGGAGGTTGTTGTTGACCCGGTGGTAGAGTTCCTTCAGCAGCAGGTCCTTTTCTCTCAGGGCGTTGGTCAGCGTCTCTTCGGCGTCTTTGCGGGCGGTGATATTCCGGGCGATCCAGAGGATCTTCTCGATCGTGCCGTCCGCCTCCGGCAGGGGAGAGGTCCGGCCCTCGAACCATTTCCATCCGTCCAGGGTCTCCAGCCGGTACTCGACGGTCTGTTCCCGACCGGAGCCGATGGTCTCCCGGATCACGGAGAGGCAGAGTTCGGCGGTCGGGGGAGGGAGGAAGTCCCGGATCAGGTTTCCTTCCAGTTTCTCCGGGCGGTCGGCGAGCAGGAGGTCGCTCCGGGCCAGGACCTTGAGGTATCGTCCCTCGCCGTCGAGGGTCATCACCACGTCGGGCAGGGCGGCGAACATTTTTTCCAACTGGGCCGCTGCCGGCGCTTCCCCCCCTCTCTCCCGGAACCGGTCCAGTTCCCGCCGTAACCCGGCGACTTCCCTGACCAGTTCTTCCCGGGAAGGTTTTTTCTTTTTCATAGGGCCGGTGGGGACGAAGATATTCCCCCGGTTTTCCGGGGAGAAAGAGTTAAACCGTCGCTATTGAAAAGATTATACAATCGGGGTTTGCCTTCGGGCAAGAAAATACTGTAAATTTATTCCCTGAAGTTATATCTTGAAATCCGGCTTTGACCTTGGGAGGAAGCGTTTGCCGTCGTGAAGATCGGGATTGACATCCAGTGCCTGACCCGGCCTCTGACCGGGGTCGGTTACTATACCCTCGGATTGCTGGAAGGGTTGGCCGGCCTGGAGGAGGCCGGCGGGATCACCCCTTTCTACTTCAGTTTCCACGGCCAGGTTGATCTCCCCTCCCTGGTTTACAAAGAGATGGCTCCCCGGGACCGGAAGATCCCCGGGAAAATCCTCAGCCTGGGTTGGAAGCGGCTGGGTTTCCCCCCGGTGGAGTGGCTGATCCGGGGGATGGACGTCTATCACTTCCCCGATTTTATCGCCCGGCCGGTGAGGAGGAAGCCTGTGGTCACCACCGTTTACGATCTTTCCTTCAAGCGTTTTTCGGAATTTACCGAAGCCCGGAACCTGAAATACCTGGAGGCCTCCCTGCCCGCCAGCCTGGAGAGATCGGACCGGATCATCGTTATCTCCCGGTTCACCCGGGATGAGCTGATCTCCCTCTACCCGGTATCCCCGGGAAAAGTGGCGGTGGTCGAGGGGGGGATCGACGACGCTTTCCGCCGCCCCCTGACCGCCGACGAACTGCTCCGGACCCGCTACCGGTTTCATCTCCCGGAGAAGTACCTTCTCACGGTGGGGACCTGGGAGCCCCGGAAGAATTTGGTCCGGCTGCTGGAGGCCTGGTCGTCTCTCCGCGCGGCGGGGAAGCTGGGCGGATACAAGCTGGTCCTGGCGGGCTTGAAAGGCTGGCTCTGCGGCGAGATCGAGCAGAAATTCCGCAACTATGCCGGCCAGCGGGGAGTGATGGCGCTTGGCTATGTTCCCCGTTCCGCCCTCCCGGCGGTTTACCGAGGCGCCTCCGGTTTTATTTATCCCTCGCTCTACGAAGGCCAGGGGCTCCCCCCCCTGGAGGCGATGGCCTCCGGCTGCCGGTGGCGGCGGCGCGGTCCGCCGCCCTCCCCGAGATGCTGGGGGAGGCGGCCCTTTACTTCGAACCGACCGATCCGGGCCGGATTGCGGAGGCGATCGAGACCCTCCTCCTCCGCCCGGAATTAGCCGCCGGCCTGGTCGAGAAGGGAAAACAGCAGTCGGCCCGTTTCACCTGGGAGCGGGCGGCGAGGTTGACCCTGGACGTCTATCGCTCCGCCGCCGGCCTCGGGCCCGCTCCGGAATAAAAGGCAGTGAAGAATCTTCCTCGCCGGAAAATCGGGATCGACGCCCGCTGGATCTTCCCCGCCATCTCCGGGGTCGGCCGGGTGACCGAAAAGCTGATCACCAACCTGGCCGCGATCGACCGGGAAAACGACTACTTCCTCTTCTTTTACGACCCCGGCCTGCGGGAGAAGTACTCCCGCCGCTGGGAGTTTAACCCCCGTCTCCACCCGGTTTCGGTCCCCTGGGGGATCTTCTCTCCCGGCGGCCAATGGGGGATCGCCCGGCGGGCCGGGCAACTCAAGCTGGATATCTTCCATTCCACCAATTACTTCCTCCCGCTGTTATTGCCCCCGGGGGTGAAGGCAGTGGCCACGGTCCACGACCTGATCCCCCTGAAGTTTCCCCACTTCACCCCCCGGGCCTGGAAAACCCGCTTCCATCCGCTTTTCCGGTGGGTCTTGAGCCGCTCGGTGAAGCGGGCGGACCGGGTGATTACCGTCTCGAATCATACCCGCCGGGACCTGGTCGCCGACCTCGGGCTCCCGGAGGAAAAGATTTCGGTCGTCTATAACGGGATCGACGCGTCCTACCGGCCGTTGGCGGAAACAAGAGCCCGGGAGATGGCCAGCGCGAAGCTTGGTTTCACCGGCCCCTATCTCTTTTACGTGGGCCGCTTCGACCCGTACAAGAACGTGGTCGGTCTGATCCGGGCCTTCGGAAAATTTCTCCGGGGCCGGACCGACAGCCCCCGGCTGGTGCTGGCCGGTCATCCCGACCCCCGTTACCCCCAGGCGGCCGCCACCGTCCGGGAACTCCATCTATCCTCCCACGTGGTCTTTCTCGACGGGGTCGAGGAAGAAGAACTGGTCGCCCTCTATAACCGGGCCCGGATCCTGGTCCTCCCCTCGCTTTACGAAGGGTTCGGCCTCCCCCCCCTGGAAGCGATGGCCTGCGGGACCCCGGTCATCGTCTCCGACCGGGGGAGCCTCCCCGAAGTGGTGGGGGAGGCGGGGATCATAATCGACCCGGAGAACCCGGAGGCCCTGGCCGCCGCGATCGGCCGGCTCTGGGACTCGGAAGAGCTGCGCCGGAACCTCCGGGACCGGGGGCTGGCCCGGGCGCGGGAATTTTCCTGGGAGAAAACCGCCCGGGAGACGCTGAAAATCTACCGGCAACTGGTCGACCCGTTGTCTGACTCGTCCGAGCGGGAAGGCCCGGCGAATTAAGCCAATGAAGATCGCCCTGGTTCACGACTGGCTCAACGGGATGCGGGGGGGAGAGAAGGTCCTGGAAGCCCTCTGCGAGCTCTACCCGGAAGCCGAGATTTTCACCCTCCTGCTGGAGGAGGAGAAAATCTCCGCCCGGATCCGGGGTATGACCATCCACACCTCGTTTATCCAGCACCTTCCCCTGGCCCGCCGGCACTACCGGTACTACCTCCCCCTCTTCCCCCGGGCGATCGAGAGCTTCGACCTGTCCGGCTTCGACCTGGTCATCTCCACCAGTCACGCGGTGGCCAAGGGCTGCCGTCCGGCCCCCTCCGCCCGCTCGGTCTGCTACTGCTTCACCCCGATGCGCTATCTCTGGTTTTTTTACCAGGATTATTTCGGTCCCGGCCTGGGGAAGAAACTCCTTCTGAAACCGATCTTCGCCTACCTGCGCCACTGGGATCTCTCATCCAGTCGGAGGGTGGGCCGGTTCCTGGCCATCTCGAAAACTGTTGCCGCCCGGATCGCCCGGGTCTATAATCGGGAAGCTGGGGTAATTTATCCTCCGGTGGATATCGAATATTTCACCCCCGGCTCCCCGGCCGGGGATTATTTCCTGGTTGTCTCCGCCCTGGTGCCCTATAAAAAAATCGCCCTGGCCATCGACGCGTTCAATCACCTGGGGCTGCCCTTGAAGGTGGCGGGGGCGGGACCCGCGGCCCGGAATCTCCGGGAACGGGCCGGGCAGGGGATTGAGTTCCTCGGCTGGGTGGATGACCGGGAACTCCGGGAACTCTACCGGAACTGCCGGGCCCTGGTCTTCCCCGGGCTGGAGGATTTCGGGATCGTGCCCCTGGAGGCCCAGGCCTGCGGCCGCCCGGTGATCGGTTTCGGGGAAGGGGGGCTGGCCGAGACCACCATCCCCTGGCCGGGGACGGGTGAAGCTTTGCCGACCGGGATATTTTTCTCCGAGCCGACGGCGGATTCTCTGATCGCCGCCCTGCGGCTCTTTATCGAGAAGGAGGGAGAGTTTGATCCCCGGGCGATCCGGGAGCATGCCACCGCCTTCGGCCAGGGGATCTTCAAGGAAAAATTCCGCGCCGCCGTCGACGGTCCGGCCGGAAAGTCGGACGAGTCGGAAAATTTCGAAGCGTCCGTCCATAACCAGAATCGAGCCGGGCCCAGCTGACAATCCGATTCAGTGATGATCAATATTCGCCGCCATACCGCTTTTTTGACCCTGATCACCCTGGTCTCAGACGGCCTGGTCCTTTACCTCTCAATGGCCTTCACCTTCTGGATCAGCTTTCATTCCCCCCTGACCGAAATTTTCCCGGTCACCAAGGGGGTTCCCCCTTTCTCCGCCTACCAGGAGGCTTACCCGGTGCTCCTGGCGGTCTTCCTGCTGGTTTTTAAGTCCTTCCATCTCTACCGGAGAAAGACCTACTATTCCTCTTCCTGGTATTTCTTCACCATCGCCAAGGCGGTTACGGTGGCCCTCTTCAGCCTGATGGCCCTGACCTTTCTTTACCGGGAGGATTTTACCTACTCCCGCCGGATGCTGGCCTACAGCTGGCTATTCAGCGTCGTCTTCTTCACCATCTCCCGGAGGGTTCTGGATAAACTGGAACTGGAGGTCTGGAGACGGAACAAAAATTTCCGCCGGGTCCTCCTGCTCGGCGGGGGGGAGATCGCCCGGCGCCTGGTGAAAAATTTCTCCGACAACCCCCGCTGGGGGACGGAGGTGGTCGGGGTGCTCCACTTTAACGGAGACGACGAACCGGGTGAATCCCCGGCGCTTCCCGTGCTGGGGACGGTCGAAGAATTCGAGGAAGTTATCCGCCGGTTTCCGGTGGAAGAAGTGATTATCACCCGCCTCGATCTCCCCCATTCCCGGGTGATGGAGATAATCGTCCTCTGCGAGAAGAACCTGATTGCGGTCCGACTGGTTCCCGATGTCTTCTCCATCCTGACCAGCCAGGTCGAGGTGGTCAACCTGGACGGGGTGCCCCTGGTCGGTCTGCAATCGCTCCCCCTCCACTCGGCCTGGAACCGGTTTATGAAGAGAATCTTCGATTTGGTGGGTGCCGCCTTCGGCCTGGTCCTGACCGCCCCGGTGCTTCTGGTCTGCGCGGTCGCGGTCAAGCTCACTTCCCGGGGACCGGTCCTCTTCCGGCAGGACCGGCTGGGCGAGAACGGGAAGCGCTTTGGGCTCTACAAGCTGCGGACGATGCCGGTGGACGCCGAAAGGGAGAGCGGGCCGGTTTTGCCGGCTCGGGACGACCCCCGGGCGACCCCGGTCGGGAGGTTTCTCCGCCGGTTCAGCCTCGATGAACTCCCCCAGCTCTGGAACGTTCTCAAGGGGGATATGAGCCTGGTCGGGCCGCGGCCGGAGCGGCCGGTCTTCGTCGAGCAGTTCAAGGAGTCGATCCCCCGCTATATGTCCCGCCACCAGGTGAAGTCCGGTCTGACCGGCTGGGCCCAGGTCAACGGATTGCGGGGCGACACCTCGATCCGGATGCGGGTCAAGTACGATATGTACTACCTGGAGAACTGGTCACTCTTCTGGGATATGAAGATCATCCTCCTCACCCTCTTCTCCCGGAAGGTCCACCAGATCTCCATCCGGATCCTGCCGCTGAACTGACCCTGAATATTTTCGTCCCGGTTGCGTCTATCGGGTAAAGCAGGGAGGAAGAATCCGATGAAGGCCGTCTCCGCGTTGCCGATCCTGTTGATATCGGCCGGGTTGCTTTCCGGCTGCGCCACCGTCCCCTATACCGGACGTTCCCAGCTCGCCCTGATGCCGGATAGCGAGGTGATGGCGATGAGCCGTTCTTCCTATCGGGAGATGCTCTCGGAGGCGAAAGTCCTCACCTCCACCCCGGAAGCAAAGGCGATCGACCGGGTGGGCCGGCGGATCGCCGCCGCGGCCGAAGAGTTTCTCCGGGCCGAGGGGCTGGCGAACCGGGCCGGTGACTTCGAGTGGGAGTTCGCCCTGATCGACGACGACGAGACGGTCAACGCCTGGGCGATGCCGGGGGGGAAGATCGCGGTCTATACCGGGATACTCCCCCTGACCGAAGACGACGCGGGGCTGGCGGTGGTGATGGGACACGAGGTAGCCCACGCCCTGGCCAACCACGGCCGTGAGCGCCTCAGCCAGCTCCTCCTCTTCCAGCTCGGCTATACCGGCCTCGATCTGGCCCTCCAGCAGGAACCGGATACGTCCCGGGACCTCTGGCTGACCGCCTTCGGCCTCGGGGCCCAGGTCGGCCTGCTGTTGCCCTACAGCCGGACCCAGGAGTACGAGGCCGACCGGATCGGGCTGATCCTGACCGCCCGGGCCGGCTACGACCCCCGGGCGGCGGTCCCTTTCTGGGAGCGGATGACGAAAGAAGGGGAGGGAGAGTTCCTCGAATTCCTCTCCACCCACCCCGCCGGGGCAAAGCGGATCCGGGAGATCGAGGCGATGATGCCGGAAGCCCTCCGATACTACCACCCCCGCTGACCCGCCGAAAAAATAATCACCGCGGAGGCGCAAAGGACGCGGAGAAGAAAATTAGTTGGAGGGTAAGGAGGTTCGGAGATTAAAGGGCTCCGGTTATCCCGCGCCTGGTAGTTGCGGATTATGGAGCGGACTCGGACCTGGGCTATTCCCGCCCATAAAGACTCGCGAGTATTTCCCCCAATAATCTTTCCTCCGCGTCCTTTGCGCCTCCGCGGTGAATTGTATGTATGTTTAAGGCTGGATCAGGATTGGGGAGCCGAGCGTGAGGAAGTCGTAAACTTCCTCCTCCTGGGGGTGGAGGAGGCGGACGCAGCCGAAGGAGGCCTCGGTCCCGATCTCCTCGGCGACCCTCGATCCGTGGATCCCGTAGGCCCCGGGCGGCGGGATGAACTCGATCCAGCGGGTCCCCAGCGGGTATTCCGGGTCATCGGCGGTGACGATGGTCCGGTTATAGGGGTCGGTCCAGGGGGGATTCTCCAGCTTCCTCAAGACCTGGAACTCGCCTTCCGGGGTGCTGTCGCGTTTCCCCAGGGCCACCGGGTAGGAGCGGATAAAGGAATCCCCGAGAAAGACATCCAGGGTCCGTTCGCTCTTATCAACCTCGACCCGGAAGGGGCCATCGATCACCATCAGTTTCCGGCCAACCCGGATCAGGTTGGGGTCGGCAATGTTATTCAGGCGGATCAGCAGGCCCGTCCCCACGTTGTGGCGGGCCGCGATCCCGCTCAGGGTATCCCCGGGGGCGATGGTATATTCTTCGCCCAGCCCGGCAATCTCTTCCCAGGATAGGTTATCCCGGGGCGGGGCGGGGATCCCTTCCTCCGGTTCGACGGCAATCTCCGCTTCCTCCTCGATTTCGGTGACGTCGATGATCACCACCTCCAGCTCTTCTGCTTCCACCTCCAGCGGTTCCGCCGGGGGCGGGGGGGGAGGGAATTCCGGGGGCCGGGTCGCGCAGCCGGCGGCCAGCAGTCCCAGAGCCACAATCAGGTACTTTCTCATTCTTTTCCTCCAGGTTGTTCAGGTTGCCATTTTAAGATCGAACCAGTATATCTCTCTCCGGCCGTTTCGCGGTAGGAAAAAGTTCAAATAATCCCGCGGAACCGCATCCGGGTGATCCCGGCGCTTTCCCGGGGATTTTCCGGGGATTTTATGATTGACAGGAAGGTAAGACTACCCTAAATTAGCCACCCTTTTGAGATGCCCGCCCTCGGTTTTACTCACGAAGCCTCCGTCCGCGGCAGTAATTACAAGGAATGATTATGAAAGATCTATATGAACGGATGATTTCGCGTTTCCTCCAGCCGCTCTCCAGCCTGGAGATGGGGATAGGGGACGCTTACTATTTTCTCCGCCGGGACGGGGCCTTCGTCTTTTCCGAGGGCTACCTCCACCCCGAGGGAGGGGTGATGGGTAAGGTGATGCTCTCCCCCGAACCGGAAGGCGACACCGATATCTTCGGGAAAAAGTTCCGCTCCAGCTATAAGAAGGTGGTGGGCGGCGAGTTGATCCTGATCCCCCATCCCGAGCAGCTCCAGGTCCAGTTCGAGCTCTCCCCGGACCTGGACCCCACCCGGCCCCGGCCGGTTTACGAGGAATTTCACGTCGAGTTCCCCTTGAGCGATTTCGCCGGGGTCTTCGAACACCATCACTCCCTGCGGGAGGCGATGGAGATCTTCCCGATGGTCAGGGATTCGGTTGAGGATATCTGCCGCAATTTTGACGTCCCCCTCTCCCGGCTCGGCTGCACCGGTTCCACCTGCTACGGCAAGTTCGAGGAGCCGGATGACGATATCGATATGGTCTGGTACGGTTCGATCGCGGAGAACCAGAAGGTCCTTGACCAGATCAGGGAGGTGACCCGCGATCCCCGTAACCGGGTCTTCGAGTTCGGCCGCTGGTGGCCGATCCGGTTTTTCTGGAAGAAGATGATGATCTGTTCCTTTTTCAACTACCGCCTGGAAGAAGAGATCCCGCTGCGGGACTGCCGGATCACGCTTCTGGAGGAGGACGTTAAGGGGGTGGGGATGGTCGATGACGACACCCATTCCATCTATATGCCCTCGATCGTGAAGCTTTCCCACCTGCTTTTGAACGGGAAGAAATCCCCGGACCTGAACCTGGTGATTTATGACGGTTCCCTGCGGGGCGAGTATTTCAATGGAGATTACCTGAAATTTGTCGCCCGCCGGATTTTGATCGAGAAGGAAGGGAGGGAAGAAGAAGCCCTCCTGGTGACTTTGCGCGACCAGATAACCAAGGAAGATTGAGAAACCTACGGAAGAGAGACGATGCGGACTTTTGAGGAAATGATCGAAAAATTTATGCGGCCGATGTCGGAGCTGGAAGGGGGGCGCGCCAGCGACTCCCTCTACTTCCTCCGGCGGGACGGCAGTTTTATCTTTACCGAAGGTTACTGTCACCCCGAGGGCGGGATGTACGGCAAGATCATCTACTACCCGAAGCCGGGCGGAGATATCGATATCTTCGGCCGTGATTACGGATGCACCACGAAAAAGCTGGTCGGCGACGAATGTATCTATATCGGCCACCCCGAGCAGATCCAGGCTCACGGTAAGATCGATCCCTCGCTCGATCCCGCCGCCCCCCGTCCGGTCTTTGTCGAGTACGAGATGGAGTTTCCCTTAAGCGACTGTGTGGGTTTTTTCGATCCGGTCCATTCCCTGCGGGCCTGCGTGGATATCTATCCCTGGGTCGGCGAGGGGACCCGGCTGGCGGCCGAGGCCCTGGGCGTCCCCTGGGAGACCCTGGGGCTGACCGGGTCGCTGGCCTACGGCCGCCACGAGGAGGGCGACGACGACCTCGACCTGGTCATCCCGGGGACGATCGAGGATAACCGGCGGGTTTACCGGACCATCCGGAGCCTTTCGGTCCTCCCCGAACACCGGGTGATCGAGTTCGGCCGCTGGTGGCCGATGCGGATGTACGAGCAGGGCTACCTGATCTGCCCCTTCTTCACCTACCAGCGCTGGGAGGAAGCCCCGCTGCGGGATTTCACCGTCGAGGTGATCCGGGAAGACGTCGAGGCGACCGGCGTGGTGGCCGACGATACCCATACCAACTATATGCCCCCGCTCCTCCCCCTGGAGGAGCTGACGATCGAGGGGGAAGCCTCCGGGCCGCTGCCCCTGATCATTTACGACGGCGCCCTGCGGGGCGAGTTCTTCAACGGCGATATTTTAAAGATGAAAGCCCGCCTGATCGAGGTCAGCCAGCTGGGGGAGACCTTCCCGGCGCTCCTGGTTACCCTCTGGGACAACATCAGGAAAGTCGGCGAGGACCCGGAACGGCAGTCGGCCCCCATCGTCCCGGCGGGCGGTACCCAGAAACGATAATCCCGGCGCCGGAATTGATTCTCAAGAGGAGTTATAATGGCGGATAAATTCGACAAGATGATGGAAAAATTTCTCAAACCCGTCTCCGACCTCCAGGGCCGGGTCAAGGATTCCCTGTATTTCCTCCGCGAGGACGGCTGCTTCGTCTTCTCTCACGGCTACTATCACCCGACCCCAGGTTATTTCATCGGGAAGATCATCTACTATCCCCTGGCCACGGGCGATTCCGATATCTGGGGCCGCCGCTACCAGGCGATGCACAAGGCCTGGATCGACGGCGAGCACGTGGCGATAATGAACGACGTCCAGATCGTCAAGCAGTACGAGGTCGATCCTTCCCTCGATCCGGACAAGCCGCGGCCCCTGGTGGCCGATTACACCCTGGAATTCCCCTTAAAAGATTTTGTCGGCTATTTCGATCCCGCCCGCTCGCTTGAACTCTGCCAGGAGATGCACCCCGAGACGGTCAAGCCCTGGGCCGCCCAGACCGCCGAGCTGATGGAATTCCCGCCGGATAAGATGGGGGTGACCGGATCCCTGGCCTACGGTAAGATTGAAGAGGAGGATATGGATTTTGACGTTATCTTTATGGGAAACCTGGAGGAGAACCTACGGGTGCGCAACCAGCTTCACCGCTACTCCGAGGAGCCGGCCCGTAAGGTCTTCGAGTTCGGCCGCTACTGGCCGATCCGGATCTACCACAACGGCTTTCTCCTCTGCCCGTTTTTCGTCTACGAGAACTGGGAGGACGTCCCCCTGGCCGAGGCCGAGGTCTCGGTAATCGAACGGGACGTGACGGTGATCGGGACCATCGTTGACGATACCCATAACGCCTATCTTCCGATCATCCTCGAGTTGAAGGACGTCATCCTCAACGGGAAGGCCCGCGACAACCTGAGGGTGATCTGCTACGATGGGTCGATCCGGGGGGAATACTGGGAGGGAGAGCGGATCTGGCTGGAAGGCCGGCTTTTGAGGATCGCCGATCGGGGGGGGGAATATGACGCGGTAGCGGTGGATATCAGCTTCAATATCTCCAAGAAGAAGCCGGACCAGTATCCTATTTAAATTCCCGGGAGTGAATCGCCCGGGAATTTAAATATTGAAAATTATTTCCCTTCGGAAGGCTGCTTTCTTCCGGGGGTTGTTTTTTGTTGGCGGCGGGGGGAATTCTGCTATGATGGCGGGGAAATATAATTCCAACCGGTTAGTTTGAAGCAAGGGGATTGCGATATGACCATTCACCCGACCGCGGTGGTCGACCCTGCCGCCGAGATTGACTCCGCCGCCGAAATCGGTCCCGGCGCGATCATCGAGGGAAAGGTGAAGATCGCCGCCGGGACCCGGGTGATGGCCCACGCCTATATCACCTCCAACACCACGATCGGCCCCGGCAACGTGATCCACCCCTTCGCCGTCCTCGGCCACGCCCCCCAGGATCTCGGCTACCGCGGGGAGGAATCCTATCTCCGGATCGGGAAGGGCAATACCTTCCGGGAAGGCTGCTCGGTCCACCGCGGCTCCCAGGAGGGTTCGGCCACCGTGGTCGGCGACAATAACTTCCTGATGGGTTACTGCCACGTCGGCCACGACTGCGTCATCGGCAACGAGGTGGTGATCGCCAACGGGGTGCTGCTGGCCGGGCACGTTCACGTCGAGGATAAGTCCTTCATCTCCGGCAACGCCGTCGTCCACCAGTTCGTCGATATCGGCTCCCTGACGATGATCGGGGGGGCGGCCAAAGTGACCAAGGGTGTCCCCCCCTATCTGATGCTGGTCGAACGGGGGGCGGTGGTGGGGCTGAACGTGGTCGGGCTCCGGCGGGCTGGTTTCTCTCCCGAGGACCGGCAACGGATCAAGGAAGCCTACAAGCTGCTCTATCATTCCGGGCTCAATGTCACCCAGGCGCTGGCGGAGATCGAAAAAAGAGACCTCGGTCTGAAGGTGGAGGCGATGGTCGAATTCATCCGCCGCTCCCGCCGGGGGATCAGCCGCCATTCCCGGGGGGCCTCCCGGGAATTCGAACTCTAAGGGGGAACTATGTACCGACTGGTCAGTTTTACCGGGATGCTGGTCCTGGTTGCGATCGCCTTCCTGATCTCCAACAACAAGAAGCGGATCAGCTTCCGGGTCCTGTTCCTGGGGATCACCCTCCAGGTCTTCTTCGCCCTCATCATCCTCCCCAACAGCCCGCTTAACCGGGCGATCAAGAGTTCTTTGGGGACCGAGACCGCCCCGGGCGAGGTCTTCTTCGCGGCGATGAACGACGCCGTGATCAAGCTCTTGAGCTTCGCCGAGGACGGCTCCCGCTTTGTCTTCGGCAACCTGGTCTATAACCAGGTGCCGGTGATGATGCCGACCGGGCCCGACGGCCGGCTGGAGGCGACCGCGGGGGCGATGGCCCAGACCGGGGCCTACTTCGCCTTCAACGTCCTGCCGACCATCATCTTCTTCTCCTCCCTGATGGGGGTGCTCTACTACCTGGGCGTGATGCAGAAGGTGGTCGCCTTCTTCGCCAAGATAATGGAGAAGTTCCTCGGGACCAGCGGGGCGGAGACCCTCTCCGCCTCGGCCAATATCTTTGTCGGCCAGACCGAGGCGCCGCTGGTGGTCAGGCCCTACGTCAACGAGATGACGGTCTCCGAGCTGATGGTGGTGATGGTGGGCGGCTTCGCCACCGTGGCCGGGGGGGTGATGGCGGCCTACGTGGGGATGCTGAAAGATTATTTCCCGGATATCGCCGGCCACCTGATCTCGGCCAGCATTATGTCGGCCCCGGCCGGGATCGTGATGGCCAAGCTGATGTACCCGGAGACCGAGGTGCCCAAGACGATGGGCGGGGTCAGGGTCAAGCTGCCCAAGACCAACGTCAACATCATCGACGCCGCCGCCTCCGGGGCGGGGACCGGGTTGACCCTGGCCCTCAACGTGGGGGCGATGCTTTTGGCCTTTATTGCCCTGGTCAGTATGGCCAATTTTCTCATCGAGCAGTTCGGCTACCTGCTGGACCTGATCTTCGGGATCACCACCAACCTGAGCCTGGATATCATCCTCGGCTGGGTCTTCTCACCCCTGGCCTGGGTGATGGGGGTTCCCTGGGCCGACTGCGAGACGATCGGCCGGCTTTTAGGGGAGAAGATGGCGATCAACGAGTTCGTGGCCTACGCCAGCCTGGCCAACCTTTTGGAGTCCGGGGCCCAGCTCCACGAGCGGAGTATCGTGATCGCCACCTACGCGCTCTGCGGCTTCGCCAACTTTTCCTCGATCGCCATCCAGATCGGCGGGATCGGGGGGATCGCGCCCAAGCGCCGCCACGACCTGGCCCGGATCGGCTTCAAGGCGATGATCGGCGGCACCCTGGCCGCCTTTATGACCGGAACCATCGCCGGGATTTTTATGTGATCCGGTCCTCCGGGTGAATCGCCCGCGGGTCCTCCAGCATCGGCCGGCGGCGGTCCTTCCGGCCCGCTCCGGGGAAAAAACGTCTGGACAGCGTCCTTCCGATTGATTAAATTAATTCCCATCAACCGCGGAACTCCGGGGATCTGTTTCACGAGATGACTTTGAAATCACAAGACAACCTCTCCCTGGTCCTGCTCTTCTACAACGAGGAAGAAAGCGTGGTGCCGGTGGTAGGCGAACTCAAGTCCGCCCTTTCCCGGTCTGGTTTCGAGTTCGAACTGATTCTGGTCGACAACGGCTCCCGGGACCGGACTCCCGAACTGATCCGTGACCTGGCCGAAACCGATCCCCGCCTGAAACCGGTCACGGTGGCGGAGAACCTTGGTCTCGGCTGGGGGGCGATCAGCGGACTGGCGGTGGCCGGAGGTTCCTGGATCGGATATATGGGGGGTGACGGGCAGGTCGATCCGTCCGACGTGGTTCGACTCTTTAAACTGGCTGGTTCGGGTTGGGACCTGATCAAGGTCCGGAGAAAAGAGCGCCAGGACGGGTTCGTTCGCGCCTGGATCTCCAACATCTACGTGATGCTGGTCTGCCTGGTCTTCGGGATGCCCTTCTACGATGTCAACGCTACCCCGAGGATTTTCCGGAGGGAGTGGCTGGATAAATTCCGGCTCGCCTCCCGGGACTGGTTCCTGGATGCCGAGCTCCTGATCAAGGCTCATATGCTCGGTATGACCGTCCACGAGTTGCCGATCGTCTTCCAGAAACGGGAAGGGGGGAGCAGCAACGTCAACCTGAACACGATCTTTGAATTTCTGAAAAATATCGCCCGGTTTCGCTTTGGCAAGGAGTTAAGAGAATGGAAAAGAAACAATCTGTCCAGGTTGTGATCCTCTGCGGGGGCCGGGGCACCCGGCTGGTCGAGGAGACCGAGTACCGCCCCAAGCCTATGGTCCGGATCGGGGCCCGCCCGATCCTGACCCACATAATGGATATTTACTCCGCCTATGGTTTCCAGGATTTCATCCTGACGCTTGGGTTCAAAGGGGAGATGATCAAGGATTACTTTCTCAACTTCGATTATTATACCAACGATTTCACCATCGATCTCGGCGAGGGGAAGGTGATTACTCCCCATACCCGTCGCCACCCCGACTGGAGGATAACCCTGGCCGATACCGGAGAAATGACCCTGACCGGGGGAAGGATCAAAAGGATCGAGCCCTATATTGAGGGCGATATATTTATGGTCACTTATGGCGACGGGGTGGCGGATATCGACATCTCCGCCTTGCTTGCCCACCATCGGGAGATGGGGAAGCTGGCCACGGTGACCGGGGTCAGACCGATGACCAGGTTCGGGGAGCTGGAGGTCAAAGATGGGCTGGTCCGGGAGTTCCGAGAGAAGCCGCAGGTCAAAACCGGCCTGATCAACGGCGGCTTCTTCGTCTTCCAGAGGGGGGTCTTTGATTATCTCTCCGACGATTGTTCCCTGGAGAAGGAACCGCTGGAGAACCTGGCCCGGGACGGCCAGCTGGCGATCTACCGGCACGAGGGCTTCTGGCATTGTATGGACACCTACCGGGATATGGAGAACCTGAATGCACTCTGGGCTTCGGGTCAGGCTCCCTGGAAGAGCTCGGGGAATGGGGAATAGGGAATGGGGAATAGAGAATAGGGAATGGGGAATAGGAAAATAATATGAGTGATAATTTTTGGAAGGACCGGAACGTCTTCGTCACCGGCTGCACCGGGCTGCTCGGTTCCTGGCTGACCGACGCCCTCTGCGGGAAGGGGGCGAACGTGGTCGGG
Source organism: Candidatus Erginobacter occultus (assembly GCA_030765265.1). Lineage (GTDB taxonomy): Bacteria > Auribacterota > Erginobacteria > Erginobacterales > Erginobacteraceae > Erginobacter > Erginobacter occultus. The sequence goes on from JAVCCZ010000158.1 coordinate 31,516, forward strand.
CTGGTCCGGGACCTGGTTCCCCGCTCGAATCTGCGGGAACTGGGCTGCTGGGAGAAGATCAACGTCGTCCGGGGCGAGGTGGAGGATTACGCCCTCCTGGAACGGGTTCTGAACGAGTACGAGATCGATACCGTCTTCCACCTGGCGGCCCAGACCATCGTCAGCATCGCCAACCGCTCCCCCCTCTCCACCTTTGAGGCCAACATCAAGGGGACCTGGAACCTGCTCGAGGCGGCCCGGCGGGTGGGCACCGTCCAGAGGATAGTGGTGGCCTCCAGCGACAAGGCCTACGGTTCCCACGAGAAACTCCCCTACAGCGAGGACGCTCCCCTCCAGGGGCGTCATCCCTACGATGTCTCGAAGAGCTGCGCCGACCTGCTCGCCCGCGCCTATTTCGAGACCTACGATCTCCCGGTCAGCGTCACCCGCTGTGGCAACCTCTTCGGCGGCGGCGATTTGAACTGGAACCGGATCATCCCGGGGACGATCCGGTCGGTGCATAACGGGGAGGCTCCCATCATCCGCAGCGACGGGGAGTACATCCGGGACTACTTTTTCGTCAAGGACGCGGTGGCGGGTTATCTCCTCCAGGCGGAGAAGACCGCCGAGGAGGGGGTGAGGGGGGAGGCCTTCAACTTCAGCGACGAACGGCAGATCAATGTCCTGGAACTGGTGAACTTGATCATCAAACTGATGGGCCGGGAGGATATCAGGCCCTGTATGCTCGACCAGGTCCGGGGCGAGATCCGACACCAGTACCTCGACTCGGTCAAGGCCCGCCGGGTTTTGGGCTGGAAGCCGCTCTTCACCCTGGAGGATGGTCTCATCGCGACCATCGAATGGTACAGGTCTTTTCTGCGTGAAGAACCGGGTGGGGGCACGGCCGGATAAAGCGGGTGGACCGATCTTATCCCGGCCTCAATTTCTGCCCGCGGATGCTGTCCCCGGCATTCCAGCACCGGGGGGCGATAAGCACCCCCGGCTCTCTGAATCAGATCTGCTCAACAGCAGGGGACTGACCAGAGCCGTTTTATCCCCCCGCCGGGATTACGCCATAAATTCGGGCACATCAGTAATGAACAAGGGATAATTTGTCGTGAAGATAAAGTATTGTCCAGCCGCCGTTCTCATTATGCCGGCCGTCCTGATGGGCTGCTTATTGCTGGCCGGCTGCGGGGGTGAAGAGGCCAGGCCCAACGTAATCTTCATCCTGCTTGACGCGGTCCGGGCCGACCGGTTCGGCTGTAACGGATACGGGTATAATACCACTCCGAATATGGACGGGCTGGCCGCCGAAGGAGTCACTTTCCTCAATCATTTTTCCAATCGAACCCATACCATCGCATCCGTGCCCAGTTACTTTTATTCCCGCTATTTCATCAATTCGTTGTTACCGGCGGATATCCGTTTCCCGGTGGAAGATCCCGATCAACTCTTCCGGAAGCTCGATCCATCCGCCATCTCTCTGGCCGGCCTCTTCAAGAGGAACGGTTACCACACCGTTATCTTCAACTCGCACCCCTGGCTGATTCCCGGCCAGGAACTGGTGGATGACTTTGACCGGTACTGTCCGGTCTTCTCGTCCGGATCAGCCTATGCCAGGGCCGAGGAAGTATTGAAGCGCACGGTCGAGTGGCTGGAGCAGACCTCACCCCGGCCTTTTTTCCTGTATATTCATCTGATGGATACCCACTTCCCCCATAAAAGACAGGAAGAGACACTGCTTTATGCCGATAAAGACTACCTCTTCGCGGATAAATACGATCGGAATGGATTCCCCCGCGATATGATCAGCCTGAACAGGGTCCAGAAAGTTCCGGCGGATTTCACCGAAGCGGATCGGATATATCTTAACGCGCTTTACGACGGCAACCTGAGATATACCGATACCCAGGTCGGTTTGTTTGTGCAGGCCTTGAGAGAGAACCATCTTTACGACAATACCCTTATCGTCATCTCCTCCGATCACGGTGAGTACCTGGGAGAGCACGGACTCCTTCAGCACGACGGCTTGCCCTGGGACGCGGTTACCCGGATCCCGCTGATTATGCGGCTTCCGGGAACGATTCCCTCCCAACTCAAATCGGAGATGCTGTCAGAAAACGTGGATCTCCTTCCCACTCTGGCGGGGTTGCTGGGATTGACCGTCCCTCCCGGCAAGGACTTCGATGGGGAGAATCTCTTCCAGACGGAAACGTCTTCCTCCCCGGGCCGGGAGTATGTTTATACCTCAGATTCCATCCGCTCGCCGTCTTACAAGTTTATCCGGGATAGACGCGGGGGGAGTAATCACCTCTATCATCTGGGCTCTGATCCGGGAGAGCTTAAGAATCTGATCGACAGCGATCCGGCGACAGCCCGGAGCCTGGAGGCCGCCCTGGAGGAGCATCTGGCCGGCCCGCGCACCAGATATGAACAATCCGTCAGTCACGGAATCCCGCGCTTTCCGTTCTCCATCCCGGCTGATTACTTCCGACTTGACGGCAGTGAAGATATCGAAGAGATCCATCGGGACACGCTTCTGCTGGACGATGACGAAACTCTGCAAAGAGCCCGCGTTGGCCCGGTCTGGATTCATAACCTGATGCCCTGGCAGTATTATCTGCTCGGATTCAACCAGGCCGGCCTTGCTCCGTTGGAGATCACCTTCCCACTCCCCGACGGTAAATACGAAGTGTCGGTAGCCTGCGCCCCGGTCGGGGAGATCCAGGGGTATCCGGCCAATGTCTTCCGGATCACTCTGCCGCAGTCGGTTTTTGGGGAGACAATCGAGGTGGACGGGGGCAGCCCGCCGGATGACGGAATTTTTCGCCTGGGGCGGATCGAGGTTGCCGGAGAGGAGTTTTCCGCCCGGATTGAACCGGTCCCACGGCCTTCCTGGATCACCGTCCTGTATTTCGGATTTGAACCCCTGGCGGAGGAGGGAGACAGGGGCTTTATGAACAATCAAGACCGCCGGGAGCGCTTGCAGAAGTTGAAAGCGCTCGGTTATGTGCAATGATTATTATCGGGGGCCGAAAAGGGCGGGTTGGAAACACCGCACAGCGCGTTTGTTGTTGGCTCTTCCGGAATCAGCAGGTATAGTATATTGAATTTCTTGATAATGGAGAGCGATATGAAGAAGCGTGGTAAGTTGCTGGCGGTTGTCGGAGGTATTTTTTTTCTGTCCTTGATCATCACCCGCCCGTCGGCGGCGGCCCTGGGGGACATCCGGCAGACCTGGATTTCCCTGGGTTCCA
>JAVCCZ010000033.1 GCA_030765265.1 Candidatus Erginobacter occultus
CCGGAACTGGACCGTTCGATCCGGGGCGGGGCCCTCCAGCTCCAGCTGGCCCTGGGTCTGGGACTGGGGTTGGCGATCTGGCTGGCCGCCCCGGGGCTCTCCCGGATCTGGGGGGACCCGGCGTTCACCGGCTACATCCGCCTGACCGCCTTCTTCCTCCCCGCCTTCGGCCTTTACTCGGTTTACCGGGGGGTCCTCAACGGCCACACCCGCTTCGGGGCGGAGGCCCGGGTCTCGATGATCTACTCCGCCCTCAAGGTGATCTTCCTCTTCCTCCTGATCGCCCTCTTTATCGCCCTGGACGGCGATCCGCTCTACGGGGCGGTCGGCGGCTACCTGGCGGCGATCATCGGCGCGGTCTTCCTCGCCCGGGCCTTCTGCCCCCCGGCGGCGGGGGACCCCGGCCGTTCCTATCCCCTGGGAAAGATCGTCAGCTTCGCCTTCCCGGTGGTCCTCTTCTCCTTCATTCTCAGCCTGGTCCAGCACCTCGACCTCTACTTCGTCCGGGCCCTGGTCCCCGGCGAGGCCAAAGTGGCGGCCGGGCTTTACACCTGCGCCCAGCAGTTCGCGAGGATCCCCTATATGCTCCTCTACGCCTTGAGCCTGACCGTCTTCCCGGTGGTCGCCGCCCGGACCGCGCTCCCCGGGGGGAGAGAAGCGGCCGCCGGGGTGATCCGGCGGGCGTTGCGGGGAGGGATGCTGGTGGTTTTCCCCCTGGCCGCCCTGATCGGCGGGACGGCCGGGCCCCTGCTCGGCTGGGTTTACGGCCCCGATAGCGCCGCCGGGGGGCCGGCACTGGAGATGCTGATCTTCGGCCAGATCCTCCTCGCCTTGCTCCTGGTCCTGGCCACCATCATCACCGCCCGGGGGCGGCCCTGGACCTCCTTCGCCCTGGTGGCCGCCACCCTCGCCCTCTCCGCGCTCTTCAACCGGATCTGGGTGCCGGCCGAAGGAATCCGGGGGGCGGCGATCGCCACCACCCTGGCCGCCGGCCTGGGGACGGCGGCGGCCGGGGTGATCGTTTTCCAGGACTTCGGCGCCCTCCTGGCCCCGGCGGCAGCGCTGCGGATAATCCCCGCCTCCCTCCTGCTCTTCGTTCTCGCCCGCCGGTGGTCGCCGGCCGGCTGGATGCTCCCTCCGGCCCTGGCCGCCCTCGCTGTCCTCTACCTCGTCCTCCTCTTCCTCCTCCGGGAGATCAAGACGGGCGACGGGAAGATGCTGCTGGCCCTCTTCCGGAAACCGCGCCCCACCCCGGATCCTCTTTGAAACCGCGGATTAAGCTGATCCGGCGGATTATTTCCCCCACCTCGCCCCCTTTTTTATCCACTAATTACACGAATTTACTCTAATTTCCCCCCGCCTCGCCCCCTTTATGAAACCACAAATCTCCACAAATCGTCACGAAAGGGGAAAATAATCGCTATCGGTATCGGGATCGAGGGTTGCCTCTCTGCTTACTGCTCACCGCTCACCGATTTCCATTCCCCATTCCCCATTCCCTCCCATTCCCCAATTCCGGATTGACAACCTGAGGCGGAAAAACTACCCTATTAATCTGGTAAAACTTTCAAGAAATCTCCGATATGAAACTCTCCATTGTCGTCCCGATTTATAACGAAGAAAAGACCCTCCGGACTATCCTGAAGAAGATCCTTGCCCAGTCGATGGAAAAGGAGGTCATCCTGGTCGATGACGGGTCCACCGACGGGACCCGGGAGATCCTCGCCTCCCTCAACCACCCGGAAGTCCGGGTCTTCCTCCAGCCGGAGAACCAGGGCAAAGGGGCGGCGCTCCGGGCCGGGTTCCGCGAAGCCACCGGGGATATCGTCCTCATCCAGGACGCCGACCTGGAGTACAACCCGGAAGAGTACGGGGCGCTGATCCAGCCGATCGAGGAGGGGGTGGCCGACGTGGTTTACGGGGCCCGCTTCCTCGGCGGACCCCACCGGGTCCTCTACTTCTGGCACTACTGCGGGAATAAGCTGCTGACCCTGATCACCAACATCCTCTTCAACATCAACCTCAACGATATGGAGACCTGCTACAAGGTCTTCCGTCGGGAGGCATTGGCGGGGGTGGAGATCAAGTCCAACCGGTTCGGCTTCGAGCCGGAGATCACCGCCAAGATGGTCAAATCCGGCCAGCGGATCTACGAGATCCCGATCTCTTACTTCGGCCGGACCTACGAGGAAGGGAAAAAGATCACCTGGCGCGACGGTCTGACCGCCCTCTACACCCTGGCCCGATTCCGGCTCTTCGATTAGCCGCCGGGCCGCCCTCCGGCCGGATTTATCTCTTGACTCCGGCCGGATTCCGGTTATTTTTTCCCGGAGCAAGAACCAAATTTTTCACAGGAGTATCTTATGCAAGACACAATCACCCAAATGCGGGAAAACCCGAAATTCCACCGCTTTCTCCAGCCGGTGGACACCTCGGTCGATTTCCGCGACGCCACCTACTTTCTCAGAAACGACGGGACGATGGTCTTCTCCGAAGGCTACTACCACGGGATCGAGAAACCGGCCGAAGAGCGGGAGGTCCTCTCCCATATCGTCTTCGTTCCCTGGAACGAAGAGAACCCCGGTCCCGACTACTCCCAAAAAGATATCTTCGGCTGTCTCTACGAAAATATCACCAAGGAGATTATGAACACCCAGCCGCTGGACCGCTTCTACCCGCTCCAGCTGAAACGGTATCAGGAGATCGATCCCACCCAGCTCGAAAAGAACCGGCCGGTTTACGGCCGCTACAAGTCGCTGGTCCCGGTCACCGACCTGGTCGGCTCCTTCCCCACCCGCCACTCCCTGAAAGCGATCATCGAGAAAGCCGGCGAAGAAGAAACCGCCGATAACATCCGGGTGGTGACCGAACATACCGCCGAGCTGCTGGGGATCGCGGTCGACCAGATCGGGATTTCCGGCTCGCTCTCGCTCGGCACCTACGCCGACCCCCACGACGTCGATTACGTCATCTACGCCTCCTCCGCCGAGGTCAAGCGGATGGTCCGCTTTATGCAGAAACTGACCGACAGCGACGAAGAGCGCCGGGTCCGCGAGTTCGGCAAGTACTGGCCGATCCGCTTCTGGGACTGGGCGGGAGGGAAGAAGTTTATGATCTGCCCCTTCTTCTCCTACCTCGACCCGGAAGAAGCCCCGTTGCGGAACTTCGACTGCGAGGACCTGGGAGAGGCCGAGATCACCGGCCGGATCGTCGACGACACCCACAACGCCTTCAACCCCACCTACCTGCTAATCGACGAGGTCAAACTCGATGGCCGGGCCTGCCCCGACATCACCCGGCTGATCCTCTACCACGGCGGGGAACGGGGAGACTGGCGGGAAGGCTACCGCTTCCGGGCACGGGGCAACCGGGTCCGGTTCAGAACCTACCGGATGGAAGGGGGGGAGAGAAAGCTCCGGGAAGAGTTCGAGGCCCTGCTGGTGAACAACCTCAACCAAGTGAAAAAAATCACCTAACGCCGCCTTCGGCAATAACCTTAGCTTCCAGGGAGAACGCGCAGATGACCAACTTCCACGATCGGGTAAAAGACAACGAAAAATTCCGGGACTTCGTCCTCCCGATGGAGGAACTGGGGTTTATCCGGGACGCGATGATCTTCATCCATAAGAACGGCCTGCTCCTTTTCTCGGAAGGCTACCACCACCCGCCGGGGAAACTGATCTGCAACATCATCTACATCCCCGACCCGAAAGGCGAGAAGGAGATCTTCGGCCTCCCCTACCGCTCGATCATCAAGAAGGACCAGGACGGGGAGGAAGCCTGGATCAACTACGAGTCCCAGCTCGAACTCTATAGGGAATTGGCCCCCGAAGCCCAGGTCGGCAAGCCGCCCTACGCCCGCTTCAAGTGCCAGTTCGACCTCGACGACCTGATCGGTTTCGTCGATCACCGCCGCTCGCTGAAGAAGGCCCGCTCCCTCTCCCCCGAGATCGACGACGCCATCCGCAACGTCGCCGGGATGCTGAAGATCCACCCCGACACCGTCGGGGTCACCGGCTCGCTCTCCCTGGGCAACCTGAAGACCGCCCACGACTTCGACCTGGTCTTTTACGGCACCGTCGCCGAGGGCTGGGATATCGTCAACCAGATCTACCGGATCGTCGAGGATCCGAAACGGCAGGTCTTCGAGATGGGGATGCTCTGGGCGATCCGCTTCTACGACGACTGGGGAAATATGATCTGCCCCTTCTTCTCCTACACCGACCTCTCCGAGATCCCGCTCAAGGATTTCACGATGGAGGTGGAAAAGGAAGGAATCGAGGTAACCGGGACCGTGGTCAACGACCGCCACACCTTCTATATGCCCTCGGTCTTGAGGCTGGCCAAGACCGAAGTCCCCGGCCGAAGCAACCTCAAGGAACTGGGCCTGATCCTCTACCACGGGGGCTTGCGGGGCGAGTACAAGGTCGGCGACCGGGTCCGGGCCCGGGGCGACCTGGTCCGGGTAAAGACCGCCGAAGAGACCTACCCCGCCCTCCTCTCCACCAACCTGAGCGAGAGCGAGAAGGTAAAGAGTGGTGATCGGTGATCGGTAAGCGGTGCCGAGGCAACCCTCGATCCCGATAGCGATCCCGATAGCGATTCCTTTCCTATCCGTGAAGATTCGCGGGGATTCGTGGTTTCAAAAAGGGGGCGAGGCGGGGGGGAAATTAGAGTAAATTCGTGTAATTAGTGGATAAAAAGGGGGCGAGGCGGGGGACAAATCAGATTAATCAGTGAAATCAGTGGAGAAAAAATGAAACCAACCCCGGAATGCAACCCCCTCCAGCTCGCCCTCTGCCAGCTCGACCGGGTGGCGAAGAAGATCAAGCTCGACCCCTGTATCCACGAAAAGCTCAAGCACCCCAAGACCATCGTCATCGTCTCGGTTCCGATCAAGATGGACAACGGAAAGCTCAAGGTCTTCACCGGCTACCGGGTCCAGCACAACATCGACCGCGGCCCCTCGAAAGGCGGGATCCGCTTTCACCCCGAGGTCTCCCTCGACGAGGTCCAGGCCCTGGCGATGTGGATGACCTGGAAGTGCTCGGTGATGGGGCTCCCCTACGGGGGGGCGAAGGGCGGGGTCTGCTGCGACCCGAAGAAACTCTCCGATCGGGAACTGGAGAAGATCACCCGCCGCTTCACCACCGAGATCACCCCCTTCATCGGCCCCCGCAAGGACATCCCCGCCCCCGACGTCTATACCAACGCCCAGACGATGGCCTGGATGATGGACACCTACAGTATGCACGCGGCCCACGCCGTCCCCAGCGTGGTCACCGGCAAGCCGCTGGAGATCGGCGGCTCCTACGGCCGCAACGAAGCCACCGCCCAGGGCTGCATCTTCGCCATCGAGGAGTTTATGCGCTACCGGGGGAAGGACCTGCGGGAGAGCACGGTGGTGATCCAGGGCTACGGCAACGCCGGGTCCTTCGCCCACAAGATCGCCCAGGCCGAGAGGGCGAAGGTGATCGCGGTCTCCGACAGCAAGTCGGGGATCGTCAACCCCGACGGCCTCGATTACGCGGCGGTCTCCGCCTTCAAGGAGAAG
>JAVCCZ010000133.1 GCA_030765265.1 Candidatus Erginobacter occultus
CAAACGCCGGACGTTCTCCCCGACGCCGGGGTTCTCCCACATCCCGCTGTTCATCCCGGGGGCGAGGAGGATCGGCGACCGGGTCGCCATCACCACGGCGGAGAGCAGGTCGTCGGCCAGACCGCCGGCCATCTTCCCGATGAAATCGGCGGAAGCCGGGGCGATCACGGCCAGCTTGGGGAAACCGGCCAGGGTGATATGCTCCGCGCCACGGGAGCGGTTGTCCCTGAACATCCCGGTGTGGGCCGGGTGTCCGGTCAGGGTCTCGAAGGTCAGCGGGGTGATGAACTCCACCGCCGCGGCGGTGAGCACGGTCCGGACCTCGGCTCCGGCCTGGACCAGACGGCTGGCCAGGTCCGCCGCCTTGTAGGCGGAAATCGAACCGGTGACCCCGAGCAGAATGGGGACGCCGGAGAGAATGCAATCAGAGGATTGTTTCTTCGGCGGCATCCGGAATTTCCTCCGGCGGGGCGATGGTGATCTTCCCGGCGGCGATCTCGTCGAGGGCGATCATCATCGGCTTCCGGCGGCGGGGTTCCTCCAGGAGGGGCTTCTCCCCCCGGGTCAGCCCCACCGTCCGCTTGGCGGCGAGGATGACCAGGGAATAGACATTGTGGATCTGTTTCAGATAACTTTCCGTGGTCAGGTTCTGCATAGTATTTTCCTTTGTTTTCAGCTCTCGATAATCTTTTCCACTATTCGGGGATAATTCTTCACCCGGCAGCGTTCGGCCCGGATCACCGATTCCAGGTCGGCGACGGCGGTCTCAAGCTCGTCGTTGATCACGCAGTAATCGTAATCCCGGTAGCGGTCCAGCTCGTCCCGGGCCCGGGTGAAACGTTTTTCGATCACCTCGGGGGCGTCGGTCTTTCTCCCCTCCAGGCGGCGCCGGAGTTCCGACAGCGAGGGGGGAAGCAGGTAGACGAAGACCGCCTCCACCCCCAGTTCCCGGATCGAACGGGCGCCCTGGACATCAACCACCAGGATCATATCATACCCCGCTTCCAGCTGGGATTCAACGTAATCCCGCCCGGATCCGTAATAATAATCGTAGACCAGGGCGTGTTCGAAGAACCTCCCCTGGGCCAGCTTCTCCTTGAACTCCTCCTCGGTGAGAAAGAAGTAATCGACCCCGTTCTTCTCCCCGGGGCGGGGCGGACGGGTAGTGGTGGTGATGGCTTTTTTTGCCCGGTCGGTCTTTTCCAGCAGGGCCTCGCAGACCGTGGTCTTCCCCGCCCCCGAAGGGGCCGAAAGGATGAAGAGCCGCCCTTTCATTCCACGTTCCTCGCCTGTTCCCGCAGACTTTCCAGTTCCGACTTCATCAGGATCACCTGGGTGGAGACAACCGAATCCCCGGCCTTGTCGCCCAGGGTGGTCACCTCCCGCTGCATCTCCTGGAGGAGAAACTCCAGGGTCTTGCCGACAGGCTGGGACGTATCCAGGTACTCGGCGAACTGCTCCAGGTGCCCCTCGAGACGGGAGAGTTCTTCCTCGACATTGGGGGGAAAACCCGCCGACGGGGACGTCTTTTTCCCCTTTCTTTCCGGGGGGGCATCTGCCCGCGCCCTTTTCTCGATCCTGGTTTTTACCTTCTTGAACGAACGGATAAAGGTCTTCAGGTGCCGGTTGAGATCGGCCCGGAGGCGGGCCCCTTCCTTCGCTCTCATCCCAACCATTTTTCCCAGGGCCTCCTCCAGGCTGACCGCGAGCTGCTTCTTGAAGCTGGTCACCGTGGGGAGTCCGGAAACCGTCTCCAGTACGCCCGGCAGGCCGATCAGCACTTCGGGTCCGATCTCGGACTGGGCTTTGACCGCCCCCTGGAGGCGCCGGAGGGCTTTCCAGTACTTCCGGGCCAGATCTTCATTGACCCGGACCTGGTAACGGTCCCCGCTCTGCTGAAATCCGACGTAGACATTGACCCGACCTCGGGAAACCTGCCCGGAAATTATCCGGCTGAGCCAGTTTTCCAGCCGCCCGTATTCGTTGGGGAGCCGGACCTTGATGTCGAGGAAACGGTGGTTATAGGACTGCAGTTCCGTCTTGACGGTGAAGTTCTTGCCCTGACCGCTGCCCTGGCCATATCCGGTCATACTATACATATTTATCTTCCTGATTTGATTTTGCCCGCTTGCGATACCAGACGGGGATGATAACAAATGACCGGCTGATGTCAAGCGTTGGCCCCGTTCAGCTCCGTTCAGCTTTGCCGCCCCTACAGCCGGCGGATCCGGGAAATGACCTCCTCCATATCCCCGGGGATCGGAGCCGTCCATTTCATCCGGCGGCGGACAGCCGGGTGGGTAATACCCAGGCAATGGGCGTGCAGCATCTGGCGGGGGACCAGGGCATACTTTTCTCCCCGCTTTTTCCCGTAGACCGGGTCCCCCAGTACCGGGCAACCGAGGCGGGATAGATGGACCCGGATCTGGTGGGTCCGCCCGGTCTTGATCACCAACCGGAGGAGAGAATATCCGGCGAACTCTTCCTCCAGGCGGTAGATGGTCCGGGCCGGGCGGCCCCCGGCGTAACGGACCGCCATCGTGGTTCTCTGTTTCGGGGAACGGCCGATCGGGAAGAGGCATTCCCCCGCTTCCCGGGGGGGCCGCCCCCGGACCAGGGCCAAATATTCCTTCTCCACCGTCCGGTCGCGGAACTGTTGAACCAGGTCGAGATAGGCCGGGCCGGTTCGGGCGGCGATCATCACCCCCGAGGTGTCCCGATCGAGGCGGTGGACAATGCCGGGGCGGAGAGGGCTGCCGGTCTCGGGGAGGGAGCCGAGATGATAGAGCAGGGCGTTGACCAGGGTCCCGCCCTGTCCCCGGCGGACCGGATGGACCAAAAGCCCGGGGGGCTTGTTGATTACCGCGATCGACTCGTCCCGGTAAAGCAATTCCAAAGGCAGCGGCTCCGGGCGGGGGCTTTCCTCTTCCGGACCCGGCAGCTGAACGGCAATCCGCTCCCCCCCCGCCAGTCGCCGGCCCGGCTTCGCCGCCGCCCCCTCCACCCGGACGGCGCCGGCTTCGATCATCAGCTTCAGCCGGCTCCGGGAGAGATCTTCCAGCCGGGAGGCGAGAAATATATCCAGGCGGAGCCCGGCGGATTCCGCGCCCACGGGGATTTCCACGATTTCGGCCATCGGATTTCCTGACCGGTTTTTCCCGAGAATAATGGTATTGTCCGCGAAGCCGGAACTATTCCCCGGAAACGGTAGCGGGGAAGCGCCCTGCTTTCCCGAAGAGGACGGCGGCGATCAGCAGGGCCACCCCGACGCAGATGGCGCTGTCGGCGATATTGAAGGCCGGCCAGTGATATTCGCCGAACTGGAAATCAAAAAAATCGACCACCTGCCGGAAACGGAACCGGTCGATCAGGTTCCCGACCGCCCCGCCGAGAATCAGCCCGGCGGCGACCCGGGAAGTTCGGGTGCCGGCGAAAAAACTCCGAAAAAAGAACAGGAGGGCCGCCACCGTCAGAATCGAGAGGATGACGAAGAGGTGGTTGAACCGGGGAAGAATCCCGAAAGCCGCCCCCGGGTTATAGACCAGGGTAAAGGCGAAGAAACGCTCGATGACCACGATCTTTCCCCCCGGCTCGGCGGAGAGCATATCAATGGCCGCCCACTTGGTAACCTGGTCGGCCGCGATGACCGCCAGGGCAATTATCGCCGTCAGCATCACCCCATCTGCCCCCGGCACTCGGCGCAGACCCCCGGATGCTCCGGCCAATCGCCGACCGTGGGCGAATACTTCCAGCAGCGGAGGCACTTCGATCCCCGGGCCCGGGCCGCCAGGAGCCGGATCGAGGGGATCTCGGTGGACCGGGCCTCGGGGCTGAAATCTTCCCCGGCGGCCTTCCTCAAGGTCACGCCGGAGACGATGCAGATCTTCGGCAACAGTTCCCGGTAAGAGGAGAGGAGTTGCTCCCATTCCGGGTCGGCGACCTCGACCGTGATCTCCGCCTCCAGGGAGGTCCCGATTTCTCCCGCGCCCCGGATCTCTTCGAGCAATTTAAGGACCTCGCCTCTAAAGGAGAGGAGTTTTTCCCAGCGGCTTGTCAGCCGGTCGTCCCGCCAGTCCGGACGCGGTTCGGGCCAATCCGCCAGGTGGACGCTTTCGGGCCCTTGGTCCGGGGAGCTGAGATGGCCCCAGACTTCCTCGGCGGTGAAGACCAGGATCGGGGCGAGCAGCCGGGTTAGAAGGCCGGTCACTTCTCTCAGCGCCGTCTGGGTGCTTCTCCGCTCCCGGCCCCGGGCGGCGTAGGTGTAGAGGCGGTCCTTGAGGACATCCATATAGAACGAGGACATCGGGATGACGCAGAAGTTATAGATCTCCCGGTAGACCCGATGGAACTCGAACTTCCGGTAGGCTTCGCTGACCCGTTCTCTCAATTCCTCGGCCTGAGCGAGGATCCAGCGGTCGATCTCTTCCATCTCCGCCGGGGGGACCGAATCGGAGGCGGGATCGAAATCACCGAGGTTGCCGAGGCAGTATTTAAAGGTGTTGCGGATCTTGCGGTAAGCCTCGGCGATCTTCTTGATCAGGTCGAGGGAGACCGCGATATCCTTGCGGTAATCGATGGAAGCGAACCAGAGTCGGAGGATATCGGCCGGGAATTCTTTCAGGGCGGCGGCCACGGAGATAAAATTTCCCCGCGACTTCGACATCTTTTCCCCGTTGCGATCGACCACGAATCCGTGGGTGAGTACCGAACGGAAGGGGGCCCGGTCGGTGGTCGCCAGCGCCAGCAGGAGCGAGAGCTGGAACCAGCCCCGGTGCTGATCGGTCCCCTCCAGGTAGAGATCGGCGGGGAAAACCAGCCGGGAGTTCTCGATCACTACCGCCCGGTGGGACGATCCCGACTCAAACCAGACATCGAAGATATCGTTTTCCTTGGTGAAATCCGAGCCGCCGCATCCGGGACAGGAGGTCTCCGCCGGGAGCAGTTCGGTCGGGGAAAGTTCGAACCAGCAGTCGGAGCCGCGTTCGGCGAAAAGCCCGGTTACGTGGTCGATCACCCCAGGCTCGAGGAGTTCCCGGCCGCAAGAGCGGCAGTAAAACGCGGGGATCGGCACCCCCCAGGTCCGCTGCCGGGAGATGCACCAGTCGGGCCGGCCCTCCAGCATCCCCCGGATCCGGGTCTGGCCCCACTCCGGGAGCCATTCCACCCGCTCGATCTCCTCCAGCAGCCGTTGGCGGAGATCCCGGTTTTCCAGGGAGACGAACCACTGCCGGGTGGCCCGGAAGATCACCGGCTTCCGGCAGCGCCAGCAATGGGGGTAGGAGTGGCCGATCTCTCTTTGGGAGAGGAGCCACCCCCGTTTGTCCAGTTCTTCCACGATCCGCCCGTTGGCCGACATCACCGGGAGTCCGGAAAGGCCGGCGGCCTCGTCGGTGAATACTCCCCGCTCGTCAACCGGGCTGGCAATCTCCAGCCCGTATTTCCTCCCCGAGAGATAGTCCTCCTGGCCGTGGCCGGGGGCGGTATGGACGCACCCGGTCCCCTCCTCCAGGTTGACGTAGTCGGCGGTAATCACCGGGCATTCCCGGTCTTCCCAGGGGTGGCGGTAAAGCAGGTTTTCCAGGCTCTTCCCGGTGATCTTTCCCCGGACGGTCCAGGAAGCGATCCCCGCCTCCCCGGCGACCCGCTCCACCGCCTCGGCGGCCAGGATCATCCTCCGCTCCTGCCCTCCGGCGGGGTCCCGGTAGGAGATCAGGGCGTAGCTGAAGGCCGGGTTAACGGCTACCGCCCGGTTGGCGGGGAGGGTCCAGGGGGTGGTGGTCCAGATCAGGATCGAGACCGGGCCGTCTTCCTCCCCCGGGAACAGTTCGGAAATCGACGAGACCAGCGGGAGGTGAAGGTAGATCGAGATATCCTGCCGATCCCGGTACTCCAGCTCCGCCTCGGCCAGGGCGGTCCGGCAGGATCCGCACCAGTGGATGGGTTTGAGCTGCCGGTAGACGTAGCCCCGCTCGACCATCGTCTTGAAGACTTTCAGGACCGCCGCCTCGTAGCCGGGGTTGATGGTCAGGTAGGGGTTCTCCCAATCGCCCGAACAGCCCAGGCGCTTGAATTCTTTCCGGTTGGTTCCGACATAATTGAGGGCGAATTCCCGGCAGCGGCGGCGGATCTCGGGGGCGGAAAGCTTCTCCGCCTCCTCGCCCAACCCGGTCATCACCTTGTGCTCGATCGGGAGGCCGTGACAGTCCCAGCCGGGGATATAGGGGGCGTCGAAACCGCTCATTGTCTGGAAGCGGATAACGAAATCCTTGAGGATCTTGTTCATCCCGGTCCCGATGTGGAGGTCACCGGACGGGTAGGGAGGGCCGTCGTGGAGGGTGTAATTATCCTTCCCCGCCCGGGCCCGGCGGATTTCCTCATAGAGCCCCATCTTCTCCCAGCGGACGAGATATTCCGGCTCTTTCCGGGCCAGATCGGCCCGCATCCCGAACGAGGTCCGGGGGAGGTTCAGGGTCTGCTTGTAATCGTGCTGATCGGTCATTTTGAATCTCTTTCCGGGGGTTGTTGCCCGGCGGTCGACGGGTGGGGTCAGGGCCCGATTGAAAAAGAGACGGATAGTAGCAGAGGATCGGCGGCGCTGTCAAACGTAAGTTGACGAAAGCAAACACCGTTACTTCCGCCGCGGTAAAGTGATAGAATGCGGCCGCCATCAACGACGGTGAACAATTATGAAAGCACTGCTGGTCAACCCCTGGATCTGCGACTTCGCGGCTTACGACCTCTGGTTGAGGCCGTTCGGACTCCTCCGGGCCGGGACGGTTCTCCGGCGGTGGGGGTGGGAGGTGGAATTGCTCGATTGCCTGGACCGCTTCGACCCGGACCTGAAAGATAACTCCGGGGAAATACTCCCCCGCCGCGACCGCGACGGCCGCGGAAAGTACCCCCGGACACCGGTCGGGAAGCCGGAAGCGATCGCGGAGGTCGAGCGGCCTTACTTCCGTTACGGCCTCCCCCCCGAACTGGCCCGCCGGCGGCTGGAGGAGCGGGAGCGGCCGGACCTGATCCTGGCCGGGACGACGATGACCTACTGGTATCCGGGTTACCTCGAGTCCCTGGAACTGGCCCGGGAAGTCTTTCCCTCCGTCCCTATGATTCTGGGGGGGCTCTATCCCCGGCTCTGCCCGGATCACGCCCGGGCCCGCTCCGGGGCGGACATTGTCCTGACCGGCGGCGGCTGGGGTGAACTGGCCGCGTCGATCGCCGGACTGGGGCTCCCCCCTCCCCCGCCGGTCGGGGATGACGTTATTCCCGCCTACGACTTGCTCCGCGACCGCTCGGCCCTGGCGGTCCGGACCGGACGGGGCTGTCCCCACTCCTGTTCCTATTGCGCGGCCGCGCTCCTGGAACCGGAACTCCTCCGGAGAACCCCGGAATCGATAGCGGCGGAGATCGCCGGATACCGGGATCGCTACGGAACCACCGATATCGCCTTTTACGACAACGCCCTCCTCTTCGACTCCCCAAACCACCTCGACCGGATCCTCTCCCTGCTCCTCCATCGGGGAATCCGGGTCCGCTTCCATACCCCCAACGGACTCCACGCCCGCTTCCTGACCCCGGAGACCGCGGGGCTGATGAAAGAGAGCGGATTCCTCCAGCCCCGGCTCGGCCTGGAGTCATCCCGGGCGGAAGTCCAGCAACGGACCGGGGGAAAGGTGGCTAACCGGGATTTGATCCGGGCGCTCGATCGGTTGGAAACGGCCGGGTTCCTCCGCCCGGAGATCATCGTCTACCTGATGATCGGCCTCCCCGGCCAGAGACCGAGAGAGGCGGAGGCCGATATCCGGTTCGTCCACTCGCTGGGAGCAACCATCTCCCTGGCCGCCTATTCCCCGATCCCGGGGACCGCCGATTATCTTGCCCTGGTCCGGAGGGGAGAGATCCCGGCCGATCTCGACCCGCTCTGGCAGAACAACACCATCTTCTGCCCGCGGCAGGGTGTGTTCACCCTGGAGGCCGTCCGGTGGCTGCGGCAGCTGGCCGGGGAATTGAATCGGAAGTTGCCGGGTGCGGAAATGGAGTGTTAAACTAATAATTGAGGATGAATCACAGGGAAAGGACTCCGGGGACATCGGCCCGGGCAGTACGGCGATGAACGGAAATTCAACAATTCGGTCAATATTCTGGGGGATAGTTTTATTTCTGGCCGCGGCTTGCGGGCCGCGAGAGAAGCCCGGGGATGAACCGGCCGCCGTTATCCGGCCGACGGTGCCGGACGGCGCCGCCGAAACGCTGAACGGTTACCGGGAGAAAGGGATCGAGCCGCGGAGAGCAAGGTTCGCCCTGGAGTGGGAAGACTAAGCGATGAAGACCGAGCGGAAAGTCCAGTGCGGGCTCTGCCCCCGGTTCTGCGTTCTGGCCCCGGGCCAGCGGGGAAACTGCCGGGCCCGGGAGAACCTCAACGGCGAGCTGGTGACCCTGGTTTACGGCAACCCCTGCGCGGTCCATATCGACCCGGTGGAGAAGAAACCCCTCTCCCACGTGCTCCCCGGAACCCGGACCTTCTCGATCGCCACCGCCGGCTGCAACCTCCACTGCCAGTTCTGCCAGAACTGGCAGATCTCCCAACGGCCGCCGGAAGAGACCAGCAATTATAACCTCCCCCCGGAGGCGGTGGCGGCCGAGGCTGTCCGCCAAAACTGCCCTTCGATCTCCTACACTTACACCGAGCCGATGGTCTTTTACGAGTACACCTACGACACCTCGGTCCGGGCCCGGGAGAAGGGTTTGAAGAACATCCTGGTCACCGCCGCCTACATCAACGAGAAACCGTTGCGGGAACTCCTCCCGGTGATCGACGCCGCCAACGTCGATTTAAAAGGTGACGAGGAGTACTACCGGAAGGTGGTCGGGGGGACCCTGGCCCCGGTCCTCAGATCGCTGGAGGTGATGCGGGAGATGGGGGTCTGGCTGGAGATCACCAACCTGATCGTCCCCACCCTCAACGACCGGCCCGACCGGATCGAGTGGCTGGCCGGCTGGGTTTGCGACCACCTCGGTCCGGACACCCCGCTCTATTTCTCCCGTTTCCAGCCGCTCTATAAGCTCCGCAACCTCCCCCCGACTCCGACCGAGACCCTGCGGACGGCCCGGGAGATCGCCCGTGCCCAGGGACTGCGCTACGTTTACGTCGGGAATATCCCCGGCGACCCGGGAGAGAATACCGTCTGCCCCAACTGCAAGAAGACGGTAATCGGTAGGACCGGTTACCAGATCCGGGAGAATAACCTCAAAAACGGCAACTGCGGTTTCTGCGGCCATAAGATCCCCGGATTGTGGAAGTAGGGAAAATGTAACACAGGCATTCCTGCCTGTGCGGTGAAGGAAAATGCAGGAGTAAAACTGATGAGATTTGAGGCAAAGATAGACCGAAGGAGATTCCTGAAGCAGGGCCTCTGCTGGGGAGTGCTGGCCGGTCTGCTGCCGCTCTGGTCGAGGGCGGGGAAAGAGGCAGCGGGGGAAAAGTCCCGGCCGGTTAAAGCCCGCCACTGGCGGGAACTGGCCGGTTAATCACACTGTCTCAGGGGCCAACCAAACCTTCAAACTGGCCGCAGCCGCAGAAGAAACTCTGGTCGCAGGAAAAATCCTCCCGGCAGGCAAAGACCGCCTGTTCCCCGCACTCGTAGTCGTCGGAACAGGAAAAGAGATCGCAGTCGTAGGCGATCGGGCTGGAGAGGGCACCGCAACCGGCCCGGAGCGTACTGCCTCCGGCCCCGGTGAAGCTGCCGGCGACGTTAGCCGCAATCCGTTCAATATCCTGGGGCCTCATTTCATTTATCCTCGCTGGCTGCCGGCGGCTAAACTGCCGGATATTTTATCTTCAGTTAAGTATAACGGCTCTTTCCGGAGATCAAACCCCAATTCTACCAGGCTACCGGGACGGCGTTGGCACCGCCCCAGTACTTCCGGGTCACTCCTCTCACCGCCCAGAGTCCGTTGGCCGGACGGTAGATGGTGATCTGGTCAAATCCGCTGCCGGCAAAATCGGCCGGTTGCGGGAAGTCAAACCGGCGTCCGAAGTAAGCTCGGGTCAGACCGGGAATCGCCCAGAGACCGGTCCGGTCCCGGAAGATCCCGATTTCGTTGACGCCGTCGCCGCTGTAGTCGGCCGGAACCGGCCAGTCGCCCGCAAGCCCGAAATATCTCCGGGTCAGACCGCGGATCGCCCAGAGGCCGGTGGAGGGACGGAATATCCCCGGCCGCACCTCGTAGGAAGCGTCATAGATTCCGGGGATCGGGAGATCGTACATACCCCCGAAGTATAGCCGGGTCACCCCGCGGATCGCCCAGAGGCCGGTCGCGCGGCGGAAGACGGCCGGGTCGGTCAAGCCGTCTCCGGAGTAATCGCCCGGGACGGGATGATCGGAACTTCCGCCGAAGTAGAGGCGGGTAACGTCCCGAACCGCCCAGAGGCCGGAGTTGGGCCGGAAGATGGCGATATCCGTGAGACCGTCCCCGTCGTAATCGCCCGGGGTATTGATATCGCCGGTCCGGCCGAAGTATTCGATCTCACTGCCGGTGAACGGGCAATGCATAATCGACCACCTCCCCCCGCAGGCCCAGACCGACATATCGCTCCGTCCGTCTCCGTCATAGTCGTTGCCGTCGGCGACGATCCAGGTATAAGCCAGGGCCCTGTCCCCGGCGGTGACCGGATCGAGACCGGGGTAAGGTATCCCCAGGCTGTCAGTGGCCGTCCCGGCGGCCGTTGCCCGGTTCAACCGCGCCGCCTCCCGCTCGGAGACATATTCCAGTCCGGCGCTCTCCCCAGGGGCCAACGGCCCCGGGATTACCCCGATCAGGATCTCGGACGACGGATCTTCCGGGGTCCCGTCGTCGTCCCGGACCTCTATCTCCGAGATATAAGTGTCGCCGGTATTGGTCACCAGGTAGTAGTAAGTCGGCTCGAAACAGGACAGGGTAATTTCCGTTGTCCCCTCCGGGGCCTGGTTCACGGTCTTGACCAGCTCCAGCGCCGGACCCAGCGGGGTTGGGGACGGAGTAATCGATGGCGTCGGGGTAATCGACGGCGTCGGAGTTATCGAAGGCGTCGGAGTGACCGAGGGCGTCGGGGTAATCGAGGGCGTCGGCGTTATCGATGGTGTCGGCGTTATCGATGGTGTCGGCGTTACCGAGGGCGTCGGAGTAACCGAAGGCGTCGGGGTGACGGAAGGAGTCGGGGTAACCGAAGGCGTCGGGGTCACCGAGGGGGATGGACTTGGTGTCGGAGTCGGGACCCCCTTGGCCAGTTCGCAGAGCCAGCGGTCGGTATAGGTGCTTCCGTCGCTCCCGATATAATAATAAGTGTCGACCACCCCTCCCAGCGGCGGAGGATAGACGTAAGTAATCAGGCCGCCATCGTAGGTCAGGATCAGATAGTCGCCTTCCAGGATCCCGAACGGTTCGCTCTGGCTGACGAACCTGACCGCCGCCGGCTGGAGAGAATAGTCGGTCTGAGCGGAAAAAAGATTTTCGTTGTCGTAGATGGCGCCGTAAAGATCGGTCTCGGGAGATTCCGCTCTGGTCACCTCCCAACGCCAGCCGAGGGGAGATGAAGACCGGAGTTGGCCGATCTCCAGATCCTCGAGATCGGCGATTTCGAGCGCGTTGGCGCAATATTCCGGAGTCGGCGTCGTGGTCGGCGTGGGGGTAACCGAGGGCGTCGGAGTCATTGAAGCCGTCGGGGTCACAGACGGGGTCGGGGTCACCGTCGGCGTCGGAGTAACACTCGGAGTCGGCGTCACCGAGGGCGTCGGGGTCACCGTCGGCGTCGGGGTAACCGAGGGCGTCGGGGTCAGGCTCGGCGTCGGCGTCAGCGAAGGCGTGGGGGTAACACTCGGGGTCGGGGTCACGCTGGGCGTGGGGGTCAGGCTCGGCGTCGGCGTCAGCGAAGGGGTGGGAGTCATTGAGGGCGTCGGGGTCACCGAAGGCGTCGGCGTAACCGAGGGCGTCGGGGTGACTGAAGGCGTCGGGGTAACCGAGGGCGTCGGAGTCAGCGAAGGCGTCGGCGTAACCGAGGGCGTCGGGGTCACCGAAGGCGTCGGGGTAACCGAGGGCGTCGGGGTAACCGAGGGCGTCGGCGTAACCGAGGGCGTCGGCGTAACCGACGGGGTCGGGGTCACCGAGGGAGTCGGAGTCACCGAAGGCGTGGGCGTCATCGAAGGCGTCGGGGTAACCGACGGCGTCGGGGTCACGCTGGGAGTCGGAGTCACCGTCGGGGTCGGGGTAACCGAGGGGGTCGGGGTGACTGTCGGGGTGGCCGTGGGCGTCGGGGTGCCGTCGAGGTCGGCCGGGGCGGGGTCTTCGGTCCGATAGTCGTTATCCTCCCCCGGGTCGCCGTCGTCGCCGGTCCGCTGGTAGGCGTCGGGGTTGTAGGTCGAGATCTGGCCGGGGTCGCCGGAGAGCGAGGTCCACTCCACCCCGGCGGTGTTCCAGACGGTCTCCGGAGGCGCGGCGGTGTTGTTGATCGTGACGTCGAAACTGAAGCTGGCCGGGTTGGTCTGGGAATAGAAGAGCGGGATCTCCCACCAGGCGGCGGTGAAGTCGGGGAGGCCGGAGGTGTCGTAGGTGAAGGCCGGGCCGCCGGTGGCCTGGAGGTTATTGGCCCAGTCGAACTGGGTGGGGATGAGATCGCCGAAGTCGACGTTGAAGGCCGGCGACCGGGAGAGGGCGGTATGGTAGATATTGAAGTAATAGGTGAGGGTATCCCCCCTCACCCCGCTGGAGGGGAGGATATCCTTCTCGACCGCCAGGTCCGGCTCCAGGACCTCGGTCTCGGGGGCGGTGGCGGCGGTGAAACCGGTGGCATAATCAAGCTCGACCAGGTTCTCCAGCATCGTCCCGTCCTGGTTGGCGAGGATGTTGGTCACCACCACGGTGTATTCGATCTCGATCGTATTCGGGGTCGGCGGCGAGGGCGGGTTGGTGATCGTCTCCAGCGTCCAGGTCACCGTCGCCCCCTCGTTGCTGATCACCGGGTCGGTCGAGCCGGTGAAGGTGATTGCCGGGTCGTGATCGAACCGATCAAGCGAGACGAAGGCCAGGCCGGTGCCGGGCAGACCCGTATCCAGGGTATCCTCGAGGACCGCTTCGGCGGTGATCCCCTCGGGAAGGGTTACCGTGACCCGATAGGGAAAGGTCTCCCCGATCACGGCGTCGCCGTCGCCGAGCAGTTCCTTGATCAACCCGATCCCATTGACCGTGATCTCGGCGTCATCGGCATCGGTATAGTCGTTCCATTCCCCCCCGGTCGCCGGATCGCCCGTCCGCTCGTAGGCGTTGTCGTTATATTCCGAGACCTTCTCGGTCCCGATCGTCCAGCTGGTCCACTCCAGATCGACCGTGTCCGGGAAGACCTGGCCGGGCTGGACCCAGTCCTCGAGGACCACGTCGAAGGTGAAGTAAACCGGATCGACGGCGGTGTAGTAGAGGTCGATCTCGTCCCAGCTGAAGACCACCTCGGGGAGAGAGGCGGTCTCCCAGGAGAAACTGGCCGGGCCGGCCCACTGCTGGACGTTGTTCCCCCAGGCCAGTCCGTCGGTCACCAGCTCGGTGAGAAAGACGTCGTGGGCGACGGCGGAACTATCGGTATCGTGGTGGAAGCTGACGGTCACGACCACGGTGTCTCCGGCGTCCCCGGTCTGGGGGGCGACTGACTTGGTGACGATGAGTCTCGGCTCCAGAACCTCGGTCGGGTCGGCCTCGGCGAAGTCCGAGCCCCCGTCGTAAGTGAGATCAACCCGGTTGTCAAGCAGCACCCCGTTGACATTGCCGATGGTATTTAAAATCACCACGTCATAGACGATGGTGGCGGTATCCGGGGTCGGACCGGCCGGGTTGACCACCGTCCCCAGGGTCCAGGTCACGGTCTGGCCGTCGTTGGTGACCGCCGGAGCGGTCGAGCCGGTGAAGGTGACGGCGGGGTCGATGGTGAAGCTATCCTGGGAGACAAAGGCCAACCCGGAGGGGAGGGAATCAACCAGTTCGACTTCCGTCATCGTCCCCTTGATCAGGGTCAGCTCAACCTCGTACTGGAAAGTCTCCCCGATCACCCCGTCGCCGTCGCCGAGGAGGGTCTTATCGACGGCAAGGTCGTCATCCACGGTGACGTCGGCGTCATCGGTATCGCAGTAGTCGTTGGGCGCGACTCCGCAGTCACGCTCGCGGGGGTTGTCTCCGGGGGTCGAGGTCCAGGCCAGGTCGGCGGTGTTGGTAATCACCTGGTCAGGGGTGACCGTGTTGTCAAGGGTGACTTCGAAACGGAACTGGGAACTTTCGAGCAGCCCGATCGTCTGGTAACTGAAAGTCACCGTAGGGTCGCCGGTATCGTCGACGACCGGCGAGAGACCGGAGAGAGTGGCGACGTTGCCGACCCAGGTCATATCGTCGGGGATGATGTCGGTGATCACAATGTCGAAGGCGTCGGATTCACTGGCGCCGGTATGGCCGACGTCGACGGTGAAATAAACGGTATCGCCGGCCTGGCCGTCGGTCGGAGCGGCGGTCTTGAGGATCGCCAGATCCGGCTCGACCACCGTGTTGCTGACCTGATTTGAGGTCCCGGTATTGAAGGAGGGCTGGTCGGTCATCGCGTCCCAGCCGATATAGGAGCGGTTGTTGAAGCTCTGCCCGTCGAGGACCGTCCCTCCCGGGAAAGTCTGGTTGACGAAGGCGGTAACGGTGATGGTCGCGTCAACCCCGGTCTGGCCGGGGCCGAAATCCCCGAACCCGACCGTGAGGTCGGTGTCGCCGTTGCCGTCCACGGTCCAGGCGGTGAAAGAGGCCCCCGGGACCGAACCGACGGTGTCCACGACCAACGAACGGTAGATTTGGTCGGTGACCGTGAGGTCGTAGGCCCAGACCCCGACCGGAATATCAACCTCGACAGTATAGTAGAGCGTCTCGCCGATGGTCACCTCCCCCGGGTCCGGGGTGTAGCCCTGCGAAGATTCGTCCTTAGTCACGGTGGCGGAGGGGGTGTAGTGGTTCTCCGAGTCGGGGCCGATACCGGGGTAGGTCCGTTCCTCGGGGTCGGGGCCGGGGAGTGAGGTATAATCGGTGACCCGGGCCAGGTTATCCATCGACCAGCCGGCGCCGACGGAGGAGTCAACAAAGGCGTGGTAATCAATCGTCACCGTCTCCCCCGGCTCGACCCGGGAGTCGGAAGTGTTGGAAGAGACCGGGAGCGAGGTATCGGTGGAGAAGAAGGAGATAGTGAAGGTCTGCCCCGACCAGGCCGCGGTGTAGTCGATCCCGACGGCCAGGGTCCGGCCGTCGACGTCAATCTCGTCAACCCCCGGAGCGGTCCCCCGCATCCCGATCGGGAGCAGGTCGGCGAACTCGGTGTCGAAGGCGGTGTTGTCGCCGGTATTCTCGAAGGTCACCTGATAATAGACCGTCTGCCCGCCCTGGACCGGGTTTCCGGTGGAGGTGGTCTTGTCGAAGTTGTCCAGAACCGGCTCCCGGACCTCGGTCTCGGGGGAGGTGTCGGAGGTAAAGCCGGTGGCATAGGTCAGCTCGGCCCAGTTGCCGAGGAACGTCCCGTCCACGTTGCCGGGGACGTCGGTCACCCGGACGGTATAGTCGATCACCACCGTGTCCGGGGTCGGCCCGGGCGGGTTGGTGATCGTCTCCAGGGTCCAGGTCGCGATCCGGTCGCCGCCGCTGATTACGGGCGCGGTCGAGCCGGTGAAGGTGACTGCCGCGTCGTGGGTAAAGCCATCCTGGGAGACGAAGATCAGGCCGGCATCCAGGGTATCTTCCAGGACCGCGGAGGCGGTGATCCCCTCGGGGATGGTGAGGGTGATCCGGTAGGGGAAGGTCTCACCGATCTCGGCGTAACCGTCGCCGAGCAGGTCCTTGTCAAGCAGGATGCCGTTGACCGTGATCTCGGCATCGTCGGAGTCGGTGTAATCGTTCCACTCCCCTTCCCCGTCGGGGTCGCCCGTCCGCTCGTAGGCATTGTCGTTGTAGGGCGAGACCTGTTCGGTCCCGATCGTCCAACTTGTCCATTGCAGGTCTACCGTATTGGGGAAGACCTGGTCGGGCTGGACCCAGTCCTCGAGGACCACGTCAAAGGTGAAATAGACCGGGTCGACGGAGGTATAGTAGAGATCGATCTCGTCCCAGCTGAAGACCACCTCAGGGAGACCGGAGGTATCCCAGGAGAAACTGGCCGGGCCGGTCCACTGCTGGACATTGTTCCCCCAGGCCAGTCCGTCGGTCACCACCTCGGAGAGGAAGACGTCATAAGCAACGGCGGTGCTGTCGGTGTCGTGGTGGAAGGTAACGGTGACGGTCGCGGGGTCCCCGGCGTCCCCGGTCTGGGGGGCGACCGACTTGTTGACGACCATCCGCGGCTCCAGGACCTCGGTCGGGTCAGCCTCGTCGAAGTCCGAGCCCCCGTCGTAAGTAAGATCGACCCGGTTTTCAAGAGTGACCCCGTTGACATTGCCAAACGTGTTCAAGATCACCACATCATAGACGATGGTCGCGGTATCCGGGGCCACGCCGGCCGGATTGATCACCGTCCCCAGGGTCCAGGTCACAGTCTGGCCGTTGTTGGTGACCGCCGGAGCGGTCGAGCCGGTGAAGGTGACGGCGGGGTCGATAGTGAAGCTGTCCTGGGAGACAAAGGCCAGACCGGTGGGGAGAGTGTCAACCAGTTCGACTTCCTCCATCGTCCCCTCGTTGAGGGTCAGGTCCACCTGGTACTGGAAGGTCTCCCCGATCACCCCGTCGCCGTCGCCGAGCAAGGTCTTATCGACGGCAAGGTTGTCGTCAACCGTCACCTCGGCGTCGTCGGAGTCGCAGTAGTCGTTGGGCGCAACCCCGCAGCCGCGCTCGTTGGGGTTCACCCCGGGGGTCGAGGTCCAGACCAGGTCGGCGGTGTTGGTGATCACCTGGTCGGGGGTGACCGTGTTGTCGAGGGTGGCGTCGAAACTGAAGATTGAAGTCGCCCCGAGGGCGATGGTCTGGCAGTTGAAGGTCACCGTGGGCAATCCGGAGGTGTCAGCGGTGAAGGCGGGGCCGGAGACGGCCTGGAAATTCCCGGCCCAGGTCAGATCGTCGGGGATGATATCCGTGACGTCGACGTCGAAGGCGTCGGAGTCGCTGGAACCGGTATGGTTGACGGTGACCGTGAAGGTGACGGTGTCCCCGGCCTCGCCGGTATTGGGAAGGGCGGTCTTGTCGATCACCAGCCCCGGCTCGACCACCGGGTTGCTGACCTGGTTCGAGGTGTCGGTGAACCAGGTCCCCCCCGACTGGTTGAACCAGCCGACGTAACCGGTGTCGGTGAAGCTGTCGCCCCGGGCGACCGCCGCACCCCCGACGTAGGTCTGCTCGACAAAAGTGGCCAGGGTGACCGTGGCGTCGATCCCCGGCCCACCGGTCAGGCTGTTCCAACCGTAGGAGACCACCACAATCCCGCCCGGGCCGCCGCTGGCGCCGGACGAATCGGCCAGGGGAACAGTGGTTCCGGAGACAAACTCCAGCCCGTCGGCGATATAATCTGTGACACTAAGCCCGTAGGCGACGGTGTTATCCGGGATATCGACCTCGATGATGTAGTAGAGGGTCTCCCCGATGGTGATGTCGTCCCCCGGGGTGTAGTCCGGGGAGGTATGGTCCTTGGTCAGGGTGACCGGGTCGGTGTAGTGATTCTCCGAGTCGGGGCCGATACCAGGGTAGGTCCGCTCGTCGGGGTCGTCTCCGGGGAGCGAGGTATACTCCGTGACCCGGGCCTCGTTGTCCATCGACCAGCCGGCGCCGACCGAGAGATCGACGGTGGCGTGATAATTGATCGTCACGGTCTCCCCGGCTTCGATCCGGGAGTCGGAAGCGTTGGCGGAGACCGGGAGCGAGGTGTCGGAGGAGACAAAGCTGATGGTGAAGGTCTGCCCCGACCAGGCAACCGTGTAGTCGGTCCCCAGGGCCAGGGCCCGTCCCCCGACGTCGATACTGTCAACCGCCGGGAGGGCATCCCGCATCCCGACCGGGATCAAATCCGCGATCACGGTCTCGAAGGCGGTGTTCCAGCCGGTATTATCAAAGTTAATCACGTAATCCACCTGGTCGCCGCCGGCCACCGGGTTGCCGGTAGTAGTAGACTTGTCGAAATTATTCAGCAACGGCTGGTCGACTTCGGTGCGGATATCGGTATCCTCGGTGAAGCGATTCGTGGAGCCGGGGCCGTCGGAAAAGCTCGACCAGTCGATCCGGCCGTCGTCGAGATAGAACTGCCCGCCCAGCGGGGGGTTCCACTCCGTGTCCCCTCCCCCGTCGTCGAGGCCGGTCACCAGAAGGCCAAACTCCAGGGCGAAGACGTAGTCGGTATCCCCCCAGGGGGTGCCGTCGCTGGCGTTGACGATCGGGTTCAGACCCCAGGTCGCGGTCATCCCGGGGACGGGGTCGGTGTAAGTGACCCACTCCGGTTCGGTCGAGGAGAGGAAGGAGACCGGTTCGGCCGGGTAGCCGGTCACCTCGGAGAAAGTGGTCGAGCCGGGGAGGTAGTAGAGGCCGTCGGAGGAGACGATATCGGAGATTTGAGGCCAGTAGGCGACCGTCTCCGCCGGCACAGTGACCTCGAGCCGATAGTAGACGGTCTCCCCGATCGTCGGCCCGGTCTGGCCGGTCCAGAGCGAGGTCTTATCGATCGTCAGCGCGGAGGTGTAAAGATCGAGCGAGTCGTCGCCGTCGTCATATTCGCGGATGTCGGGGTTGCCGGGGTCTTCGGGGAGGCTGAGATAGCCGCCGTCGGGGATCCGGGCGAAGTTGGAGAACTCGGCGAAGGTTCCGACGTCGTAATCGACGAAGGCCCGGTAATAGATGACCATCCGCTCGTCCGACTCCAGGCGAGAGGAGGAACCAAGGGCGGGGGTAAGGAAGTCGATCTCCAGCGCCCCGGAATCCGCGGTCCAGGTGACGGTGTAATCGCCGGGGGTGGAAAGCGTCCGGTCGAGAACCGGGCCGGGCAGATCGTAGATCTCGACCGCCTCCACCACCGGGCCGGCGTCCCGCATCTCTTCGGGCAGGATATCGGCCCAGGCGATGTTGTAGGCG
The DNA here is from genome assembly GCA_030765265.1 of Candidatus Erginobacter occultus. Taxonomy (GTDB): domain Bacteria; phylum Auribacterota; class Erginobacteria; order Erginobacterales; family Erginobacteraceae; genus Erginobacter; species Erginobacter occultus. Next base: position 19,081 of record JAVCCZ010000133.1, read on the forward strand.
GTCGAGGTCCCGGTGTTGTCGAACTCGACCCGGAAATAGACCTCGTCGCCGCCGGCAATCGGGTTGGGATCGCCCCCGTGAAATTCCTTGCTGAAGCCGGTGATATCGGGCTCGATCAGGCCGACTTCGGCGGAGTCGCTGTCATTATATATGTTGCCTTCGAAGGTGAACTGGATCTGGGCGTTGTTGGTGTGGGTCTGGCCGGCAAAGTAGGCCGGCTCATCCTTGACCCGGGCGGCGATCTCGATCGTCACCGTGGTCGGGGCGGTGATCTCCGCCCAGGTCACCTCGATCACCCCGGTGGCGGCGGAGGCGGTGTCAGTGGTCCAGGTAGCGGGAGCGACGCTATGGGAGAGGTAGCGGAGGGCGGCGGGGAGGGTGTCGGTGACGGTGATATCGGTATAGTCCGGGTTCTGGAACTCGGCGGTGACAGTGAAGTAGACGGTCTCGCCGATGGTGGCGATGGAGTCCGACTGCTTGCTGAAGGAGGCGCTGGAGCTGTAAACCTGCTCCTCGGAGTAACTGTAACGGCAGCCGGTGGCCGTTCCTCCGGCGTCGAGGCAGACCCCGGTCACCGTGGCGTCGTGGATCAAACTTCCGCTTCCGACATCGGCGGTGATCTGGTAGGAACGGGACCCGCCGCCGGCGAGGATCGTCCCGCCCCCACCGTCGGTGGAGGCGAACCAGACGGTGTCCCCGGAGACCCTCCCCAGGGTGGAGGTCTGGTTGGTGTAGCCGGCGGCCAGGGTATGTTCGACCACCCAGTTGCCGGCGTCGGCGGTCCCGATGTTGGTCAGGGTAACGTCAAAGACCGCCGGGCCTCCGGGGGAGACGATCTGGGACGGAGGAGTGAGATTCAGATCCAGCCGGGCGTATTCGGGGGTGACGGTCTGGTCGTTGAAGGTGATCCCGTCGGTGACGTAGTCCCCGCAGCTATTGGCATAACTCCCGGTAACCGAGCCGTTGACCGCCGGCGGCACCGGGGATCGGAGTAAGGGTCGGTATCGCAGGAGAAGTCGGAGGGGACGCGGTAGACGTCGAAGCTGACGGTCAGGGTCTCCCCGGTCCCGATATAGTCGTTGCCGGCGAGGATGTTGCCCCCGGAGGTCTGGTTGGCCCAGCGTAGCTGCTGGGGCATCCCGGGGAACTCGAACGGCTCCTCCTCGGCGACGGTGAAGGTATGGAGCGGATCAGTGCTGGAGATGGTCGCCCCGCCGCCGGAGGCGTCGTAATAATAACCATCCGGGACGTCGTAGAGAAAATTGATCAATTCGGCAGTGGCG
>JAVCCZ010000050.1 GCA_030765265.1 Candidatus Erginobacter occultus
ACTCTATCCCAGGAAAGCGGAATTTTAAACTAAAAAGGAGGCCGGATTTATGATCCCGTTCGAAGACTTCAAGAAACTCAACCTGGTGGCGGCGACGGTGACCAAGGTCGAAAACCACCCCCGGGCCGACCGGCTCTGGCTCCTCACCGTCGATCTCGGGGATGAGGAAAGAACCCTGGTCGCCGGGATCAAAGAGTATTATCCCCCGGAAGAACTGGTCGGCAAGCAGCTGGTGATCGTCGAGAACCTGGAGCCGGCCTCGATCCGGGGCGTGGAGAGCCGGGGGATGATCCTGGCCGCGAAAAGCGGCGAGACCCTCTCCCTGGTCACCCTCGACCGTCCGGTCTCCCCGGGCGCGGCGGTCAGTTGAGCGGTTTCAGCTCGGGGAGGACGAACTTTCCCTTCCGCTGGGCCAGCCGGCCGTCGAGGTAAATCTCGCCGTCCTTCATTATCCGCACCAGGTCCCAGTGGATGGCGGAGCGATTGCCGTTGTCGCATTCCCCGTAAGCCTTGCCGGGGGTGAGGTGGATCGAACCGGCGATCTTCTCGTCGAAGAGGGTGGAGAGCATCGGTTCCCGGATCGCCCGGTTCAGGCCGAAGGAAAACTCCCCGAAATAGCGGGCGCCCCGGTCGGTGTCGAGAACCCCGGCCAGGTGCTCTCCCCCCCCTTCGGCCGAAGCCTTCACGATCCTCCCCTTCTTCACCTCGAACCGGATCCCCCGGAAGATCTTCCCCTGGTAAAGCGAAGGGGTATTGTACCGGATGTATCCCTCCGCCGAAACTTTCACCGGGGCGGTGAAGACCTCCCCGTCGGGGAGGTTTCGCTTTCCCTCGCACTTGATCGCCGGCATACCTTCGATCGAAAAGGCAAGGTCGGTATCGGGCGCGAGGAGGCGGACAGTCTTGCTCCGCTCCAGAAGCCGTTTCAGCTTCTCCTGCCGGCGGGCTTCCCCCTCCCAATCGATGTTGCAGGCCCGGAAGTAGAAATCCTCGAAATCCTCGAAACTCATCCCGGCCTCCTGGGCCTGGCTGTGGGTGGGATAGCGGGTGATCACCCAGCGGCTGTGCTCGACCCGCCGCTCCTGGATCGGCCGCAGCAGCCGCTGGCGGGCGCTTAAAACCTCCCCCGGGATCCCGGCCAGGGTCCGGTTGTTGAGCGGCGCCCCGATCCCGATATAGACATCCACCTTCTTCATAAATTCCAGTTCGTGGCGGGGGAAGTAGGCGAGCTGGCGCTGATCGGCCCGGCGATAAAAATTATAGACCAGGTCGGAAGCGGCGTAATTGATCCGGACATAGCGGGCCCCTCTCTTGAGGCAGAGGGTCTGGATCTCGCGGATCAGTTCGATCGGCGCCCCGTCGGCGTATTCCAGCATCACGATATCGCCTTCCTTCACCTCGGTGGAATACTCGACCATAATCTTCGCCAGTTTCTTCTGTCTCGGGTCTTTCATAAATCGCTCCCAGGTTCGGTGAATTCAATTTGGAGATAAACGATCTCCGGGGTGTTGCCGATCCGGACCGGCGGACCCCAGGTCCCCGCCCCGCCGGAGACATAGATCGCCGTCGCGCCCATCGTCCCGTAACCCCAGCTGACCGGGTAGAGGGCGGCGGTGATCAGGTTGAGGGGGAAGAACTGGCCGTGGTGGGTATGCCCGCAGAGGATCAGGTCGACCTCCTCCTCCGCCGCCTCTTCGATCCGCCGCGGCTGGTGGTCGAGGAGGATCACCGGGCAGTCCCGGTCGATCACCGCCATTATATTTTCCAGGGGGATCTCGACCCCGCCCCGCCGCCGGACGGTCACGTCCTCCCGCCCGGCCAGATAAAAGCTCTCCCCGATCTTCACCGCCCGGTCGCGGAGGAAGATTATTCCGAACCGGGAGAGATACTCCACCGCCCGGTCCGACCCGGCAATGAATTCGTGATTCCCGGTCACGGCATACACCCCCAGCGGGGCCCGGAGCCGGGAGAGCAGCTCCCCGACTTCCTCATCCTCCAGGATCAGGATGTCGCGATCGACGATGTCGCCGGCCAGGACGATCAGGTCGGGCCGGAGGGCTTCCACCTCCCTCACCACCTGGCCGAGCAGACCGCGGTTGACCAGAACCCCGAGGTGGAGATCGGAGATCAAGACCAGGTCGAGTTGCTCCAGCGGACCGCAGGAGGCTTTCAGCCGCAGGGGGTGGCTGACCACCCGGAGCTTTCGGGCGTTGAGATGGCCGGCCAGGAGCAGGAGGACGACCGCCGTGCCGACAGCCAGGAGGGACTTCAAACCGGCCGCCGGGAATCGGGATCTCCCCGGCCCCCGGAGGAAAAGCAGGCGGCCCAGCCAGATCAGCAGGCGGGCAATGTCGAGCAGGAGCAGGGCCCCGATCGCGTAGAAGACGAATCCGAACCACCAGGCGCCGGCACTCCAGAAGAGCCCGCCCATTTCCGGGGAAAGAAAGCGCCGCCCGAACCCGGCCAGGAAGAGGGTCGAGAAGAGGAACAGGAGAATCAGCGCCGCCGCCCACCGCGGACCTCTCCTCCGGGGCAGGGCCGAACGGAGCCGGAGATAGAGATAGATATGGGAGAGGAGATAAAGACCGAGAACGATAATGACAATAGAGGGCATAATATACCGCGGACGCGGGTTGTTTCGACTGACCAGTCGAGGTTATTCCGAAGAAAAATAACTTAACACACCGATCCGCTCCCGGCCAGGATTTTCCCCCTTGACCCCGCCCGGGAGAGGAATATTATGGGGAGTGGGGAGTGGGGAGTGGGGAGTGGGGAATGGGGAGTGGGGGGTCCCGTCCTGATATAGGTTGTCATACTTATAGCGTGCATCCCCCCGGGGTTAACCCCCGGGGAATGAAAGTTCATAAGCTAACCAAGAAGGGAAAATCCGCCAACGGCCCCTGCCACCTTGTGTGGCAGGTGAAGAAGTTCAAAGCGGTTGCTCCTGCTCCTAATCAGAAAAGCAAAAAAGATTTTTTTCAATGAACTTATTCACCCGTGACGCAAGGTCACGGGGGCCTTTGAAGGTAGAGATGATTAAGGATAGCTTTTGAATTGATTCACCTGCCGCATAAAGCGGCAGGGATCTTGGAAAGTGACAACTTTTAACCAGGACTTGCCAGGAATGAGCAAGCCGATATCGATCACCGCGCCTTTGACCGACAACGTACTCCGGGCCCTGAGGGCCGGCGACCGGGTCCTGATCCAGGGCGTGATCTATACCGCCCGCGACGCCGCCCACCGGCGGCTGGCTCAAGCGCTCCGGGAGGGGCGGGACCTGCCCTTCGATCCACGCCGCCAGATCATCTACTACACCGGCCCCGCACCCGCCCCGCCGGGGACAATCATCGGGCCGGCCGGGCCGACCACCGCCGTCCGGATGGATCCATTCACCATCCACCTGCTCCAGGCCGGCCTCAAGGGGATGATCGGGAAGGGGGAGCGCTCCCCGGAGACCGCGGCGGCGATCCGGGAGGCGGGCGCGGTCTATTTCGCCGCCACCGGCGGGGCGGCGATCCTGCTGGCCCGGTCGATCCGGAAGGCCGAAGTCGCCGCCTACCCCGAACTCGGCCCGGAAACCGTCCTCAAGCTGGAAGTAAAAGACTTCCCGGTCCTGGTGGCCGTCGATACCGTAGGCGGAAATCTCCACCGGGAAGGCCGGGATTTCTATAGAATGTAGAAGCCATCTCGAACTTCGAACTTTAAACGTCAAACTCCCTCCAATGCTCCATATCTACACCGGCAACGGCCCGGGCAAGACCACCGCCGCCCTCGGACTCGCCCTCCGCTCCCTGGGCCGGGGAAAAAGGGTGGCGTTGGTCCAGTTCTTGAAGAAACGCCCCTCCGGGGAAATTCTCTCCCTGGCCCGGTTTAAAAACTGCCTGGTCCGGCGGTTCGGGAAGGAAGAATTCCTCCTCGACCGCCCCCCCGATCCGGAAGATTTCCGGGAGGCGGCAGCCGGGATGGAAGAGACGGAAAAGATCCTCCGGGAAAGATCGGCCGACCTGCTGATCCTCGACGAGATCAACGTCGCTCTCGACCTCGAGCTTCTCCCCCCCGCCCGGGTGATCAAGCTGATCGCCGACTGCCCCCCCGGGATCGATCTCGTCCTGACCGGGAGAAACTGCCCGGCCGAGATCCTCGACCGGGCCGATTACGCCGTCGAGTCCCGGGAGATCCGGCATCCGTTCCGGCAAGGCAAGGGCCCCCGGGAGGGGATCGAGTTCTGATGGCGGTATGCCCTTGATTAAATCGCCGCCCTCTGGTAGCTTGTCGAGACGAAAACAGAATTCACAACCGGCAAAGGAGAATAGCTATGGTTAAGATGTATTATGATCAGGACGCGGATATGGGGATCTTGAAGGGAAAGAAGATCGCCGTCATCGGTTACGGCAGCCAGGGACACGCCCAGGCCCAGAACCTCCGGGAGAGCGGGGTCGAGGTAATCGTCGCCGAGCTGCCGGGAACGGATAATTACGAACTGGCGGTCAAGAACGGCTTCGAGCCGATGCTGGCGGAAGACGCCGCCGCCTCCGCCGATATCATCCATATCCTGGTCCCCGACGAGAACCAGGCCGCCCTCTACCGCTCCTGCATCGAGCCGGAGATGAAGGCGGGCAAGGCCCTGGCCTTCTCCCACGGTTTCAACATCCACTACGGCCAGATCGTTCCCCCGCCGGAAGTCAACGTCTATATGGTCGCCCCCAAGGGCCCCGGCCACCTGGTCCGGGACACCTTCGTCGAGGGGAGCGGCGTCCCCTGCCTGATCGCCGTTTACCAGGACGCCGACGGCAAAGCCAAGGACCTGGCCCTGGCCCACGCCCGAGGGATCGGGGGGACCCGGGCCGGGGTGCTCGAGACCACCTTTGAAGAGGAGACTGAGACCGACCTCTTCGGCGAGCAGGCGGTTCTCTGCGGCGGCTGTACCGAACTGGTCCGGGCGGGATTCGAGACCCTGGTCGAGGCCGGCTACCAGCCGGAGATCGCCTACTTCGAATGCCTCCACGAGCTGAAGCTGATCACCGACCTGATGAACCGGGCCGGGATCGCCGGAATGCGCCATTCAATCAGCAACACCGCCGAGTACGGCGACCTGACCCGGGGGAAGCGGATCGTCACCGAGGAGACCCGCAAGGAGATGAAGAAGATCCTGGCCGAGGTCCAGTCCGGCGAGTTCGCCCGGGAGTGGATCCTGGAGAACCGGGCCGGCCGGCCGGTCTTCAACGCCCTGGCCCGCCAGCAGAAAAACCACCTGATCGAACAGGTGGGGGCGAAACTCCGCTCGATGATGAGCTGGCTGAAATAGCCGGAGAAACGTGAAAAAAATCCCTATCGGAATTGTCGGGGCGCTCATTGCCGGGGGGCTCCTCGCCCTCTCCTGCGCCCGTTCCACCGGCCTGCTCCGGGGGAGCGAGGCGGAAGAGTTTCTGGCCGGAAAACTTCACCTGGCCGAACCCGGACGCTACACCTTCCTGGCGCTGGAAAACCGGCAGACCCCGATCCTGATGGCCGCGTTCTTCAACCGCGACCGGGGCGGGGAGAACTCCGGAAATTTCGAGGTTGTCCGACGGGAGAAAAGTATGGGCTATCACTCCGACGACAACCCCTTCACCATCGTCGTTCTCAACTCCTCTTCCGGAAAGCGTGGAGTTGAGCCGGACGAGGGGATCATCGAAGAAATTTACCGCACCCGCCTGAGCCCGGCGGTCATCCTCAACGCCGAAGGCGAAGAGGAGGCGGTGGTTTACCTCCCGGCCGGGCAGCGGCTGGCCGCCTTTCTCCGGCCGGACGGGGAAATCCGCCTGGAGCTCGGTTTCCGGGGGCCGGGCGAAGGGGATATCCGGTATTCGCTGGAACTGGAGGGAGATCCTCAAACAACAACCGAAACGTCTTCCCGCAGGGAAGAGAAAAAGGAGAAAACCGAGATGAGTACAATCAAAATCGGAGACCTGGTGCAGTGGGAGACCGGGGCCAAGACCCGGGTCGGGGTGGTAAAGTCGATCGACGGCGGAGGAATCGCCACCATCAACGTCCCGACCACCGGCGGCTCCCGGGAAGAGAAGATCAAGTCCGAAAGGCTCCAGGTCATCACCTCGACCATCGAGTCGGAATAAGCTTCGTTATCCTATGCTGATCAGCGTCATCGGGGGCAACCGGGCCTCGGCCGAGATCCAGTCCCAGGCCGAGGAACTCGGCCGGGGACTGGCCGAGCGCGGCCTGACCGTGGTCTGCGGGGGGCTGGGCGGGGTGATGGAGGCGGTCTGCCGGGGGGCGAAAGCCGCCGGCGGCGTGACGATCGGGATCCTCCCCGGGACCCGGGCCGCGGCCGCCAACCCCCACGTCACCATCCCGATCCCGACCGGGATCGGCCTGGCCCGGAACGCCATCGTCGCCCTGGCCGGAAAGGCGGTGATCGCCCTCGACGGGAGCCACGGCACCCTCTCCGAGATCGCCTACGCCCTCAACTACCGCAAGCCGGTGATCGGGATCGCCACCTGGAAGATCGACGGAATCCGGACCGCCGCCGACGCCGCCGAGGCCCTGGAGATGGTGGACGAACTGCACATAGCGCATAGCGCATAGAGCATAGCGCATAGAGCATAGCGCCGGGCACCGGGGCTCTATGCGCTATGCCCTTTGCCTTACTCCCTCCAAACCCCCTTCCGCTCCCGGCGGGCGGACTCCTCGGCTTCCCGCAGCTCCCGGCCGTAGGCCAGCCCCTGCCCCTCGTCCCGCAGGCGGGCCAGGCCCCGCTCGAGCAGCTCGACGTTGACCATCTTCCCCCCCTCGAAAACGTAAGCCTCCCCATCCCCGTCGACCGGGAGCCGGTTCTCCTCGAACTCCAGCCGGACGGTCTTCCCCCCGACCCGGAACCGGTTGAAGTTCCGCGCCTGGAGGGCGATCGGGTCGATCGGGTCGCCTTTGCGGACCGGGAGCCGGGGCACCTCCAGCCCCAGGTAACCGATCGTCCAGACTTCCTCTCCCACCCGGGCCGTGAACAGCCCGCCGTCGAACGCCTCCTCGACCGTCCCCTCCCGGGGTTCGGTCACGGCTTTTCTCGCCGCCCGCTCGATCGCCACCGTCCGCCGCTTCCGGAAGAGGTCCCGGATCGTCTCCTCGGTCACCAGCTCGGTGTACTGGAGGATCATCACCGCCCCCCAGATCAGCACCCCGGCGGCGATGACGATGCTGAAGATATTCCGGCGGGAGCGGTTTTTCTGGTCGCTGACGGTGATCTTCGCTCCTTTTGCGTACCGCTTCCGCTCCAGCTCCTCCTGCTGGGTGATCTTGAGCATCGTCCGGTAAACGTCGGCCTCCTCTTCGATCGGGTAGAGGGAGGTCTGGCGGTCGATCTCCACCCGCAGATCCCCGTCCAGCTTCCCCAACCCGGCCCGGTGGAAGATGTATTTCCGGTTCTTCTCCAGGTCCCGGACCGGGGAGTCGGCCCAGAGGGTGAAGGGGATGATCGCGGTCTCGTCTTCCAATCTCCCCTCCCGGGCCACTTCCGGCCGGGGGGAACCCCAGAGCGAGAGAACCGTCGCCTTGACCGTTACCGGAACCCGGTCGGGGTTGAGCTCCTTAATCCTGGTCAGCTGGGCCATCGGTCTTTTGGGGAAATGGATTGTTGTTTGCCGCGGCGCGAAAAGGTCGAATACCGGCATTATTATATCACGGCAGCCGGAAAAAGACGAAAAAGTTGCCCGGTCCAGGTCGAAAAAAAGAGCAGGCCGGAAAACCGGCCTGCTCTTGAATAGCGGGGAGAGGATTTGAACCTCTGACCTTCGGGTTATGAGCCCGACGAGCTACCTGACTGCTCCACCCCGCATCGTGAGAACAATATACTACTGACCGGGACAGCTGTCAACCCGGTTTTTTCATTCGAAATTGATACTATACTTATGAAGGGCTAACGGTATATTCTAAAGGAAATAAACCCAACTTTCGCCCGGCCGGATCACCGTTGTGCCAATCCGCGATGCGCTCCGCTCTTCAGATAATAATCTCTCTTGTGCTGATCGTCGGGATCGGCCTGGTTGTTTATCTCCCGGCCTTCCAGGCCTCGTTCCATCTCGACGACGGTCCCTCGATCGAGAGAAACTCCGCCCTCCGCGGCCTCGAACCGGGGCCGGTCTTCCGGTTCTGGCCGACCCGGTTCGCCGCCTACTACAGCCTCGCCCTCACCTACCGAATCGGATGGCTCGAGCCCTTTCCCTACCATCTGGGAAACGTCTTCATCCACCTGGTCACTTCCCTGGCGGTCTTCTTCCTCCTCCGGCGGCTGCTGGGCCGGGAGAACCCCGTCCCCGTTCTCTTCGGCGCCCTCTTCTTCCTCGCCCACCCGGTCCAGACCCAGGCGGTCACCTACGTCATCCAGCGGGCGACCTCGCTGGCCGCCGGGTTTTACCTCCTCTCGCTGCTCTTTTACCTGAAATCCCGGGACGGGTCCGGCCGCGGCGGTTGGTATCCGCTCTCGCTGGTTTGCGCCGCCGGGGCGCTCTTCTCCAAGGAGTTCGCCGTCACCCTGCCCTTCGCCCTCCTCCTGGCCGAATTCACCGTGCTCAAAGACCGGCCTCCAGGAAAGGGAGGACGCGTCGGACGGTTGCTTCCCTTCTTCCTCCTGATCCTGGTGGTTCCCGTTTTGTTCCTCCTCCACCGGGATAACCTCTACTACAACGATCCGGCGGGGATCTCCCGGGGGTCCTACCTCTTCACCCAGTCCCGGGTCTTCATCACTTACCTGAGACTGATCGTCCTCCCGCTCAACCAGCAGGTGGAATACGACTACCCGCGGATCTCTTCCTTCTTCGCGCCCGGAGCGGCCGTCTATCTCTCGGCCTGGTTCGCCCTGGTCATCGCCGCAATCTTCTGCTGCCGGAGAAAGAGTCTCCGGCCGGCCGGCTTCGGAATCGCCTTCTTCCTCCTCGCCCTCCTCCCCGAGTCGAGCCTGGTCCCGATCGGCGACGTGATGGTCGAACACCGTCTCTATCTCCCGCTCTTCGGGGCGGCGCTGGTCTTCGCCTTTCTCCTCCGCTCCCTGAATAGGTTTCCCCGGTCGCGGTTGATCCTGGCCGCCGGACTGGTCTTCGTCCTCGGCCGGTTTGCCTCTACCCGGAACCTGGTCTGGGAGACCCCGGTCACCCTCTGGGAGGACAACGTAACCCGGGCCCCCCGAAGGGCCCGGATCCGGGGCAATTTGGGAAAAGCTTACCTCGACCAGGGGCGCTTTGAGCGGGCGGCCGAGGAGTTCCGGGAGATGATCGAGCTCGACCCTTCAGCGGTCGGGGCCTACAACAACCTGGCGGTGATCTACATCGACCACCTCAAGGACTACCGGCTGGCGGAGAAGTATATCGAGGCCTCGCTGGCCCTCTTCCCCGATTATCCCGCCGGCTACCTCAACCGGGGGGTGATCCACCTCAACAACCGGCGGCTCAAGCCGGCGATCCGGGAGTTCGAGAAGGCGCTCGAGCTCGACCCGGAAAACCTCCTCGCCCATTACAACCTCGGCGCCTGCTACATCAACCTCGGGGATATGCACGCTCGGGAGGCGGCCTCCCTCCGGACCTCGGGACGGGAGGAGGAAGCCCGGGAGAAAGAGGAAACAGCCCGGGAGGAGTACGCCAGGGCCGAGGAGTTCCTCCGGCGGGGACTGAGCTTCTGGCCGGAAGAGGGGAAGTTTTACCTCCTCCTCGCCCGCCTCTACCGCTCGCGGGGAGAAGATGAGCGGGCGGAGCAGTATTTCGAAAAGGGGTCAGTCATTTCCTTTTGACATTATTCCGGGTAAATAAGTTCAGATGGTTCCAAAATGTCAAAAGGAAAT
>JAVCCZ010000176.1 GCA_030765265.1 Candidatus Erginobacter occultus
CGACTCCCGGAAGAATACGCCCGGATCTCCCCCCCGGCGGCGGAGAGAATTGAATCCTCCCCGGCCGGCCACCCCCTCCCGACACCGCCCGGTTTCAACGCCGATCTCCACCGCCGCCACCGCGAGCTTTACCTCCGGGGCGAGGTCTCCCTGGCCGGCAACCGCCTCCCCCGCCCGACCGTGATCGAGGACGCCTCCGGAGACGACATCACCCCGCTACCCGCGGCGGAAAGCCAGGACTACCGGTTCTGCCGGGCGCTGGGAGAAGCCGCGCTGCGGAAGGGAGAAGCGGCGGTGGTGACCCTGGGCGGGGGGCTGGGCAGCCGCTGGTCGCCGGGAGGGGAGGTGGTGAAGCTGCTCAGCCCTGTCTTCCATCTTCACGGCCGCCACCGCTCCTTTCTCGAGATCCACCTGGCCAAGACCGCCCAGACCTCTCTCAACTACCGCCGACCCTTCCAACATATCATCACCACCAGTCCCCTGACCGAGGAGCCGATCGCCGAAACCCTGTCGGAATTCCGCCGGAGCAATCCGGAGGCCACCGCCTGCCTCTCTCCCGCCGGCTTTCTGGTCGGCCGGCTCATCCCCCGGGAAGACGACCTCCGGGACTTCTTCAAACCCCGGATCCGCGGGATCCGCGACCGGGAGAAGCGCCGCCTCGAACGCGAACGCGTCGACCGGCTGATCCGGTGGACGGCCCGACTGGGCCCGGGGGAGGATTTTCGTCTCGGGCCGGCCCGGGGGCGTTACCACCCCCCCGGCCACTGGTACGAGATCCCCAACCTGATCCGGAACGGGACCCTGGGCAGGCTGCTGCGGGACAACCCGGGCCTGAATTATCTCCTGGTTCACAACGCCGACACCCTGGGCGCCGCCCTCGACCCGCTGGTCCTCGGGGTCCATATCTTCTCGAAGAAAGCCCTCAGCTTCGAGATCATCCCCCGGTCCTGGGAGGACCGGGGGGGCTTCCCGGCCCGGGTCAACGGCCGCTGCCGGATCCTCGAGGCGGGGGCGCTTCCCCGGGAGGAGGACGAGTTTCTCTTCACCGCCTACAACTCGCTCACCAACTGGATCAGCCTCGACCCCCTCCTGGCCCGGCTCGGGCTGACCCGGGACGATTTGACCCGATCCGGAGGCGACCCGGAAGCCGGCCGCCGGATCGCGGCGGCGCTGGACCAGCTGGAAGAGGAGATCCCGGTCTACCTGACCCTGAAGGAGACCCGGCTCCCCGGCCAGTGGGATGAGGGGCCGGTCCCGGTGGCCCAGTGCGAGCGGCTCTGGGGGGAGATGTCCGCCCTCGAGGGCCTGGAGACCGGGTTTATCCGGGTCGCCCGAAACCGCGGCCGGCAGATCAAGGACCCCCGGACCCTCGACCACGCCCTCCGGGACGGGACCGTCGAAGCCCTCGCCCCCCTGCTTCATTTCCCCGAAGATTCCGTTTAGTGCGGCGATTTTTCTCTTGCCGGCCGCCCCCCTCTCTCGATAAGATAACGCTTCCCCGAAACCGCCGGCGGGGAAATTTTTTTAATTCCGGACCGGCGGCCCAGGAAAAAATTTCACCGAGAGTAGAAGATTATGAAAAAGTTTACCCCGATTCATCCGACCGGTAATGTCTGGCGGGAGCCGACCGGGAAGAAGCTGGCCATCCAGGACGTGGAGAAGCCCAACCTCTTCCGGGACCTCTTCCCCTACTCCGAGGTCCCCCGGATCCCCTTCGACGGGGTCACCATCCCGCTCGATCCGGCCGAGGAGCCGGTCATCACCTGCACCACCTTCCGCGACGGCCAGCAGGCCCGGCCGCCTTACTCGGTCGAGCAGATCGTCGCCATCTACGACCTCCTGCATAAGCTGGGCGGACCCGAAGGGATCATCCGCCAGTGCGAGTTCTTCCTCTACTCCGACAAGGACAAGGAGGCGGTCCGCCAGTGCCTGGAGCGGAACTACCGCTACCCGGAAATCACCGGCTGGATCCGGGCGGTGGAGAAGGACTTTCACCTGGTCAAGGAGATGGGGCTGAAGGAGACCGGGATCCTGACCTCGGCCTCCGATTACCACATCTTCCTCAAACTCAACTCGACCCGGGCCAAGGCCCTCGACAAGTACCTGGGCCTGGTCAAGGCGGCGCTATCCAGCGGGGTCATCCCCCGCTGCCACTTCGAAGACATCACCCGGGCCGACATTTACGGCTTCATCGTCCCCTTCGCCCAGAGACTGATGGAACTGGCCGAAGAGGCGAAGACCAAGATTAAGATCCGCCTCTGCGACACAATGGGCTACGGGGTCCCCTGGGCCCAGGCGGCCCTGCCCCGGTCCGTGCCGAAACTGGTCCGGGCCCTCCACAAGGACGGGGGCGTCCCCAAGGAGTGGCTGGAGTGGCACGGCCACAACGACTTCTACCTGGTCACCGCCAACGCCCTCTCGGCCTGGCTCTTCGGCTGCGCCGGGCTCAACGCCACCGTCCTCGGCTTCGGCGAGCGGACCGGGAACACCCCGATCGAGGTGGCCTGCGTCACCCACGCCGAGCTGACCGGCTCGACGAACGGGATGGACTTCTCGGTGATCACCGAGCTGGCCGAGTACTTCAAGGAGGAGATCCACTTCCGGATCCCCCACAATATGCCCCTGGTCGGGAAGGACTTCAACATCACCCGGGCCGGAATCCACGCCGACGGAGCGATCAAGAACGAAGAGATCTACAACATCTTCGACACCGGCAAACTCCTCAACCGGCCGCCCTCGGTCTCGGTCACCGACAAGTCGGGGGTCTCCGGTATCCTCTACTGGATCCAGACCCAGACCGACCTGAAGACCGAAGGGCTGACCAAGAACCACCCCGGGGTGGTCAACCTGAGGGACTGGGTGGACGAGGTCTACCGGGACGGCCGGACCACCTCGATCTCCTCCGACGAGATGATGGCCGAGGTCAAGAAGCACCTCCCCCACCTCTTCCGGTCGGAGTTCGACCGGATCAAGGCCCGGGTGGCGGCGATCGCCCTCGACCTGGTGACCAAGATGGTGACCAACCCGGCCATCCGCTCGATGGACGCCAAGCTCCAGGAGCCGGTCCTCGAGGAGTACATCGTCAAGGACCCCTTCATCAAGTACATCTACATCACCGACACGGAGGGGGTCAAGGTCACCCGGAACGTCGTCCACCCCTACGACCGGGCCAAGTACGACCGGGAGTTCGAGCTTCACCAGGACTTCGCCGACCGGAACTGGTTCGTCCGGCCGATGAAGGACGGCGAGGCCCACATCACCGACTTCTACATCTCCCGTTTTGACGATACGCTCTGCGTCACCGTCTCCGCCCCGGTCCGGGACGAACGGGAGGAGATCATCGGGGTGCTGGGAGCGGACATCCGCTTCGAGGACGCGGCCAAACTGGAAGAAGGAGAGGAGCACCTGCAGCATGAAGAATGATCGCCTGACCCGAACGGAAGCGGGGGAGAAATTCCAACAGATCCTGGAGAACCAGCTGGCCCGGGTGGAAGACCTGAAAAACGCCCCCGGCTGGATCGACTATGGACAGCTTTCACCCCTGAAGATCGGGATTATCGGGGGCGACGGGATCGGCCCGATCATCGGCCGGGAGGCCCGGCGGGTTCTGGAGGAGATCCTCACCGACGAGGTGAAATCCGGCCGGGTGGAGTTCAGGGATATCGAGGGTCTGACGATCGAAAACCGGGCGGCGGCCGGGGAAGCGATCCCGGAGGAGATCCTCGAAGAGATCAAAGAGTGCCCGGTGATCCTCAAGGGCCCCACCGCCACCCCGAGAAAAGGGGACCCCTGGCCGAACATCGAGTCGGCCAACGTGGCGATGCGCAAGGCCCTCGACCTCTTCGCCAACGTCCGCCCGGTCCGGGTCCCCGAACTGGGGATCGAATGGACCTTCTTCCGCGAGAATACCGAGGGCGCCTACGTCCTGGGAAGCGAGGGGTTTACGGTCGGCGAAGACCTGGCGATCGACTTCAAGGTGATCACCCGGCCCGGAGCCGAGCGGATCATCCGGCTGGCCTTCGAGTTCGCCCGCAAGAACGGTATCGGCCGGGTAACCGCGGTCACCAAGGCCAACGTGATCAAGACCACCGACGGCCTCTTCCTCGACACCTTCAGCGAGATCGCCGGCGAGTACCCGGAGATCGACGCCGACGACTGGTACATCGACATTATGACCGCCAAGCTCCTCGACCCCCAGCGGCGGACGGGCTTCAAGGTCTTCGTCCTCCCCAACCTCTACGGCGACATCCTGACCGACGAGGCGGCCCAGCTCCAGGGCGGGGTAGGGACGGCCGGTTCGGCCAACATCGGACGGCGCTACGCGATGTTCGAGGCGATACACGGCAGCGCTCCCCGGATGATCGAGGAGGGCCGGGGCAAGTACGCCGACCCCTTCAGTATGATCCGGGCGGCGGCGATGCTTCTGGGCCATATCGGCTACGGGGAAAAGGCGAAAAAGCTCGAACTGGCCCTCGACGTCTGTGGCAGCCGGGAGAAGAAGCTGACCGTGACCGGCCGGCCGGGAGGCGCGACCACCGCCGAGATCGCCGATTACCTGGTGGAGACGATGGCCGACCCCGACCTGGAGGAGAAATGGGAGACGCCGGCGAAGGGATAGGCAAGGGGGTCGAGTCTTGAACAACCATCGGGAGCTGCTGGAAAGAGCCGAGAAACCGGCCCGGGAGTCACTCCGGCTCCACCCCCACTACCGGGGGAAGATCGAAATCGTCCCCAAGTGCCGGATCGCCTCGCTCGATGACTTCGCGATCTGGTACACCCCCGGGGTGGCCGCCGCCTGCACCGCCATCCAGCGCGACCCGGAGCTGGTCTACCAATACACCAACAAGTGGAACACGGTGGCCGTGGTCACCGACGGCTCCCGGGTCCTCGGGCTGGGGGACATCGGGCCCGAGGCGGCCCTCCCGACGATGGAGGGCAAGGCGCTGCTCTTCAAATACCTCGGCGGGGTGGACGCCTTCCCGGTCTGCCTCGATACCCGCGACCCCGAGGAGCTGATCCGGACGGTCAAGATCCTCCAGCCCTCCTTCGGCGGGATCAACCTCGAGGACATCGCCCAGCCGGGCTGCTTCGAGATCCTCGACCGCCTGCGGGCCGAATGCCGAATCCCGGTCTGGCACGACGACCAGCAGGGGACCGCCGCCGTCACCCTGGCCGGACTGATCAACGCCCTTGAGGTGGTGGGAAAGGAGTTCGACAAGGTCCGGATCGCCCTGGTCGGGGCGGGGGCGGCCAATCTCTGCATCGCCCGCCTGATCATCGACTACGGGGCCGACCCGGACAGGATCGTCATCGCCGACAGCCGGGGGACGCTCCACCGGGGCCGGACCGAGCTGAAAGCGACCCACGCCCGGAAGTGGGAGATGTGCCTGAAGACCAACCCCTCCCGGGTGGAAGGCGGGATCCCCGGGGCGATGAAAGGGGCCGACGTGGTGATCGCCCTCTCGCGCCCCGGGCCGGGGACCATCCTCCCGGAATGGATCAAAGAGATGGCCGATGACCCGGTCTGCTTCTTCTGCGCCAATCCGGTCCCCGAGCTCTGGCCCTGGGAGGCCAGGGAGGCCGGGGCCCGGATCGTCGCCACCGGGCGGAGCGACTTCCCCAACCAGGTCAACAACTCCCTTGGTTTCCCCGGGATCTTCCGGGGCGCGCTCGACGTGCGGGCCGCGACCATCAGCGACGGGATGTGCCGGGCCGCCGCCGAAGAACTGGCCGCCTTCGCGCGGGAGCGGGGTATCGGCGAGGAGTACATCACCCCGACAATGGCCGACCGGGAAGTCTATCCCCGGGTGGCGGTGGCGGTCGGGATGGCCGCGATCGAGGAGGGGTTGGCCGCCGAACCCCTGGACCGCGAAGAGCTGAAAAATCGGGCCGAGACCGTCATCAACCGAGCCCGGGAAGAGACCGAGACCCTGATGCGCGAGGGCTTAATAAAATAATCACCGCGGAGGCGCGGAGGACGCGGAGTTTGTTTGAGTTGTATTTCCGGGGTAATTCCAGATTCATAATTGTGATATCCCCGAAAATAATATATCCGTTGAAATATATAACTCTACTTTTCTCCGCGTCCTCCGCGCCTCCGCGGTGAAAAATTGAGGGTGGTTGGTTATGCGTTCTGTTAGGGCTGAAAAGGTTGCTGAAGCCGTCGCCCGGCTTTACCGGGAGGCGGCCTGCTCCCCCGACCCCGGGCTGGAGGCGGCCCTGGCCGCCGGGCGGGCGCGGGAGGAATCCCCCGCCGGGCGGGCCGTCCTCAACGACCTGATCGAAAACCTCCGCCTGGCCCGCCAAACCGGCGCCCCGCCCTGCCAGGACACCGGGACCGCGGTGGTCTTTCTCGAACTGGGACAGGATCTCCGGATCGAGGGGGGAGACCTCCTCGAAGCGGTGGATGAGGGGGTCCGTCGGGCGGTCCGGGAGGGGTATCTCCGACCCTCGATCGTCGCCGATCCGCTGCGGCGGGAGAATACCGGCGACAACACCCCGGCCGTCCTCCACCTGGAGATCGTTCCCGGGGACCGGCTGAAGCTGGCCGTGGCCGCCAAGGGGGCGGGGAGCGAGAATATGTCGGCCCTGAAAATCCTGACCCCGGCCGCCGGGGAGGAGGAGATCATTGAATTCGCCGCCGCGGTGGTGGAGAAAGCCGGGGCCTCGGCCTGTCCTCCGGTGATCGTCGGTATCGGTATCGGCGGCAACTTCGAAACCGCGCCCTTGCTGGCGAAGAAGGCGATCACCCTCCCCCTGGGCGAACGACACCCCGACCCCTTCTACGCCGCCCTCGAGGAGAAGGCGATCGAACGGATCAACCGGACCGGGGTCGGCCCCGGCGGCCTGGGCGGGCGCTTCACCTGCCTCGACTGCCACGTCCTCGCCGCTCCCTGCCACATCGCCTCCCTCCCGCTGGCCGTCAACCTCGACTGCTGCCTCCCCCGCCACCAAACCGCCACTCTCTGATTCTACTATTTCACCGCGGAGGCGCGGAGGACGCAGAGGAATAATTGGGATTAAATTT
This sequence comes from Candidatus Erginobacter occultus, assembly GCA_030765265.1. GTDB lineage: Bacteria > Auribacterota > Erginobacteria > Erginobacterales > Erginobacteraceae > Erginobacter > Erginobacter occultus. Next base: position 7,028 of record JAVCCZ010000176.1, read on the forward strand.
TCTGCAATTATTCAACTTTTCCACATCCGGAAATGAGAAGTGACTTTTTTATGGATAGTATTATATTTTTCTCCGCGTCCTCCGCGCCTCCGCGGTGAACAAAAGGCTGTTCTGCTTGCAAATTAATACCGCCATTGTGATCGTCTCCTGGAACGGGATGGAGGACCTCCTGAAGTGCCTGGCTTCCCTGGAGAAACTCGATCCTCCCCGGCCCCGGATCGTCGTGGTCGACAACGGCTCGACCGATGGGACCGGGGAAGCGGTGCGGGATCGGTTTCCCGAAGTCGAACTGCTTTCCCTGTCCGAGAACCTCGGCTTTGCCGGGGGAAACAACCGGGGGATCGAACGGGCCCTGGGCGGCGGAGCCGAGTACGTCTGCCTCCTCAACAACGACACCGCGGTCGATCCCGGATTCCTCAATGCGCTGCTCCGGGCCGCCGGGGAGTTTCCCCGGGCCGGGATCCTCGGTTCCCGGGTCCTTTACCGTTCCCGTCCGGAGACGGTCTGGAGCCAGGGGATCTCGGTGGGGAAGCGGACCGGCCGGGTTTACGCCGCCCATTATAACCGCCCCGCCCGGGAAGTCCCCGAGACCCCGGAAAACGCGGACGGGGTCAGCGGGGCGGCAATGCTCCTGCGGGCGGAGACCCTTCGGCAGACGGGGCTCTTCGACGAGGATTATTTTCTCTGTTTCGAGGATCTCGATCTCTGTTTGCGGGGACGGGAAAGAGGCTGGGAGGTGATGACCGTCCCCGCCTCGAAAGTTTACCACTCGGTCAGCGGTTCGATGGGGGGCGAGTACTCCCCCCGGGTGGTCTATTACTCGACCCGCAACCATTTCCTGCTGCTCAATCGTCGCTTCCCCTTTCCCCCCCTTCCCCGGGGAATCCGGAACCTCCGGATCGCCATCTACACCGCTCTTTTTGCCCTCTTCACCGCCAAATTCCAACCCCGCCCCTGGGCCCGGGGGATACTCGATTATGCCCGGGGCCGCTTGGGAAAAATTATTCTTGACGGAGAGTGGGGAGTAGGCAATGGGGAGTAGGGGCTCAAACTCGACCGGGCCGCGGCGGCGGAAGCGGCGAGCCGGGAAGAAAGCCTGGGAGCGGCCGCTGCCGGCGATCGACCGGCCGGCCCTTGCCCTCCCCGAAGATCCCGATTTCATCTTCCGCTTCGCCGTTTACGGCGATAACCAGCGGGGGGTCCCGATCCACCGCCGGATCGCCAAAAACATCCTGATCGCCGGGGCGGAGGTCGTCCTCCACGTCGGCGACTACGTCCAGGACGGGAAGAAGTCCGAGCAGTGGGACGAACAGTTCCGCCGCCCGGCCCGCCGCCTCCTCGAGCGAACCCTTTTCCTCGGAGTCCAGGGAAACCACGACAAAGAAAGTCCCCGCTATTACGAGATCCTCCGGCCCCCGGGGGGTAAATCCCGCTTCAAGGCGGTCCGGGAGCCGGTGGCTTTCTTCGGACTCGACAGCAACCGCCGCCTTTCTCAACAGGCGGAATGGTTGGGGAAAGAACTGGAAAATACCGGGGAACCCTGGAAGGTAGTCTTCTTCCACGAGGCCCCCTACGCCTCCTCCTGGCCCTGGCCGGGGGGATCACTGAAAACCCGCCAGCATTTCCTCCCCGTCCTCGAGGAGCACCGGGTCGACCTGGTCTTGGCCGGCCACATCCACAACTACGAGCGATTCCATAAGGACGGAATCCCCTACATCATCACCGGCGGGGGCGGGGACACCCTGGCCAAGCCGGAACAGCTGAGGAACCCTTTCCTCCTCTGGGCGGCGAAGAAGCATAACTTCATCACCGCCGACGTCTATCCCGGCCGGATCGAGGTCCTGGCCCGGGACCTGTCCGGTGTCCCCTTCGACGGGATAATCGTGGAGAAAAGCGGCCCCCGGGAGATTGAACTGGAGACCCAGCGCCGATACACCGGTCCCCGCCCGAAGTCCTTCCCCACCCACCTGGGCAAGCGCTAACCCTCCCTTAATAGACAACAGTGGTATGACCTGAATTGTCTATTAAGCTCAGGAGACCAGCTGGCCGGTGCCATCGATGACGAACTTGTAGGAGCAGAGCTCCCGGAGCCCGATCGGGCCCCGGGCGTGGAGCTTCTGGGTCGAGATCCCCATCTCCGCCCCCATCCCGAACCGGTTGCCGTCGGTGAAGCGGGTGGAGGCGTTCCAGAAGACCGCCGCCGAGTCCACCGACTGCTGGAAGGTCCGGGCCGCCCGCTCGTCGGCGGTAACGATGGCGTCGCTGTGGTGGCTCCCGTGGCGGTTGATGTGGGCGATCGCCGCCTCCAGCGAATCGACCACCCCGACCGCCAGAATCGGGGCCAGGTACTCGGTATCCCAGTCCGCCGCGACGGCGTCCTTCGGCGGGGGGTTGAGGTCGGCCGGGGCCAGGGCGCGGGCCCGTTGGTCGAGCCGGAGTTCCACCCCCCGTTCGGCCAGGGCTCTCAGCGCCCGGGGGAGAAAGTCGGCGGCGATCTCCTTGTGGACCAGGAGGGTCTCGGCGGCGTTGCAGACCGCGACCTTCTGGGTCTTGGAGTTAATCGTGATCTCGATCGCCATCTCCGGGTCGGCGGCGGCGTCGACGTAGACGTGGCAGTTCCCGTCGGCGGCGAAGAGGAGCGGAACGGTGGCCACCTTCAAAAGCGCCGCCTTCAAACTCTCCCCGCCCCGGGGGATCAGGAGGTCGATATCGCGATCCCGGGTGGCAAGGGCGGCCAGGGCTTGGTGGCCGCCCCCGGAGGCCAACTGGAGAGCCCCGGCGGGGAGACCGGCCCGTTCCAGGGCCGAGGCCGCGGCGGTGGTGATCGCCCCGTCGGAGCGGCGGGCGATCGAGGAACCCCGTAAGATCACCGCGTTGCCGGCCTTCAGGGCCAGGCAGGAGGCGTCGGCCGAGACCTCGGGCCGGGCCTCGTAAACGATCGCCACCACGCCCAGCGGCACCCGGACCCGCCGGATGACCAGCCCGTTGGGCCTCGCCGTCCGCTCCAGTTCCTCCCCGACCGGATCGGGGAGATCGGCCACCTCCCGCACCCCCCGGATCGTCCCCTCCAGCTTGGCTTCGGTCAGCCGGAGTCGGTCGAGGAGCTGGGGGGCGGTCCCCTTCTCCTCCGCCTCAACCAGATCGGCGGCGTTGGCCGCGAGGATCGCGTCCCGGCTCTCCGCCAGGGCCGTGGCCATCGCCCGCAGGGCGGCGTTTTTCGCCGCGGTCTCGAGCACCGCCATCTTATAGGAAGCCTCCCGGGCCCCGAGGCAGATCTTCTCCATCCAGGGCAATTCAATATTTTTCACCATAGTCTCCTCCATACCATTAAACTTTTTCCGATTTCAGTGTCTCATGGTAACATTAACTTGGTTTCTCCGGAATTTAAAACCCCGGGAGCGAGATGATCTTATCCGGAAAGCGGCGAAGAAGGGACCGGCGGCGAGGGCTGGTGTTCGCGATCCTGGCAGCCTTTTGCCTGCCGGCCGCGACGGCGGGGGCTGAAGACGCGATTACCGCCGGCAGCGAGTATGACTATCCGCCGTTCTGCGTTGTCGACTCCGCAGGGCAAGCGGAAGGTTTCTCGGTCCAGCTCTTCCGGGCCGCCCTGGCGGCGATGGGACGGGAGGTCGAGTTCCGGACCGGCTACTGGACGGACCTGAAGAGGATGCTGGCCGAAGGTGAGCTCGACGCCCTCCCCCTGGTCGGCCGGACCCCGGAGCGGGAACCCTTCTTCGACTTTACCTTCCCCTATCTCTCCCTCCACGGGGCGATCGTCGTCCGTTCCGGCGAGCTGGAGATCCGGAACCTGGACGATCTCAAGGGCCGGTCGGTGGCGGTGATGGCGGGAGACAACACCGAAGAATTCCTCCGCCGGGAAGACCGGGGGATCGAGATCCGGACCGCCCCTACCTTCACCGAGGCCCTGGAAGAACTCTCCGCCGGACGGCACGACGCCGTCTTCATCCAGCGCTTGGTGGCAATCCGCCTCCTCCAGGAGACCGGGATCGGAAACCTGACAATCCTCCCCAACCTGGTGGAGGAGTTCCGCCAGGACTTCGCCTTCGCCGTCCGCGAAGGTGACAGCGAGACCCTGGCCCTCCTCAACGAGGGGCTATCCGTGGTGATGGCCGACGGCACCTTCCAGCGGCTCCACGCCCGCTGGTTCGCCGCCCTCGAACTTCCCCACCGGAAGATCATCGTCGGCGGCGACCATAACTTTCCGCCGTTCGAATTCCTCGACGGTGACGGTCTCCCGACCGGTTTCAACGTCGAGCTGACTTGGGCGGTCGCGGAGGCCGTGGGACTTGACCTCGAGATCCGCCTCGGACCCTGGGCAAAGATCCGCCGCGACCTGGAACGGGGCGAGATCGACGCCATCGAAGGAATGATCTACTCCCCGGAACGGGCCCGGGATTTCGACTTCACCCCGCCCTACCTGATCATTCACCAGGTCGCGGTAGTCCGAGCCGGGACGGGCAAGCCCCCGGCTGCCGCGGAAGACCTGGCGGGGAAGCGGATCGTGGTCCAGCGGGGCGACATTATGGACGACTACCTCTCCGAGCGAGGGGTGAAGGCGGAGATCACCCGGGTGGACAGCCAGGAGGAGGCCCTGAGGGAACTGGCCGCCGGCCGCCACGACTGCGCACTGGGGTCCCGCCTGGCCGCCCTTCACCTGATCGAGCAATCCGGCTGGAAAAACCTGGAAACGGGGAAGACTCCCCTGCTCTCCCTTGATTACTGCTTCGCGGTGCCGAAGAGAAAGAAGGCCCTCCTGTCCCAACTCACCGAGGGGCTCCGCGCGGTCCAGGAGTCGGGGGAATACCGGGAGATCCGGGACCGCTGGTTCGGGATCTACGAGGAAGAACCGCTCAGCTTCGGGCAAATCCTCCGCTATTCGGCGGCGGTTCTCCTGCCCCTGCTGGCGATCCTGGCCGCTATTCTTTTCTGGTCGTGGTCGCTCCGGCGGGAGGTGAAACGGCGGACGGCCGAACTGGCTGATAGCGAGCGCCGCTACCGGACCCTCTTCGAGCGGGCCCCAGTGGGGATCTTCACCACCAGCTCGACCGGGGAACCGATCTCCGTCAACCCCGCCCTGGCCGGGATCTTCGGTTTTTCCTCCCCGGAAATGGCGGTCGCTCATTACCGCGAGTTGGGACAGGACCTATATTTTTCGGCCGAGCGGCGGGACAAATTCCTGCGGGAGCTCGAGGAGACCGGCCTGGTCACCGACTTCGAGTACCGGGGGCGGCGGGCGGACGGGGAGCCAGTCTGGCTCTCGATGAACGCCCGGGTCGCCGAAACCCAGCCGGACGGTTCCTTTATTATCGAGGGCTTCACGATTGATATCACCGAACGCAAGCAGGGGGAAGCCGAACGGGAGCGGCTGGTAGCGGCGATCGAGCAGAGCGCCGAGGCGATCGTGATTACCGACCCCGACGGGATCATCCGCTACGCCAACCCGGCTTTCGAGACGGTGACCGGATACTCCCGGAAAGAGGCCCTCGGCCGGACCCCTCGGATTTTAAAGAGCGGCGAGCAG
>JAVCCZ010000243.1 GCA_030765265.1 Candidatus Erginobacter occultus
ATCCGGCCCATCTCTTCCAGGCCGAGGACCGGGTCGGGCTTCGCCTTGGTCGGGGTAGGGAAGACCGGGCCGACGCCGATGTAGTCGGGGCCCAGAGCGATCCCGGCCAGGGCCTGTTCGGCGTTGTGGGTGGAGAGGCCGAAGATTGCCCCCGGCCGGGTTAAGATCTTCCGCGCTGCGCCCAGGGGCATATCCTCCTGGCCGAGGTGGACCCCGTCGGCACCGGACGCCGCGGCGATCTCCGGACTGTCGTTGATGATCAGCCGGGTCGCGGTGCCGGCGGTGATCTTCCTCAGCTGCCGGGCGATCTCGAGGATCTCGCCTTCGGAACGGTCCTTGACCCGGAGCTGGAGACAGCGGACCCCGGCGGCCACCGCGTCGGCGGCACAGCGTTCATAGCCGGCGACGGGGGCGGTGAGGATGACGTAAAGACCGAAGGCTTCCTTCATTGACCCGAACCGGGTCCGCCGGAGGTCTCCGTTGCCTGATCACCATCTTCCTCGCTCAGGAGCACGGCGTTCCCCGAGGCCTGGGCCTCCTTCAGCCAGAAGATCAGGGTATAGGTCTGCCAGCTGCTGTCCCAGTCGGTCTTGAGGTCGAGGACCGCGTCGGCCCCCAGGTCGCGGCTCTCTTCCAGGACCATCTCGGCCGCGGCATTGGTGGTGGCATAGTTCCGGAATAAATGGAAGCTTCCCGGATGGCTGGCGCTGCCGGTGATGACCGGGCAGGACTCGAATCCGAGGAAATAGATCCCCCAGATGTCGGAGTGGACGTGGGCCACCGGCCGGGCGCCGCAGCTGCTGAGCGCGGTGCCCGAGAAGTCGGATGTGGAGATGACGCTGGAGCAGCCGGCGGCGACGGCCAGCGCGGCGGCCGCCGAGATTATTTTCGCGGTTCTGAAGGCGGGCATATGATCATCTCCTTAAAAGAGTTTTCCGGTTGTTCCGGAGGTTAATCCGATTTACTTTTCCCGGGCTTTCTGCGATTATACACTGGAAAGGGGGACGATATCCAGCATTCTTCCCTGCCCGCACCGGGCCAGAAAAAACAGTCCGTCAAATCAACGGGAGGCGTCTATGGACCAGGTTGCCCTGATTATGGAAAAGGCGGTGATGGCGGCGGCGGAGTTCAACCAGTTCGACCAGGCGGCGACCGACCGGGTGGTCGAGGCGGTCTTCCGGGCGGCCTTCAACGCCCGAATCCGGCTGGCCGGGATGGCGGTCGAGGAGACCGGGATGGGGGTGAAGGAGGACAAGGTCTTAAAGAACGTCCTCGCCTCCCTCCTGGTTTACCGGGACATCCGCGGGGAGAAGACGGCCGGGGTGATCGGGTATGACGAACGGCTGGGGATCACCGAGATCGCCCAGCCCCTGGGCCCGATCTTCGCCCTGACCCCGGTCACCAACCCGACCTCGACGGTGATCTTCAAGATCCTGATCTGCTTGAAGACCCGCAACCCGATCGTCATCAGCCCCCACGGCCGGGCGACCAAGTGCTCCTGCGAGACCGCCCGGATCTGCTACGAGGCGGCGCTGGCGGTCGGGGCCCCGGAGGACTGCGTCCAGTGGATCTCCGAGGGTTCCCACGACCTCACCCACCGCTTTATGTCCCACCCCAACCTGGCCCTGATCCTGGCCACTGGCGGTTCGGGGCTGGTCGCCGCCGCCTACAGCTCCGGGACCCCGGCGATCGGGGTCGGACCGGGAAATGTTCCGGTCCTGATCGACCGCTCGGCCGACTTCCCCTTTGCCGTCTCCAGCATCATCTCTTCCAAAACCTTCGACAACGGCACCGTCTGCGCCAGCGAACAGGCGGTGGTGGTGGAGAAGGCGGTCGCCGAAGAGGTCCGGGCCGAATTCGAGCGGCAGAACTGTTACTTCGCCTCCCCGGAGGAGACGGCGAAGATCGAGGCGGCGGTGATCAACCCCAAGACCGGCGGGGTCAACCCGGCGATCGTCGGCCGGCCGGCGGCGGAAGTCGCCAAACGGGCCGGGCTGGAACCGCCGGCGGGGACGAAGATCATCATCGTCCCCCTGGACCGGGTGGCGGCCGACGAGCCGCTCTCCGGCGAGGTTTTGGCCCCGGTCCTGGCCTTCTACGCCGAAGAGGATTACCCCGCCGCCTGCAACCGCTGCATCAGCCTCAACTACCGGGGGGGACTGGGGCATACCGCCGCCATCTACGCCAACGACGAGGAACGGATCCGGCAGTTCGGGGGGCTGATGAACGCCGGGCGGGTGGTAGTCAACACCCCCTCCTCACAGGGCGGGGTGGGGGGGACCTTCAACACCCTCCCGACCAGCTTCACCCTCGGCTGCGGCTCCGGGGGAAAGAACATCACCACCGACAATATCTCGGCCAAGAACCTGATCAACATCAAGAAGGTCTGCCGCCGCCGCCCCAACGCGATGTGGGACGAGTTCGAAACCGGAAAGTTTCTCGACGATTCTTTCGACGCCGATTCGCTCCCGGGCGAGTACGGCCGGAATTTCTAACCAGCCCGGAGGGAGGAAGAACTATGCCGCCGATCGATTACGACCCCGCAACCGAAATCCACGTCCGTCGTTTCCAGGGGAAACTCACCAGCGACCGCTGCCAGGCGATGGCCGGGGAGGTGGAAGCGGAAATCAACAGCCTGATCGAGGAAGACCCCGAAGCCCGGCTGGCCTTCGACCTGGCCGGGGTGGATTTCATCGTCTCCGCCTTTATCCGACTCTGCCTGCAAGCCGCCCGCCGGATGCCGAAGGGGAACTTCACCATCGTCCACTGCCAACCCGAGGTCCGCAAGATCTTCTCGGTGGCCGGCCTGGACAAGCTGATTGAACTGTCCTGAAAACTCGTTCAGGCCAGGGGGTTGCCAAAGACGGCGGACTGCCCCAGCTCGGCCTCGATCTCCAGGAGCCGGTTGTACTTGGCGATCCGGTCGGACCGGGAAGCCGATCCGGTCTTGATCTGCCCGCCCCCCATCGCCACCGCGAAGTCGGCCATAAAGTCGTCCTCGGTCTCCCCGGAGCGGTGGGAGATGACGTAGCCCCAGCCGGCCTTCCGGCAGAGATCGATCGCCTCGATCGTCTCGGTCACGGTCCCGATCTGGTTGAGCTTGATCAGGACGGCGTTGGCCGCCTTCTCCTCGATCCCCCGGGCGATGAACCGAGTGTTGGTGACGAAGAGGTCGTCGCCGACGATCTGGATCTTCGCCCCCAGTTCCTTCATCATCTCCCCGAACCCCGCCCAGTCGTTCTCGTCGAGACCATCCTCGATGGAGATGATCGGGTAGCGGTCACACCACTGACGGTAGAGTTCAACCATCTCCGAGGATGACTTCGTCCCCTGGCCGGACTTGGTAAGTTCGTAAGACCCGTCGGCGAAAAAGCTACTGGCGGCCGGATCAAGAGCGATGGCGATCTCCTTCCCCGGCTGGTAACCGGCGGCCTCGATCGCCTCGACGATCACCTCGCAGGCCTCGTCGTTGCTCTTTAAGTTCGGGGCAAATCCGCCTTCGTCACCGACCGAGGTGGCGTAGCCCTTCTTCGAGAGGATCTTCTTCAGGGCGTGAAAAGTCTCGGCCCCGTAACGGAGCGCCTCGGCGAAGGTGGGGGCGCCGATTGGCATCGCCATAAACTCCTGGAGGTCGACCGAGTTGTCGGCGTGCTTGCCCCCGTTGACGATGTTCATCATCGGGACCGGGAGCCGGCAGGCGCCGGGGCCGCCCAGGTAGGCGTAGAGGGGGAGGCCGGAGGCGAGCGCCGCCGACCGGGCCACCGCCATCGAGACCCCGAGGAGGGCGTTGGCGCCCAGCTTTCCCTTGTTCGGGGTGCCGTCAAGTTCAATCATCAGCCGGTCGATCTCCCCCTGGCGGGCGGGATCGAGCCCGGCCAGGGCGGGGGCGATCAACCGGTTGACGTTCTCGACCGCCTTCAGTACACCCTTGCCGCCGTAGCGGTTCTTGTCCCCGTCGCGGAGTTCCACCGCCTCGTTCTCCCCGGTCGAAGCCCCGGAAGGAACCGAGGCCGAGGCCCGGATCCCGTTCTCCAGTTCCACCCTCACCCGGACGGTGGGGTTCCCCCGGGAATCGAGGATCTCCAGCGCCGATACATTCTTAATTCTACCGCTCATCTCTAACCTCCTTGAAAATTATCCGTTTGACATCTGGAAAGGCAGTATAACCCATCCCCCCGGCGGAGAAAATCACTTTTCTCTTCGGGGGAAAGATTTGCCGGTGGAAGCGGCCGGTCGGACCAGATCACTATCGGACGATCGAGGTTGCCCCCCTCCCCGGACTCCCCCCCTGACTGGCAACGCTCAGTGCAAAACCCGGAAGACCGCTTGCGCGATCAGAAAATAGATGACCAGGCCGGTGGCATCGACCAGGGTGGTGATCAGGGGGCTGGAGACCACCGCGGGATCGAGGCGCAGTTTGAAAAGGATGATCGGAAGGATACTCCCCACCAGGTTGGCCCAGAGAACGACCAGGACCATCGAGAGGCCGATAATCAACCCGATCGCCGGCCCTTCGACCCAGAAAAACCCGAACAGGCAGAGGATACCGCCCAGGGTCAGTCCGAGAAACAGTCCGACCCGCAGCTCCTTCTTCAGCACCCCCCACCATTTGTCCAGGGTCAGGTCGCCCAGGGCCAGGGCCCGGATGATCAGGGTGGCCGACTGCGATCCGGTATTCCCTCCGCTGCCGATCAGGATCGGGATAAAAAAGGCCAGCGCCAGCCAGCGGGAAAGGGTATCCTCGAAAGCCGAAATCACGCTGGCGGAGAGGAACCCGGTCAGGGCCAGGAGAACCAGCCAGACGATTCTCTTGCGGTAAAGCACCCCGGATGAGGCCAGAGTATAGTTCAAGCCCAGCGGGGTAATGGCGGACTTCCTCTCGACATCCTCGGTAAACTCCTCCTGGGCCACGTCGAGAACGTCGTCGATGGTGACGATCCCGAGCAACACCCCTCTCCGGTCCACCACCGGGAGCGCGGCCAGATCGTAACGATCCATCAGCCGCACCGCCTCCTCCTGGTCGGCATAAGCGTCGAGAGAGAAGAAGGTCCGGTCCATCAATCTCTCCACCCTCTCATCCGGTTCGGCCAGGATCAGCCGGTGAATCGGAATATCGTCGATCAATAATCCGTTCTCATCGGTGACATAAAGTACATTGAGGGTTTCAGCGTCCCGGCCGAAACGCCGCAGGTGCCGGAAGGATTCCTCCACCGTCCAGTCGGGCCGGAGGGCGACGTAGTCCGGGGTCATCAGCCGGCCCACGCTCTCCTCCGGGTAACCGAGCAACTCCAGGGCTTCCTTCCGCTCCCCGGCGGGGAGGAGGTAGACCAGCTTGCGGACCAGGAAGCTGGGGATGTCCTCGAAGAACTCGGTCCGCTCGTCGGGAGGAAGTTCGAGGATCACCGCCCGGGCCCGGGTGGCGGTCATCTTCCGGATCAAATCTTCCTGGGCGGGCGGCTCCAGTTCGGAGAAGACCTCACCGGCCCGGTCCGGGGGAAGGAGCCGGAAGACCAGCAGGGCGTTCTCCGGCTCGAGCCTCTCCAGGAGGTCGGCGGCGTCCGGCGGCTCCATCCGGAGCAGATAATCCTTGAGTCCGTTCCAGTCCTTTCGAACGATCAGTTCCTCGGCGCGGGGGATCATACTCTGGGGCAAATCATTCATCGCTCTGTCCTGACTTGATTCTCTCGGCTACTTTATTGTAGCACTCCAGCAGCAGCCGGAGAAGATCTTTCATCTCCTCCCGCCCGGCGGCGTCGGTTATCTCCTCCACCCGGAGCGCCGCCTCCCGCAAGGCCCCGGCCCCGAGGTTGGCGGCGGCGCCCTTGATCTTGTGGGCCTGGCGGCGGACCGTCTCCCGGTCGCCGGCGGCGGCCGCCGCTTCCAGCCGCTCCAGCTGGAGCGGGATGTCCTCGAGAAAGGTAATCTCGACCTCCCGGGCCAGTTCCTCGTCATCCATTATCCGGGCCAGGAACCCCGCCCGGTCGTAAACCGACGGCCCGCGAGCCGGGACGGAGGAGGGCGCGGGTTTCTCGAAGGCGGCGGTAAACCAGAACTCGGACCCCTCACCCGGCTCGCTCTCCACCCCGATCTCTCCGCCAAGCAATCCGACCAGACGGCGGGAGATGGCCAGGCCCAGCCCGGTCCCCCCGTGGGTCCGGGTGGTCGAACCGTCGGCCTGGGTAAAAGGGGTGAAGACGGACTCCTTCTTTTCGGGCGGGATGCCGATCCCGGTATCGGCGACGGCAAAGCGGATGACCGCCTTCTCCCCTTCCTCCCGTTCCAGCCGGGCGGTGATCCGGACCCGGCCCCGGTCGGTGAACTTGACCGCGTTGGATCCCAGGTTGAGAAAGACCTGGCGGAGCCGGCCGGGATCGCCCCGAAGGCGGCGGGGGACTTCGGGGTCGATCCGGGTGTCCAGCTTCAATCCCTTTTCCCGGGCCTTGAACTCCAGCAAGCCGGCAATGTCATCAAGAACGGTCTGGAGGTTGAAATCGATCTCCTCCACCTCCAGTTTCCCGGCCTCGATCTTGGAGAAGTCGAGGATGTCGTTGAGCAGGACCAGGAGCGCCTCCCCGCTGGTCTGGGCGATCCGGGCGTACTGCCGCTGTTCCGGGGAGAGTTCGCTATCCATCAGCAGCCCGATCATCCCGATGATCCCGTTCATCGGGGTCCGAATCTCGTGGCTCATATTGGCCAGGAACTCGCTCTTGGCCCGGTTGGCCAGCTCGGCCTGGAGGGACAGGCGCTCGGCCCGGGCGGTGGCTTCCTCCAGGCGTAAGTTGGCCTCCCGCAGTCTCTCCTCAGCCCGCTTGCGGAGGGTGATGTCCCGGAAGGTGATCAGCCGGCCCCGGAGGATCCCGGACCGGTCGAAGAGTTGGGAGTATCTGATGTCAAACCATTTATCCTCCCCGTCCACCGGTTTCTTCAGTTCGAAAAACTCGGCGCTTTCCGTCCCGGAGATCTCCGGCCAGACCCCGGGGAGTTCGCCGGCGGGCCGGCCGATATCCCCGCCGGCGAGGTGGAGAGCGGCGCCGGCCGCCCGGTTGAAGTCGATGATCCGCCCCTTCAGGTCGAAGACGAGCACCCCGTCGGGCAGGCTCTCGAAGAGCGCCCCCCGGGCCGAGGGGGCGAGGTCGAAGAGCCGGTAGCGGCTCAAGCCGAGATAGATCAGCACCCCGGTGAAGAGGAAGACAAACGGGGTCGGATCGACACCCCAGGGCACCAGGTCCAGAAGGTAGAATACGTAAATCGAAAAGGGAACCAGGGATCCGGCCAGGACGATCCCGGCCTGTTTCCGATAGGCGGGGGCGGCCCGACACCACATCCGGTAGAAGATCGCCGCCCCGGAAGCGACCGCGAGGAGGACGAACCCCTGCCAGACCCAGTACCAGGGGCCGGGGCTGAAGGCGAAGACGGGAAACGGCCCGGAAAGATCCAGCCGCCCGTCGCGGAGATAGAAACCGTGGCGGGACGAAGAGGCGACCAGAAGCAGGGTGGTCACGGGGATGGCACAGAGGAGCACAAGGGCCGACCGGGACAGCCGACGGATCCGGCCGGTGTAACCTAAAGCGAAGAGGAGAAAGAAGAGCGGCAGGGCGGTAATCCCGATATAAGAAAGCCGGTAAAAGATAAAGGCTCCCCGCGGCCCGGTCGAAGAGAGTTCCAGCGAGTAGAAAAAGGAATAGACGGCGCAGGAAATCAACAGCCCGGCAAAAGCCGCGGCGCCGGGGATCTCCCGGTAGCGGAAGGCCACCCGGGCCAGCAGGAACAGGGCCAGTCCCGCGGCCGCCACCGGCATAGCGTAAAAGTTGAAATTTAGCATCCAAGTCCTCCGGGGCAAATCCCGGATCAGAAACTCCAGATCAGCGGGATCAAGATCATCGCCGCGATGAAGAAGAGCAGTTTCAGCGGGGCGCCGACCTTGACGAAGTCGAGAAACCGGTAGCCCCCCACACCATAAACGTAGACATTGGTCTGGTAGCCGATCGGGGTGGCGAAACTGGCGCTGGCGGCCAGGGCCACCGCCACGATGAAGGGGCGGGGACTGACCCCGAGGGACTGGGCGATCCCAATCGCCAGGCCGGAGATCAGGACCGCGCTGGCGTTATTGGTCAGTACCTCGGTCAGCAGGGTGGTCAGGAGGTAGATCCCGGCCAGCAGAACCAGGGGCTGGGGAAGCGAGGGAAACCAGCGGGAAGAGATGGTAAAGAGTCCCCGGGCAAAGAAGGCCGAGGTCCCGGTCTTCTCCATCGCCAGGCCGAGGGAGAGCATCCCGAAGATCAAAAACAGCAGGTTCCACTTCACCGCCCGGTAACCGTCGGCGGGCTTGAGAACCCCGCCGGCAAAGAGAATCACGCAACCGACCACCGCCGCCGTCTCGATCGGGGCCAGGCCGGTGGCGGCGGCGGCGATCACCCCGAGGAGGACCGCCAGAACCAGAACGATCCGCGACCGCCGGACCCGATCCGGGGTATAGGGGCGGTCGATGACCAGGATATCCTCCCCCCGCCTCAGGAGGTTGAGGGCGTTGTCGGCCCCGAGCAGGAGCAGGGTGTCGCCGAATTCCAGTCGGAGGTTGGCGACGTCCTCCCGCATCCCCTTCCCCCGGCGATGGGCCCCGAGAACGATCATCCGGTAGCGCTGGCTGAAAGTGACCTCCCGGATGGTCCGGCCGATCAAGCTCGAGTTGGGTCCAATCACCCCCTCCACGATCAGGGCTTCGTGGGTGGAGATCGCCTCCAGGTCGAGGGCCAGTTCGGTCGAGAGATCGATCCCTTTCAAGGCGCGGGCCCGGGCGATCCCGGAGGGCCGGCTGACCAGGTCGATCCGGTCGCCGGCCTCGAGGGTCAGGTTCTGGAGTTCGGTCTGGAGGGTCAATCCCCCCCGGATGACCGCGATCGCCCGGGTATCGAGATCCCGGCCGATCCCCGACTCCGCCAGGGTCTTCCCGATCAAGGGAGAGTTCGGCCGGACGAAGGCCTCGATGATGTACTCCCGCCGCTCCTCCTCCGAGAGCAGCGAGGAGAGGGTGTCCCGGGCGGGGAGGAGCCGGCGGCCGAAGAACATCAGGTAGGCGGTCCCCAGCGCCAGCAGGGGGAGGCCGATCGGGGCCAGCTCGAACATCCCCAGCGGCTGTTGCCCGTAATCGACGGCGATCCCGCTGACCAAAAGATTGGTCGAGGTCCCGATCAGGGTGCAGCTCCCCCCGAAGATGGCGGCATAGGAGAGGGGGATCAGGAGCTTGGAGGGGGCCAGTTCCATTTCCCGGGCCAGGCTCAAGACCACCGGGAGGAAGACCACCACCACCAGGGTATTGTTGATGATCGCCGAGACCGCCGCCGCTCCCAGGATCATCACCAGCGTGAAGACCGCGGGTCCCGAAGGAGCGAGCCGGCGGAGGAAGAGGGCGGCCTGATCGATCGCCCCCGACTTCTCCAGGGCGGCGCTTAAGATGAACATCGCCCCGACGGCAATCGGGGCCGGGTTGGTGAAGACGCTGAATGCCTCCCGGGGGGTGAGGATCCCGCTGACCAGGAGGGCGGAGAAGACCAGCAGCGCGGTGAGATCCGGAGTGAACCGGTCGAGGAGGAAGCTGGCCAGGGCGGCCGCCAGCA
>JAVCCZ010000134.1 GCA_030765265.1 Candidatus Erginobacter occultus
TAGTGTCTGAACGAAAACCTTAAATCACATAGACTTTGTCATTGCGAGGAACGAAGTGACGAAGCAATCTCATCACAAACTCAACAGATTGCTTCGTCGTCCCTCCTCGCAATGACCTGGTTTTTGGGGTTTTCGTTCAGACACTATTTAACCAGACCGGTATTACCGGTCTGGTTGAATAAGAACCGGCGGCAGAAATCGTACTCGGCCTTTAAGGCCCGCCGGATCGTCTCCCCGCCCCGGAAGCCGTGCCCTTCGGCGGGAAAGTAAACCGCCTCCGCTTTCGGCCGTCCCCGGTTTCCGGTCATCCCACCAGCCCTTTCTCCCGCAGTTCGGCGGTGGCCCGGTCGCCGTAATCCCGGGCCTCGGCGGAGGCCGACCATTCGATCAGTTCCCGAAAACCATCTTCCAGGCTGACCCGGGGCTCAAACCCGAGGTCCTCCCGGATCCGGCTGATATCGGCGAAACAGTGACGGACATCGCCCTTGCGGAAACGGCCGACGATCTCGGGCTCGATCTTTTTACCCAGCAGGTCACCGAGGGTGCGGGCGATCTCCAGCACCGAGACCTGCCTCCCGGCGCCGACGTTATAGATCCGGCCGTCGGCTTTCGGGTTCTCCATCGCCAGGATATTGGCCCGGACGATATCGTGGACCGAGATGAAGTCCCGGCTCTGGAGGCCGTCCTCGAAGACGATCGGCCGGTGGTCGTTGAGCAGCCGGCTCAAAAAGATCGCCGCCACCCCGGTATAGGGGTTGGAGAGGGACTGCCGGGGACCGAAGACGTTGAACCGGCGGAAGGCGACGACCGGGAGACCGTAGGTCCTCCCGAAGAGCATCACCATATCCTCCTGATCCTTCTTGGCCAGGGCGTAGTAGGAGTTGATCTCCTGGAGCTTGCTCTCCGGGGTCGAAACAGCCCGGGCGGGCTTCCCACATTCTGGGCAGTAAACCTCGAAATCGCCTTTCGCCATCTGCTCCTCGGTCCGCAGCGGCGGGGCCACCCGCCCGCAGGCTTCGCAGTCGTAGGCCCCCTCCCCGTAAGTGGACATCGAGGAAGCCACCAGCAGCTTGGCCACCCGGTTCTTCCGGTTGACCAGGATATCGAGGAGGTTGGCGGTGCCCAGGGTGTTGACCTCCATATAGCGCCGGATCTGGTACATCGACTGGCCGACCCCGACCATCGCGGCGTCGTGGCAGATCACCTCCACCCCCTCGACGGCCCGGGCCAGGGCGTCGTAATTGAGCATATCCTCCCGGATTAACTCCGCCTCGGGGTTGAGGTAATCGGGGACCTTCCCCTCGGGGTGGACCTGGGGCTCGATATTGTCGTAGATCCTCACTTCGTGACCCTTCCGGACCAGTTCGTCGACCAGAAAGCTCCCGATAAAGCCGGCCCCGCCAGTGCAGAGTATTTTCATTCTCCATTCTCCATTTTATCTTGCCCAAATATTAATCGCTACCGCTATCGAAGTCTTCAGGACTGGACAACCGGTTGCCGCTCGTCGCCCCCCGCGCGGGGATTCAATCCCGATAGCGATCCCGATCCCGATAGCGATACCGATTCCAGAGGGGGCCAAATTACCCCGACCAATCGAAAAAGTCAAACCTCCCCTTTCATCTCCGGTAGGTGGAGCGAGGCCAGGGCGGCCTCGACCGCCCGGGAGTCGGGGCCGGGGTCGGGGACGTTGTCGAAAAGCTCCCACTCCTCCCGATGCTCGATCGAGCCGCCCGGTTCGAGCACGGCCAGCGGGGAGAGAGACTCCATCTCCAGCATCGCGGCGTTGGTGTAGGTTTCGTAGGAACAGCCGAAATCGGGGTAACGGGACCCGGGTTGGTGGCAGTGGGACTTGCGGAAGAACCTCCCCCGGTTGAAGTATCCGGCCCAGCCCTCCCGGTTGGGGAGGCCGAGCTTGAGCGGCCCCTCCGCTTCCGGGTCCTGGCGCAGGAGGATATAGCGGCCGGAAAAGACCAGCCGCGGGTCGTCGAGACGGCTGTAGGGCCAGAGGGCCAGGAGACGGTCAGGCAGGAGTCCCGCCGCCGGCTCGGGCTGGGGAACCACCTCCCGGCCGCCGGGGGCCATCACCGTGATCGCCCAGGCCGCCAGCTCGACCGGCCGGAGACCCCGGTTGGTCAGCCGGTGGCGGAGAAAGACCCGGCTCCCCGCGGGGGCCAGGGTCACCTCCAATTCTTTCTCGATCCCGGTCTTTTCCTCGACCGGCTGGCGCAGCGCCGCCCCGCCGGGGATCTCCCGGACGGCGAGGGGGCGGTTGTCCGGCTGGTAGGTCCGGACCGGGTCCTCGGGGCTGTGCCAGAGACGGTGGCCGCCGTAGAGCCGCCACTCCTCCCCCCCGGTCAGCCCCCGGTCGGCTTCGACCTCGCCCAGTACGTTCTCTCCCCCGTCCAGGCCGTAGCGGATCACCCGGGGTCCGACCGCCGTGGTCAGGACCGCCTCCACGGAGCCGTTGGCCAGGCGGAGGCAATCCTTCCATCCGCCGTAGCTTATCTTATCCCGGCTAACTGACATTATCCCCTCCTCCCATCCCGGATTCGAGTGTCGCCTCCCCAACGCACTCCGGCTCCGCCGGCCCCCGTCCCTCGGGGAGGATCAGGTTGAGGATCACCCCGGCCAGGCCGGCGAGGCCGATCCCGGAGAGGGAGAAAGTTCCGATCGAGACCGTCATCCCCCCGATCCCCCCGACCAGGATCAACGAGGCGATGACCAGGTTGCGGGGCTCGGTCAGGTTGACCCGGGAGCGGACCAGGGTGTTGAGACCGACCACGGTGATCGCCCCGAAGAGCAGGAGCATTATCCCTCCCATCACCGGGGTCGGGATGGTCCGGAGCAGGGCCCCCAGCTTGCCGAAAAAGGAAAACCCGATGGCGAAGATCGCCCCCCAGGTCATCACCGCCGGGTTGAAGACCCGGATCAGGGCCACCGCCCCGGTCACCTCGGAGTAGGTGGTGTTGGGGGGACCGCCGAAGAAGGCGGCAAAGCTGGTGGCCAGGCCGTCGCCGAGCAGGGTGTTCTGGATCCCGGGGTCCCGGACATAGTCCCGTCGGGCCACCGCACCGATGGCGATGATGTCGCCGAAGTGCTCGATGGCCGGGGCGATCGCCACCGGGAGGATATAGACGATCGCCTCCCAGGACCAGCGAGGGAAGACAAAGCCGGGGAGGGACAGCCAGGGCGCGGCCGCCAGGGGCGAGAAATCTACCAACCCCAGAAAGAGGGAGACCAGATAACCGGCGCCAATCCCGCAGATCACCGGGAGCAGCCGGAGCATCCCCCTCCCCCGCAAAGAGACCAGGACGCTGACCGCCAGGGCGGCCCCGGCCGCCAGCAGGGCCCGGTGGGCCGGAAAGAGGACCGCGGCGCCGTCCCCGGTCTTGCCCAGGGCCATATTCACCGCCACCGGAGCCAGGATCAGCCCGATCACCATAATCACCGGCCCGGTGACCACCGGGGGCAGCAGGCGATGAAGAATCCCGCTCCCCTTCCAGCGGATGATCAGGCTCAAGAAGACGTAAAAGACGCCGGCCGCGGCCAGCCCGCAGAGGGTCTCCGGGATCCCCCAGGCCCCCACCCCGTAAATGATCGGGGCGATGAAGGCGAAGGAGGAGGCGAGAAAGATCGGGACCTTGCCCCGGGTCACCGCCTGGAAGATCAGGGTCCCAGCCCCGGCGGTAAAGAGGGCCGCCCGGGGGTCGAGACCGGTCAGGAGCGGAACCAGGACCAGGGCCCCGAAGGCGACAAAGAGCATCTGGGCCCCGACCGGCCAGTCCCGGAGCCGGAAGTTATAATCCGGACACTGCAAGGAATCGCTCATCTTCTTTTCTCCCCTCGAATAAATTGAAACGCGGAGGTTATATTATCTGTCCTTCGTATCCCCAGCGAGTCGAGGACCACGCGGAGGCGGCGGGCGAAGGCGCGCCGGGAAAATTCCTTTTCCGCCCGTTCTCTCCCGGCCGCCCCCATCTGCTCCGCCCGTTCCCGGTCTTCGAGCAGGGCGGCAATCGCCTCGGCCAGGGCACCGGGGTCGCGGGGGGGAACCAGCCGGCCGGTAACCCCGTCCGCCACCATTTCCGGGATAACCCCGACCGTGGTGGCGGCCACCGGGCGGCCGGAGGCCATATACTCCCCTACCGCCCGGGAATTCTCCTCGCTCCCCAGCGAGGAAGAGACGCAGACCGTGGCGGCAGAGAGGAAACGGGGAATATCGTTCCGCCGCCCGGTCATAATCACCGCCCCCTCCAACCCCAGTTCCCCGATCCGGCGGCGGATGATTTCATCCTGTCCTTCAAAAGGCCCGCCAACCAGAACCAGAACCGACCCGGGGACCCGGCGACGGACTTCAGCCATCGCTTCCAGCAATACCGGATGTCCCTTGATCGGGGCCAGCCTCGCCACCTTGACCACCAGGGGAACACCCCGGGGGATCTTCAACTCATCGAATAGGGAAAAGTCGGGAGAACCAGGACGGAAACCGTCGGTATCGACCGGGGCCAGGATCCGGTGGACCCGTTCCGGAGGGACCTTGAGGTTTCCCGTCATCCAGTTCTCCACCCGTTTCGAGGAGACGATCACCCCGGCGGACAGCTTCCGGTAGAGCAACCGGTTACCCGGATGCCCATAGGGTTTCTTGGCCCCTCCCCGGAGATGGAGCAGGGGCACCCGATTCCGGGCGGCCAGCGCGGTCAGGAGATGGGCGGTGGCCCGGCAAGAGTGAAGAATATCGAAGTCGCCCTCGTCGATCAAGCGGGTTAGCCGGATGAGAGAACGGAAAAAACAGACCGAGGATGAGGACGGGTCGCGGCCGGGAAAATCCAGCAGGCGGACCGAGCCGGCCACCTTCCGGGCCAGAACGCAATCCCGGGGAGCGACCACGGTGGTCTTGATCCCCATCTCCACCCCGGCCTGGATAACCCCGAAGGCGTATTCCGTCTCTCCGTTCCAGCGGGGGGAGTGGGTAACCAGCAGGGAGGAAATCGGTTTTCCCGGGTCGATCACTGGGGTTTGTCCCCGTTGATTTTCCGGGCGGTCCCGGTCAACTCCCAGAGCCGGGCGTACTTTTCGGCCACGTAAGCCGAACTCAACACAGCGCTGATCAACCCCCGGGAGCCGTCCAGAAAACCGAGCCGGAAGCAATAATTCCAGATGAAGTTGAAGAGCGGATGGAAAAGGGCCCGGGCGGCATATCCCCGCCTCCCCCGGAGATAGTATTTCTCGGCCGAGGCGGCGGCGTAACGGTGTGATTTCCCGACAAACTCTTCTAAAGAACGATGGGTGTAATGAATCAGGGGTTCCCGAAAACAGCCGCACTTATCCTTCGGGAGGAGAATCTCGTGGACCTCTTCGGTATACTTATAACGTCCGCGGCGGAAGAGGAAATAGTTGGAGTCGCTTCCCCAGGCGCCAAACCTCATCTTCCGGCCGAGGAAGATGGCCTGGCGGCGGACCCGGTAACAGCCGTGAGCCGGGGACGCCAGTTCCCGGCGGACTTCCCGGGCCAGAGCTTCCGGGATCACCTCGTCGGAATCGATAACCAGAATCCAACCGTGGGAAGCCCGCCCCATCGCCCAGTTCTTCTGCTCCCCCGGGGAAAGGTATTCCCGCTGGTAGAAACGATCCGCCCACTTTTTCGCCAGCGCCGGCGTCCGGTCGGAACTGAAGGAGTCGACCACGATCAGCTCGTCGACCCAGCGGACGCTCCTCAGGCAGGCCTCGATCTCGTCTTCCCGGTCCTGGCAGGTAATGATAGCGGTGACTTTTTCCATCTCTGATTCCCTGTTTCGGGAAAAACCGCAGTATAACTTAAACCGGGAAGATAAATCGAATGAATTAAGCCCGGTTCGAGAGGAGAACCCGGCCGGAGAGGACCTGTTGCAGGCGGGGGACGACAGTCGGGATATCCTCCCGTTTCTTGACCGGGAAGAACCGGTCCTCGGTCTTCACCGCCAGCGGCTGGAGCAGCCGGGTCAGGTCGCCCTGGAGGCGCTCGAACTGGACCACCGGCAGCGGCGGCTGACCGGGCCGTTTCAGTTCCTTGATCGCCACGTAAACCGGGAGACGATCGGTAACCGCCCGAACCCGGTCCGCCAGTGCCTCCCGCGACCCTCCGGCCAGTTCCTCCCGGTTCAGACCGAAGATCCGGAGCAGGTCGGCCACCGCCACCGTGTAGGCGGCGTTGTTGAATTCGGGTATCCGGTCCTGGTCAAAGTCGAGGGGAAAGGCGAACTCCTCGATCAGCTGGCACCATTCCCGATCCCGTTCCGGATCGTAAACCCGGGCCAGGGCCCCGCCTTTCTGGCCCGGGGGCTTGACGCTGACCTCGCAGAGAATCCCCGCCCCTGCTTCCCGCCGGATCGAGAGGAGCCCGGGGAGGGCGGAATCGACCAGCGCCCCCAGGTTGTCGATGTTGGAGATCATCAGGTACTCCACCCCCAAATCCAGCATCTTCAGCAGCGGCCGGGACCGGTCGAGGATCAGCCAGAGGGTGGTGTCGAGATGGCCCGGGGGGTTATAGCGGTCCTTCCCCGCCGCCTCGTCCAGCTCGTCCCCGGCCCGCCCGGCCAGTTCCCCGATCCAGCCGGTGAGGTTGGCTTCCAACTCTTCCTTCTCCTTCTCCGCCTCCGCCCGTTCCTCCCCGGGCGGCAGCTTCCCGATCTTCTTCTCCAGCTTGCCGACCGCTTTTCCATAGTGGAGCCGGAGATCAGCCTCCGAGGGGATGACCCGCTTCATTATCCCCTGGCAATAAGTGTAAAGATGGTCCTTGCCGTAGTCGGCGCTCTCTTTTAAAATCTCCCGGGTCCGCTCCTCGGTGAAGTAGCTGTTGAGGATCCAGGCCGGGATCCGCCCCCCGAACTCCTTCTCCGCCGCCCGGGCGTTGGCGATCTTCAACTCCATAAAACTCCGCTCGCGGCCCTTCAGTTCCATTATCGGGAAGGCGCCCTTGGGCAGGTTCTCTCCCGGTTTCTGGAACCGGGTGGCGGCGCCACCGTTCATAAAGATCAGGCCGAGCCGCCCGGCGGCGATGATCTCCCGGCCCCGCTCGGACTCGCGGCCGACCGGGGAAGGGAAATCAACGCTGTCCGAGGGCAGGGGCGGGCGGACCCGCCAGGAATTACCGTAATTGATCAGGTTGCTTTGCAGACTCAATTCTCCCGACCTATAGGCGGCCTGGAGGGACTGGAACTCCGCTTCGTTGAAGCCGTATTTTTTCAACAGATTCGAGCTCATCGCATCCTCCTGAATTCGGTTCGGACGCGTCGGACCGGTCGGACGCGTCGGACAAAAATCGTACTAACCGGAAATTTTGCCCCCGAGTCTCAGCCACCCGGCCCGGAAGAGATAGGCGAACAGGGTCCGGGGGCGGAGCTTGGAGACCCCGGACCGGCGGGGACGAAAGACGATCGGCACCTCGGCGATCCGCAGCCGCTTTTGCCGGCAGCGGTAGAGAACCTCGGCAACGATAAAGGGGTCGGCCGCGGCCAGGCTTCCGGGATCGATCGCTTCCAGGGCCGGGCGCTTGAAAGCCCGGTAACCGGAAGTGGGGTCGTGGACCGGGGTTCCCAGCACCAGCCGGAGATAGCAGCGGGCCAGCGCGCTGAGCAGGTCGCGGGACCATTCCCTCCCCTCCACCCAGCCCCCGGGGACGAACCGGGACCCGATCACCACGTCGGCCTCCCCCCGACGGATCGGTTCCAGCAGCCGGGGGAGATCGGCCGGGTCGTGGGAGCCGTCCCCGTCCATCTCGACCACCAGATCCGCCCCATCAGTCAGGGCCCGCAGAAATCCCGCCCGGCCGGCCCGGCCCCGACCCCTCTCGTCCTTCCGGGAGAGCAGCCGGACCCGGCCGTCCCGCTCCGCCCGCCCGGCCGCGATCTTCCCGGTGCCGTCGGGCGAGTCGTCGTCAACAACCAAAATATTTATCTCCTCCAGGGGGAGCAGCAGCAGCTCATCGATCAGCGACCCGATATTCCCGGCCTCGTCGTAGGTGGGGATCATAACCGTAATCTTCATCGTTCAGGATCTTCAGGGAGGAGAAGTCGGTGGACGGCGGCAAAGACAGTCTCGGGGTCGATCGACTCCATACAGTTGGGCTCGACATCGCAGTCGGGACGGTAGCAGCATACGCAGGGGACGGGGGCGACCACTTTTTCTCCCCGTCCGTAAAGCTCGATCTCCGCGGCCGAGGTCGGGCCGAAGAGGGCCACTACCTTTTTCTTCAGGCCGGCGGCGGCGTGGAGGGCGAGGGTATCGGAGGTGACCAGGAGTCGGGAAAGATTGAGCAGCGCGAAGAAAGTCCGCAGGTCGTTGCGGCAGCCGGTATCGATGAAGAGGCCTTCCCCTTCCCGGACCAGCCAGGCGTTTCTCTCTTCTTCCTCCGGCCCGCCATAGAGAAGAATCTTCGCCCTCAGCCGGTCGCGGCAGAGCCGGGCCAGGGCCAGGGTCCCCTCCCGGGTCCACTTCTTCCATTTCCAGCGGCGCCCGCCGCCGGTATTGAATCCGATCACCAGATCGTCCGCGCGCAACCCGTTCTCTTGGGCGAATTTCCCCCCCCGGGCGATCTCCTCCGGGGAGAGGTTGAGAACAATCTCCCCGTCGGGCGGAGGGAGCCCGGAGATCTCCCGGATCAGGGTCTGGCAGGTTTTCCGGTTGGCCCGCTTGACATTGTCGAAGACCGACATCTCCAGCCAGGTCTCGGCTTCGGGGCCGCAGGGGGCGGCCCGGCCGGACCCATCGAGGGTGAAACCTTTTTTCTCCCCGGCCCGGACCAGGGCCTGGAGCGAGGAACTGAGCGGCGAGGTGTCGAGGTTGAGCGCGAGGTCGAAAGTCTCGGAAAGGACCGAGACCAACCCCTCGGGCTGGAGGGGGAGGACGCGGTCGACCAGCGGATTGTGGAGGAAGAGAGGCAGCGAACCGGCCCGGGTGATCCAGGTCAGGAAGCTTTGGGGAAAACGTTTCTTCAGGCCGGGCAGGAGCGAGGTCGTCCGCAGGACATCACCGGCGGCGTCGAGCTTGATCAGCAGGATCTTCTCCCCGGCAATGGAATAATGGGGGCAGTCCCGGCAGACCACCCCGGTTACCTTGTGAAAGTCGCAGGGCCGGTCACCTCGGTAATAGCGGCAGTCATAGTGAATCATCTCGATCAAACTCCCCCGATCTCGCGAAATTACATTGCCCGAAAGAATGAAGATGGTATAGTTTCATTAAGAGGACAAATTCGTCCACTATTATCCGGGAGCAGCCAATGACCATCCAGCGACTGAAGGTAGATCCGAAAACCATCGACCTGATGATCACGGCCATCGTCCTCGAGCGGCGCGAACGATTCCAGCACGCCGGACACTACGCCTTCCTCGCGATGGGGAGGGTAATGTCGAAATCTCTCCCCGAGGAAGAGGGGCCGACCACCCCGACCAACTTCAGCTGGCGGCTCGACCAGCTGGTCAAGGAAAAGGGTATGCCCCGGGAATGGAGCAAGAAGGTTTACGCCCTCTGGATCAAGATCCGCTTCTACCTCTATCAGAAGGTCAGCACCATCCCTAACTACCAATCCCGCAGCATCAAGGCGTTCGTCGAGTCGGTGATGTTCATCCTCGAGCAGACCGCCGGGATCAAGTTTGAGGACTTCCTCTCCACCCTGACCTTCGAAGACAAGGAGCGACTCCAGCGACAGTTCGGGGACAGCCTGGTCCCGGAAGAGAACTTCGGGTAAGTCGGAGCGCGGGACCGGTCAGGAGACCAGCTTTTCCAGCTTGAACATCCAGAAGTCGGAAGAAACCACGAACTCCCATTCCTTGCCCTGGTCCCGGGCCTCGATCACCGCCCGCTTGGGAAACCAGATCTCCATCCCCTCGTACTTCATCAGGTAGGCCCGGTCGGTCTCCTGGAGAAGCTCGGCCTTGACGGTGGTGATGGCGTCCTCGGAACCGGCTTCCTGGAGACGGCGGAGCTTGAACTCCAGGTAATCCTTCTGAACCACGAACCGGTACTGACCGCCGGCGATCTCCTCGTACTCGGAGAAACATACCCGGGGGATGTACATCTCCTGGGGCCCGACCTTGATCTGGAGGGCGTCCTTGGTCTCCTTGACCAGTTCGCCGGTCATTTCCATCACCTCGCCCAGGATCGACCCTTTCAGCCCGGTCAGCTGCTCCTTGAGCTTCCGCATCTCCTGGCGTTTCTCCCGGATCACCTTCTCCAGGACCTCGACCTCCAGCACCCCCTGGTCGATCCGCCGGGAAGACTTGA
>JAVCCZ010000225.1 GCA_030765265.1 Candidatus Erginobacter occultus
ACGAGGTGGGGATGAGCCATCACGGCCTGGCGATTCTCTACGATATTGTCAACCGCTCGCCGTCGGCGTCGGCGGAACGAGCCTTTGCCCCGGCCCGGGATATGGAAGACGCCCTCCGCCTGGCCGGTCTTCCGCTCCCTTCGCTGGAGACCTTTACCCCGGCCGGGGATTTCGATATCTGGGGTTTTTCCCTCCAGGTCGAGCTGACCTATACCAACGTCCTGACGATGCTCGACCTGGCCGGGCTTCCTCTGCTCGCCCGGGACCGCCCCTGGCCCCGCTACCCCCTGATCCTCGGCGGCGGGGTGGGGACGCTCAACCCCGAGCCGCTGGCCGATTTCTTCGATCTCTTCCTGGTCGGAGACGGGGAGGAGGCGATCGAAGAGATCATCGAAGCCTACCGGCCCTGGAAGGCCCGCCGGGGAGAGCCGGGGCTAACCAAGAACGAGGTCCTGGCCGGATTGGTCCGGTCCGTTCCCGGTCTTTACGGCCCCGCTCTTTACAGGCGGGCAAGCGGGCCGTCCGGCACCCGGCGGTCCCCGGTCCCCCGGGAGCCGGGGATCCCCGGGCGGATCGAGAAGCGGGTGGCCGGAGATCTCGATCGATCCCGGGTGGAGCGTCCCCTGATCCCGGTCACCGAGATCGTCCACGACCGGGGAGTGGTGGAGATTATGCGGGGCTGCAAGCGGGGTTGCCGTTTCTGCCAGGCGGGCTGGACCGGCCGCCCGGTCCGGGAGAAAAGTCCGGAAGCGGTAAAAGAGCAGGCTCTGAGCCTGTCCCGGGATTGGGGCTACGAGGAGGTCTCCCTCCTTTCCCTCTCCAGCGGGGATTACCGGGAGATCGAAGACCTGCTCCGGACCCTGTCCCCGGCCCTGGCCGTTCGGTCGGGACACCTCGCCCTCCCCTCGCTCAACGTCGCCACCGTCAGCGAGGGGATGCTGGAGGAGCTGAGCCGGTTGAAGAAGACCGGGATCACCCTGGCCCCGGAGGCGGGCAGCGTCCGCCTCCAGAAGGTGATCGGGAAGGACCTCGACCCCGACCGGCTCCGGGAGATCGGCCGCCAGCTCCACCGGCGCGGCTGGCGGCTGCTCAAGCTTTACTTTATGATCGGCCTGCCCACCGAGTCCGAAGAAGATATCCGGGAACTGGCCCGGCTGATCAACCGGATGGCGGGCTGGGGGGGGAAGCTCAACGTCACCATCTCGAATTTTGTTCCCCGGCCGGGGACCCCGTTCCAGTGGGAAGCGATGGCCGGTCCGGACGCGATCAACACCCGGAAAAACCTGATCCGGGATTTGGTCTCTTCGCGGAAAGTCAAGCTGAAGTTCCGCCCGGTGGAAGTGAGCCGCCTGGAGGGGGCGATCGCCCGGGGCGACCGGCGCCTGGGCGGGGTGATCCGGAGGGCCTGGGAGGCGGGTTGCCGTTTCGACGGCTGGAGCGAGTCCTTTCGCTTCGATAAATGGGAACGGGCCTTCGCCGACGCCGGGGTGGCGATCGACGATTACCTGAAACCGCCCGCCGGTTTTTCCGATCCCCTGTCCTGGGACCATATCGGGACCGGGGTGGACCGGGAAGTCCTGGTCCGGGAGGCGCGGCGTGCGCGGGGAAATTAATGGATCCACCGGTAACGGAATCGCACCCCCACAGAAAAGCCGATCCCGATAGCGATAGCGATTTAAGATATGACAGAGAAACGGGATAAAATTATTGGGGGGGGGGACGGTCCGGAGATATATAAACTCCGCCTGACTTACTCCAAGACCGGGCTGATCCGGTTTATCTCTCACCGGGACCTGATCCGGGTACTGTTCCGGGCGTTTTCCCGGGCCGGCCTCCCGGTCGCTTATTCCCGGGGCTACAGCCCCCATCCGGTGGTTTCGTTCTGTCCGCCGCTCAAGGTCGGGATGGAAGGGTTGAACGAACGGCTCGATCTCAGTCTGACCGGGACGCCGGCTGGAGCGGAGACGGCGGGGATTCTCAATCCCCATCTCCCGGAAGGGATCGAGATCAAGGACTCCCGGGTATTGTCCGCCGGGGAACCCTCGCTCAACGCCCGGCTGGAAGCGGCCGAGTACCGGGTGGATCCGGAAGAACCGTTCCGGGTCAGCCGGGAAGCGGTGGATAATTTCCTGGCCGCCGCCGAGATCAGGATGGTCTGGCGGCGGGGGGGCAAGGAAAAGGAGATCGACGCCCGGGCGGGGGTAAAGAGCCTGGTCCGGGAAGGGGAGGGGGGGGTGCGGATGGTCCTCTCTCTGAAGGAAAACTGCCAGCCCTATCCGGTTCTGATTGCTCTCTCGGGGGCCGACCCGGCGCACCTTCCCGGCTGGCGCTGGCAGCGTCTGGGATTTTTGCCCTGAAGAAACGTATTGCGCATTGTTGGATTCCGGCCTATTATCTCACCTTTTGCCAACGAAATCATAAACAGAGAAAAGCAAAGTTCGGGGATTAACGACCATCCCCCACGCATAAACCTTAACCAGGAATACAGGGCCGGCGGGTTGTCTGTTCCCGTGACCGGTCCCTATTCCCCACCCCTAATACAATGTCCAAGGAAATAATTATCAATTGCGGCTCGGGTGAAAACCGGGTCGCCGTCCTCTCCGACGGCAAGCTGGAACAGTTCTTCCTCGAACGGGGAGACGAACAGCGGCCGCTGGGAAACATCTACAAGGGCACGGTCAGCACTATTCTTCCCGGCCTCGACGCCGCCTTTGTCGCGGTCGGCCTGGAGAAGGAGGGTTTCCTCCCGATGCGGGAGACCGCGGAATCGTCGTCCCTCTGGGAAGAGTACAACGATGACGAGGAGAACGGCGGAGCGCAGACCGGCGGAGCCAAGTCCGGCGGAGCCAAGCGCGACGGAGCCAAGAACAGCGGAGCCAAAAACACCCGCCCGGGCGCGGTTCGGACCATCCAGCAGCTGCTCCGGAAGGGCCAGGAGATTATGGTCCAGGTGGTCAAGGAGCCGATGGGGGGCAAAGGACCCCGGCTGACCACCCAGATCAGCCTCCCGGGCCGCTACCTGGTCCTCACCCCGCGGGAACGGAGGATCGGGGTCTCCCGCAAGATCTCCGACCCCTCCCAGCGCCGTCGGCTGCGGAAAGTCCTCCAGGATATAGTCGGGAAGGAGGAAGTCGGGGTGATCGTCAGGACCGCCTCCCTGACCGCCACCGACCGCAACCTGAAGAAGGACCTCCATTACCTCCTCAACCAGTGGAAGACGATCCAGAAAGGGGCCAAGAAGGCCGCGCCCGCCCTGCTCCACGAGGAGATGGGGCTGGTGATGAAGGCGGTCCGGGAATCCCTGCTTACCGACGTCAAGCATATCATCGTCGATTCCCGGACTGAGTTCAAGAAACTCAACCGCTTCCTCTCAACCTTCGATTCCGAGGCCCAGTCCAAGCTGGTTCACTACCGGGGACGCAAACCCCTCTTTGAGAAGCACAACCTGGAAGCGGCGGTGGAAAAGCTCTTCAAGCCCAAGATCTGGCTGAAGTGCGGGGGGTTCGTGGTCTTCAACCAGACCGAGGCCCTGGTCGCGGTCGATGTCAACTCCGGCCGGCACAAGAACCGCAAGGGCCAGGAAGAGACGGCCCTGAAAGCCAATATGGAGGCGGCCGAGGAGGTGGCCACCCAGTTGAGATTGCGCAACGTGGGGGGGATTATCGTCATCGATTTCATCGATATGTCCTCGCGGAAGTACCAGAAGCAGGTGATGAACACCCTGCTCAAGGAACTGAAAAAGGACAAGGCCCGGACCAAAGTCCTCCCCTTCTCCGAATTCGGCCTGGTCCAGCTGACCCGGCAGCGGGAAGAAGAAAGCTTTTTAAAAAAGGTCTATGAACTCTGCCCCTACTGTCGGGGGCTGGGGGTGGTCAAGTCCCTCTTCAGCCTCGGACTGGAGATCGAGCGGAAGCTGAGATCGGGGATGTACAGCCATCCCAAGATCAAGCGGTTCCGGATCGAGGCCTCTCCCCACCTGGCCCGTTACCTCCTGGAAGAAGGCTGGGACGGGCTGCGCCGGTTTGCCCGCCGCCGGGGGATCCGGATCAGCATAATCGACAACCCCGAGCTTGGTTTCCAGGAGTATATTGTCTGGGCTTTATCCTCCACCGGCCGGGAACAGGTTTAGGTACAGAATTCAGAATCCAGAATTCAGAATTCCGGCTTCTCGATTCTCAACTTATTTTCCGTTGACAGGGGCCTTGGCCTCGCTTAAATTTACCGAAAACTGGAGAAAGAACGATGAACTTCGCAGTAGTCGAAATCGCCGGGAAGCAGTTCCTGGCCGAAAAAGGTGATATTATCGAGGTCCCGAAGATCCCGGGGTCCACGGGAGAGAAGCTGACATTTCCCTCCGTCCTCCTCTATTGGGACGGGAAGAAGATCTCGGTCGGCCGGCCCCGGCTTCAGGGGTTTGCCGTCGAAGGCCGGATTTTGGAATTCGGCCGTTCGCCCAAGGTCGTGGTCTATAAGTATAAACGGCGCAAAGACTCCCACCGAAAGATCGGGCACCGCCAGGACTTCACCCGGGTGGAGATTGAGAAGATCACGACCCCGGGAAAAACCTCAGGGGAATCGGCCCCGCCGTCCGTCGCCGAGAAGTCCGCCGGGGGACCTAAGTCCCCGGCCGCCAAGAAGCCGGCCGTCGCCAAGAAGCCCGCAGCCAAAAAACCCACGGCCAAGAAACCCGCCGCCAAGAAGCCCGCCGCCAAGAAGCCCGCCGCAAAAAAGAAGGCGTCGTCGACCAAGGCCGCGGCTGAATAAACGGGCCTCGCCCGGCTGGAATTGAAATTCTAAAATATCCGGGTTGTTCCCTCGGGGATCCGCTCCCGGAAGGAGGAAGAAGTGTCGCATAAAACAGGACAGGGCAGCTCCCGCAACGGGAGAGACAGCCATTCTCAACGGCTGGGGTTGAAGAGAAATTCCGGCCAGTTCGTCCGGGGCGGGAGCATTATTATCCGTCAGCGGGGAACCCGGGTTCTGCCCGGTAAGAACGTGGGCCGGGGCCGCGACGATACCCTTTTCTCGCTGATTGACGGGGTGGTAAGTTTTGAGGACCGGGGCCAAAAGAAGCAGGTCTCGGTTGCCCCCGGTGGCCGGTTCCTGATTCCAGCCGCTTGAAAAAACCCTTTATCGACAGAGTGCGGATTTCGGTTTCCGCCGGGAAAGGCGGTAACGGCTGTATCAGTTTCCGGCGGGAAAAGTATGAGCCCCGCGGCGGTCCCGATGGGGGACGGGGAGGGAGCGGGGGGGATGTAGTCATTGAGGCCTCGGATCAGGTTGGGGGTTTAACCGGATTCTATTACCAGCCGCTCTTGCGGGCCGCCTCCGGCGGTTCGGGCGGCGGCCAGAAGAAGACCGGCCGCGGTGGGGCTGATCTGGTTCGTCCGGCTCCGCTGGGGACGGTGATCCGAAAAGCCGCGACCGGCGAGCTGGTGGCCGACCTGGTGGAGGAGGGACAGCGGGTTATTTTGGCCCGGGGCGGCCGAGGGGGAAAGGGCAACTCAAGTTTCGCCACTTCGACCAACCGCGCCCCCCGGATCTCCCAGCCCGGCGAACCCGGCGAGGAGGGGGATTTTGAGCTGGAATTGAAGATCCTGGCCGAAGTCGGACTGGTCGGCTATCCCAACGCCGGCAAGTCGACCCTGATCTCCCGGATTTCCCGGGCCCGGCCCCGTATCGCCCCTTACCCCTTCACTACCCTGGCCCCTTATCCGGGGATGGTGGAAGACCCGGAGGGGGTTCGGGAGCCGATCACGGTCGCCGATATCCCCGGCCTGGTGGAAGGCGCCCATCGCGACGTCGGGCTCGGCCATTTGTTTCTCCGCCACATCGAACGGAGCCGGGTCCTGCTCTTCGTCATCGATATGGCCGGAGTGGACGGGCGGGACCCGTTCGACGATTACCACCATCTCCAGCGGGAGTTGAAGCTCCACCTGCCGGAACTGCTCAGCCGGCCCTTCCTGATCGCGGCCAACAAAATGGATCTTGAGCCCGCCGCGGAGAAGTATCGCCGGTTTCTCACCCGAACCGGCCTCGCCCCCGGCCGGGTCTTCGCCGTCTCGGCCCTGAAGGAGGAAGGTTTGAAGGAACTGGTCAGGGCGCTCTTTCGCCTGGTCCCGGAGCAGGCGCTCCCCTCTTCGGAGCCGGCCGTTCCCGATCCCGGACCAGCGCCGGAATCAGCCGGCCGGGTATGAAGCGGGGCGGGAACCGGGATCGAGCCGGGTCGCCGGCGCCTGGAGGTCAGAAGATGAAGAATAAACCGGGCAATCGGAAAGAAGAAACGAGAAGCGCGGTCCGTTCCACCCGTCGGATGGTGGTCAAGGTCGGCAGCCGTCTGCTCTCCGGGAAGGAGGGGGGGATAAACTCTCGCTTTGTCGGCCGTCTGTCCGGCCAGATCGCCGATCTTCGCCGGGAGGGTAAGGAGGTGCTTCTGGTCACCTCGGGGGCGATCGCCGCCGGCAGCCGGGAGCTGGGGCTGAAGCGCCGTCCCGGCACTCTCCCCGATCTCCAGGCCGCCGCCGCGGTCGGCCAGACGATCTTGATGCATATCTATCACCAGGCCTTCCGCCGGCGGGGTTATCGCGTCGGCCAGATCCTCCTGACCCGGGAGGGGCTCCACCACCGCGACCGTCACCTCAACGCCCGGCATACCCTCCTCGCCCTGCTGGGGAGAAATATCATCCCGATCATCAACGAAAACGACACGGTCGCCGTCGACGAAATCCGGTTCGGCGACAACGACCAGCTGGCCGCTCTGGTCGCCAACCTGGTTGGGGCCGACCTCCTGGTCCTCCTCTCCGATGTCGACGGTCTCCTCGCCCCCGCTTCCCGGCCCGAGTCGGCCCGGGAAGTGATCGGCCGGGTGGAGAAGATCACCCCCGCCGTGATGGCCCTGGTCCAGGACGGACCCGGGGAGTACTCCCGGGGCGGTATGGGGAGCAAGCTGGAGGCGGCCGGGATCGTCACCCGGGCCGGGGGCCGGGTGGTGATCGCCAACGGGACCCGTTCCGCGGTTCTCACCGATATCGCCCGGGGCGAAACGGTCGGCACGTACTTCCCCACCGCTTTCAGCCGGCTCCGCTCCCGGAAATGCTGGATCGCTTTCTCCTGCCTGAAAAAGGGCCGGATCCTGGTCGACGAGGGGGCCCGCCGGGCACTGGCCGAGAGGGGCAAGAGCCTGCTGGCCTCGGGGGTTACAGCCGTGGAAGGTCCTTTCCGGACCGGGGATATGGTGAGCATTGCCGGGCCGGACGGAACCGAGTTCTCCCGGGGGCTGGTCAATTATTCTTCTCGGGAGGTGGAGATGATCCGGGGCGAGCGGACCGGGCGGATCAAGTCCATCCTCGGCTCCCGGCCCTACGACGAGGTGATCCACCGGGACAACCTCCTGATTCTTTGAACCGCGATGACCGTCCGGGAACAGATCGGCTTGCTCGGGGGGGCCTTCGACCCCGTTCACAACGGGCACCTGGCCCTGGCCCGGGCCGCGGAAGAGATGGCCGGGCTCCAGCGGATGATCTTCCTGCCGGCCGCCGTCTCCCCGTATAAGTCCGGGGAGCCGACCGCCCCCGGCCCCGACCGGCTGGCGATGCTTCGTCTGGCCGCGGCCGGCCGTCCGGAGTGGACCATCTCCGAGATTGAACTGGACCGGGGAGGGATATCGTATACTATTGACACTCTCCGGGAACTCCGGGACCGCTTCGGTCCGGGCCCGGAGTTCCATCTGATCATCGGGATGGATAACTACCTGGGCATCGCCGGCTGGCGGGAAATCG
This sequence comes from Candidatus Erginobacter occultus, assembly GCA_030765265.1. Classification (GTDB taxonomy): domain Bacteria; phylum Auribacterota; class Erginobacteria; order Erginobacterales; family Erginobacteraceae; genus Erginobacter; species Erginobacter occultus. The sequence continues at coordinate 7,779 of JAVCCZ010000225.1, forward strand.
GCGAGATCATCCGCCGGTCCCGGTTCATAATCGCCGCCCGGCCCGGATATGATTTCGACCGGATATCGGGGGAGGATAGGCTCTGGGCCCGGCGGATCCGGGAGGAGAACCGGGCCGTGTTCCTCGAGCTGGAGGTCCCGGTTTCGTCTTCCGAGATCCGCCGGACGATCCGGGAGGGGGAAGACCCCCGGCCCTTCCTCCCGCCGGCTGTGAGCGACTATATCGACCGTCACCGTTTATACCGAGATGAAGACCGAAGAGATAATTGAAGCCGCCGCCGCCGCCGCCCGGGAGAAGAAGGCGGAGAACCCGGTGGTCCTGGACCTGAGGGGGCTCTCCTCCCTGGCCGATTATTTTTTCATCTGCTCCGGGAAGAGTACCCGCCAGGTGAAGGCGATCGCCGAGGAGATCGATGCCACGCTCCGCGCCGGCGGCCGCCGGCCGGTCCGGGTCGAGGGACTGGCCGAGTCGCGCTGGGTGGTGTTGGATTTCGGCGATGTCCTGGTCCACGTCTTTCTGGAAGAAGCCCGGTCGTATTATTCCCTGGAGACCCTCTGGGGCGACGCCCCGAGATCGGGGAATGGGGAATTGGGAATGGGGAATGGGGAATAGGGTAAGATGTATCCGGCAGTTAAAGCAGAGATCGCCGAACTTATCTCCTCCGCCCTGGCGGAGGCCGCCGACCGGGGTCTCCTCCCGGCGGCCGAACTCCCGCCCCTGGAGTTCCAGATTCCCCGGGAGGCGGGCCACGGCGACCTGGCCACCAATGCCGCGATGCTGCTCGCCGGCCGGGTCCGCCGGCCCCCGGCCGAAATCGCCGGAGTCATCTCGGAACTGATCGGGGAAAGATTAAGCGGCCGGGATATGATCTCCCGGGTGGAAGCCGATCCCCGCCGGGGTTTTCTCAACTTCTTCATCGCCCCGTCGGCGGTCCAGGCGGGGCTGGTCCGCCTGCTCGCTTCCTCCGGGGGTTTTGGGAATACCGCCGCCGGCGGAAGCCGGAAGGTGCTGCTGGAGTTCGTCAGCGCCAACCCGACCGGACCCCTGACCGTGGCCCACGGGCGGCAGGCGGCGGTGGGCGATGTCCTGGCCAACCTCCTGACCGCCGCCGGCTTCGAGGTTTGCCGGGAATACTACCTCAACGACCGCGGCCGCCAGATGAAGATCCTGGGCCGCTCGGTCTATCTCCGCCGCCGCGAACTGGCCGGGGAAGAGATCGACTTCCCGGCCGACCACTACCAGGGCGAGTATATCCGCAGTCTGGCCCGGAGAATCCCCGATCCGGAAGAAGGCTGGACCGGGATCGGCGAGGAGGAGGTGGTCGAATATTGCGGCGACTGGGCCTCCGCCTCGCTGCTGGAGATGATCCGGGGCGAGCTGAAAGATTTCGGGGTGGCGATCGATTCCTGGGTTAGCGAGAAAGAGGTGGTCGCCTCCGGCGGGGTGAAAGAGGCGCTGGCCGAATTGTCGGCCCGGGGGCACAGCTACGAAAAGGACGGAGCGCTCTGGTTCAAGTCCTCGGATTTCGGTGACGAGAAGGACCGGGTTTTGAGGAAAAGCTCCGGGGAGCTGACCTACCTCAGTTCCGATATCGCCTACCACCGGGGGAAGTACGGGCGGGGTTTCTCTTCCCTGATCGACTTCTGGGGGCCCGACCATCACGGCTACATCGCCCGGCTGAAAGGGTCGATGGCCGCCTTCGGCCTCGACCCGGAAATCCTCGAGGTGGTGATCGTCCAGCTGAGCACTCTCTACGAGGGGAAGCAGAAGCTCTCGATGTCCACCCGGCTGGGGGAGTTCATCTCCCTGCGCCAGGTCCTGGACAAGGTCGGCAAAGACGCCGCCCGCTACTTCTTTGTCCGCCGCCGCAAGGAGAGCCATCTTGATTTCGACCTCGAACTGGCCCGGAAGCAGACCAACGACAACCCGGTTTACTACGTCCAGTACGCCCACGCCCGGATCAACAGCATCTTTAAGAAGTTCCAGGAGTCGGCCGGGGAGGATCTCCCCGACTTCGCCGCCGTCGATCTCGCCCCGCTCACCGAGCCCGGGGAACTGGAACTGGTCCGGAAACTGATGCTTTTCCCCGAGCAGGTGGAGAGCGCGGCCCTGGGCCGGAACTGCCACCTGATCCCCGCCTACCTGGAAGAACTGGCCGCCCTTTTCCACGGGTATTACAGCGCCAACCGGGTGATCTCAGAGGACCGGAAGCTGACCGCCGCCCGGCTGGCCCTCTCCCGGGGGGTCCAGATGGTCCTGGCCGAGGGTCTCTGCCTCCTCGGCGTCACCGCGCCCGAGTCGATGTAAGGACGAATACCTCCCGGTCTCCGGTCCGGCCGCCGCCTTTCCCCGGAGGGAAGCTAGAAATGCCGCCAGGAAAAATCTTGCCTCGATTTTCGCTGTTGATCCGGTCCGGCCGGGTCATTGACGGTACCGGCGGGCCGTCCCGGAGGGCCGATATCGGGATCCGGGAGGGCCGCCTGGCCGGGATCGGCGACCTCTTCGGAGCTTCGGCCGATCTCGTGATCGATGCCTCCGGGCGGGCGGTCGCCCCCGGCTTGATCGATATCCACTCCCACTCCGACTTTACCATCCTCCTCGACCCCCGGGCGGAGGGTAAGGTCCAACAGGGGGTGACGACCGAAGCGATCGGGATGTGCGGCACCTCGGCCGCCCCCCTGGCTGGGGAGAAGCTGGCCCGGGTCCGGGAACAGAACCGGGATTTAACGATCGACTGGACCAATCTGGCCGGTTACCGCCGGAGGGTGGAGGGGCAGGGGAGCGCGGTCAACCTGGTCCCCCTGACCGGGCAGGGGAACCTCCGCGGCTCGGTCGTCGGCTACTCCGCCCGGCCCCCGACCCGGGAGGAGATGAAGCGGATGCTCGGTCGGCTGGAAGAGGAACTGGCCTCGGGAAGCCGGGGGCTTACGACCGGGCTGGTCTATCCCCCGGGGGCCTTCAGTGATTTCGGGGAACTGGCCGAGCTTCTCCGGCTCGTCGAAGCCGCCGGGGGAATCTACAGCACCCATCTGCGTAACGAATCCGACCGGGTCGAGGAGGCGGTCGCCGAGGCGCTGGCCCTGGCCGGGGAGACCGGCGTCTCCCTCCAGATCGCCCACCTCAAGGCCCAGGGGCAACGAAACTGGGGCCGCCTCGAGGTCTGCCTAAAGATGATCGAAAACGCCCGGAGCGGGGGCCTCTCGGTTCATTGCGACCGCTATCCCTACCTGGCTTCGGCCACCGACCTTGACGTCCTCCTCCCCGCCTGGGCGATCGCCGGGGGAGCGGGGGAGGAACTGCGGCGCTTGCGGGACCCGGCGACCCGGGAACGGCTCCGGAGCGAGGTCGAGCGGGACGACTGGGAGGCGGTGGTGATCTCCCGGGTCGCCGGCGAAGCCAACCGGGACCTGGAGGGGATGAACCTGGAAGCGGCAGCCCGCTCCCGGGGACTCTCACCGGTGGATATGTTTTTCCGGGTCCTGATCGAGGAGGAACTGGCGGTCGAGGCCCTCTTCTTCGGGATGAGCCCGGACAACCTGGTCCGGATACTGGGCCGTCCCTACTCGATGATCGGCTCCGACGCCTCGGCCCGGCCCGCCGCCGGTCCCCTGGCCCGGGGCCGCCCCCACCCCCGGACCTTCGGGACCTTTCCCCTGGTTTTGGGGGATTTCGTCCGCGACGGGACCTTGCCGCTGGAGACGGCGGTTTATAAAATGACCGGCCTGCCGGCAAAAAAGCTCGCCCTGGCCGACCGGGGGGTGATCCGAAAAGGCGCGGCGGCCGACCTGGTGATCTTCGACCCGGCGACCATCCGCCCCCGGGCCACCTATCGGAATCCCTGCCGCTACCCCGAGGGGATCGATTACGTCATCGTCAACGGCCGGATCGTGGTCGAGCGGGGGACCCACACCGGCAACCTCCCGGGTGTTTTACTATGATCGCGATGAAAATATCCCGAAAAATCATCATCTCCGTTCTCTTCGCCGGACTGGTTGCGGGTTGCGGATCCGACCGGGAGAGCGAGGAAGGTTTTCTCCGTCTCCGGCTGAAGGACGACCTCTCCACGCTCGACCCGGCCTTGATCGTCGATGTCCCTTCCGGGACGGTGGCGGCCAAGATCTTCAACAACCTGGTCCGGTTCGACCGGGAGGGGAAGATCGTCCCCGACCTGGCCCGCGGCTGGGAGATCTCGCCCGACGGCACCCTCTACCGGTTCGATCTCCGCCCGGGGGTCCGGTTCCACTCCGGGCGGGAGCTGGAGGCCGAAGACGTGGTTTATTCCCTGGGACGTCTCCTCGACCCCGCGGTCAACTCCCCCCGTTTCTGGCTTCTGGAAGCGGTAGCCGGAGCGGAGGAATTCCGAACCGGAAAATCTTCCGACCTTCCGGGGATCCGGTCGCCCAAGCCCGGGGTGATTGAGATCGAGCTCATCCGCCCGGTCGGCCTCTTCCTCAATTTCCTCGCCCTCCCCAACGCCGCGGTAGTGCCCCGGGAGGCCGTCGAGGCTCTGGGAGTGGGATTTGCCTCCCGGCCGGTGGGGACCGGGCCCTTCCGGCTCCGGGAGTGGCGGCGTCAGAACCGGCTGGTCCTGGTCAGAAATCCCGATTATTTCGCCGGTCCTCCCGCTCTGCCGGGGGTGGTTTACCGGGTGATCCCGGAGACTTTGACCGCGGCGGTGGAGTTCGAGCGGGGCAACCTCGATCTGATCGAGGTTCCCCGGGCCGAGTATAAAAAATATACCGCCTCCCCGGCCTGGAAGGATTTGGTGGAGAGCCGGGTCGGGCTGAATATCTACTATCTCGGATTCAACTGCCGCCGCCCGCCCTTTGACGATCCCCGGGTCCGGCGGGCTTTCAATCACGCCCTCGACCGGGAGAAGATCATCGAGGTTATCCTGGAGAACCGCGCCGTCTCCGCCGCCGGGCCGGTCCCCCCCGATCTCCTCCCTCCCGCCGGGGTGAGCTATTCCTACGACCCCGCCCGGGCGCGGCACCTGCTGGCGGAAGCCGGGGTCGAGCTGCCCTTGAAGGCGACCCTTCTCTTCAAGTCCGACCGGGAAGTCCTGACCATCGCCGAGGTGATCCAGGCCTACCTGAAGGAGGCCGGGATCGAGCTGGTCCTGGTCCAGCGGGAGTGGAGTTCTTTCCTTCACGCCCTCAACCAGGGGGATTTCGATCTCTTCTACCTCTCCTGGTGGGGCGACTACCCAGACCCGGAAAATTTTCTCTACCCGACCTTTCACTCCGACAACTTCGGTCCCGGGGGTAACCGGTCACTTTTTTCCGATCCCGAAGTGGACGGGATGCTGGAGTCCGCCGCTGCCACGGCCGATCCGGGAAGGCGGAGGGAGATTCTCCGGGCGGCGCAGGCCCGGGTGGTCGACCTCGCCCCCTGGGTCTTCCTCTGGCATAAAAAAGAGGTGATGATCCGCTCCCGGAGACTGAAAAATTACCGCATACCCTTGATTTATAACGGGGATAAGTTTCTCGACATAAGCCTGGCCGGGACGGGGGAGTGACCCCCCTTGGGTCCGCGGGAGTTTTAGCTTTCTCTCCCCGGCCCGCAAGTGGTATGTTGTCCGATAATTCCACCTGTCCGACTCGTCCGATTACATAAGGAGGTCAGCCCGATGCAGATCGATAACCACTTGAAAGACCAGGTCCATCGCCTGCCCAAGGTGGAACTCCACCGCCACCTGGAAGGCTGCGTCTCGGCCGAACTGCTGCTCGAGATCGCCCGGGATTACCAGATCAAGCTTCCCACCCGCGACCTGGAGGAGCTGCGCTCCCACGTCCAGATCCGGGGCCAGGCCGCCGGCCTGGTCGAATTTTTGGATAAATTCTTCTGGATCGGGATGGCTTTCCCCACCCTGGAGGCGGTCGAGTACGTCTCCTACTGCGTCTGCCGGGACTGCGCCCGGGACAATATCCGGGTCCTCGAACTCCGCTTCAGCCCGGTCTTTATGACCCTGGAGAGTCCGCACAGCTGGGAGGAACTGCTCCACGCGGTCCTCAAGGGCGCCCGGCGGGCGGAGAATGAGTTCGATATCGATGTCGGTTTCATCGTCGGCATCTCCCGCTCCAACGGGATCAAGCCCGCCCTGCGGGCGGTTAATATCGCCGCCGACTATTCCGGGCTGGGGGTGGTCGGGGTCGATCTCTTCGGGGATGAGGCGGCCTTTCCCCCCGAACTCTTCGTGACCGCCTTCCAGGTCGCCCGGGAGAACGGGCTCAATATTACCGTCCACGCCGGGGAGGGGGGAGGGGAGACCAACATCCGGGTGGCGGTGGAGGAATTGGGCGCCCAGCGGATCGGCCACGGGGTCCGGATCGTCAACGACCCGGAGATGATGGACTGGCTCAAGGAGCGGGGGGTGCCCCTGGAGATCTGCCTGACCAGCAATGTCCAGACCCGGACTGTCCCCGACCTTCCCTCCCACCCCGTTCGGCGTCTCTATGACTACGGCATCGGGATTTCGCTCAATACCGACGACCCGGCGATCAGCGACACCACCTTCTCCCGGGAGCTGCTGCTGGCGATGGAATATTTTGACTTCTCCCTGGAAGAAATCAAGGGGTTGATGCTGGCGGCGCTCGACCAGTCGTTTTTGGAACCTTACCGGAAAAAGCCGGCCCGGGAGCGGCTGGAGAGGGACCTGGCCGCCTTTAAATGATCCGGTATCTCCTTAAAAGGCTGCTGGTCGCGATCCCCACCCTGCTCGGCATCACCCTGATCGCCTTTATCCTGGTCAAGTCCATCCCCGGCGACCCGACCTACGCCCTGGTCGGGGAGAGGACTTCGGCAGAGGTGATCGAGCGCAACCGGGTCCGCCTGGGGCTGGACCGCCCCTTTTTAATCCAATACGGCAAGTTCCTGGCCAATATCTCGCCTTTGAGAATCACCGCTCCCGGGACCGAGGGGTTCGAGGGAGACCCCGCCCCGTCCTCTTCGCCTTTCAAGGTCCCCTACCTCGGGCGATCCTATTTCACCGGCAGCCCGGTCAGCCTGATGATCCTGGAAAAGCTCCCGGCCACCGGACGCCTGGCCCTGGGGGCGATGCTGGTGGCGATCTTGTTCGGCCTCGGGCTGGGTATCGTCTCCGCCCTCTTCCCCGGAAGTTTCTGGGACCGGCTTTGCTCCCTGCTGGCGATCGGCGGGATCTCAATCCCGGTTTTCTGGGCCGGGTTGATTCTCATCCTGATTTTCTCCTATCACCTGGGCTGGTTCCCCCCCTCGGGGATGGGGGGCGGGGCGCTGATTTTTTTGATCCTCCCCGCGGTTACCCTCGGGTCCCGCTCGGCCGCCTACCTGGCCCGGATCACCCGGGCCAGTATGCTGGAATCGGCCGCGGCCGATCACGTGCTCACCGCCCGGGCCAAGGGACTCTCCCGGTTCCAGGTGGTCTCCCGGCATATCTTCCGCAATTCCCTGATCCCGATCGTGACCCTGGCCGGGCTCGACTTCGGCTCCTATCTCAACGGGGCGGTTTTGACCGAGACCATCTTCTCCTGGGACGGGGTGGGGCGGCTGGCAATGAACGCCATCCTCCAGCGGGATTACCCGGTAATCATCGGCTGCGTCCTCTTCGGGGCGGTGATCTTCGTCGCCGCCAACATCCTGGTCGATCTCTCGTACGCCTGGATTGATCCGAGAATCAGGTTGGGGAATGGGGATTAGGGAATGGGAAATAGGGAACAGTGCTGAATTTTTTAAAAAAGAAAAAGCTGGCTGCCGCGGCGGCGGGGTTCCTCGTCCTGATGATTTTGGCGGCCCTGCTGGCCCCGCTGATCGTTCCCTTCGACCCCAACGAGGTCGATCTCGACCGGGTCTCCCGTTCTCCCTCCCGGCGTCACCTTTTCGGGACCGACGAGAAGGGGTGGGATATCTTCAGCCGGGTGCTCTACGGGGCCCGGCTCTCGCTTCTGATCGGCGGCGCGGCCACGGCTGCTTCGCTGGTGATCGGGGGCGCCGTCGGCCTGGCCGGCGGATATTTCCAGGGGCCGCTCGATTCCCTGCTCCAGATGGTGACCGATATCACCCTCGCTTTCCCCGGCCTGCTCCTGGCGATCGGGATCACGATCGTCCTGCCCCCGGGGTTCTTCTCGGTTCTGATCGCCCTCTCTCTGGTCGGCTGGTCCTCGATCGCCCGGGTGATCCGGGGCGAGGCGCTCTCCTTGAAACAGCGCGAATTCGTGGAAGCCGGCCGGGCGGGGGGGGCGTCGCATTTCAAGCTGATGGTCCGCCATATCCTTCCCAACTGCCTGCCGCTGATTCTGGTGGTGGCCAGCCTCAAGGTAGGTTCGTTCATCCTCGCCGAGTCGGCCTTGAGTTTCCTCGATCTCGGGGTCCGGCCGCCGGCCGCCGCCTGGGGGTTTATGATCAGCGCCGGGCGGGAATATTTGAAGACCGCCCCCTGGATGACGTTATTTCCCGGGCTGGCCCTGGCCCTGACCGTGATTGCCTGCAACCTGCTCGGCGACGCCGCCCGGGATTACCTTGATCCCCGGCTGAAGATGTAATCTGAATTTTGAACGATAAACCGGGAGGTGGAAACGTAGCACACATTCCTGTCTTTGATCGCTTGCTCACAGGCAAGAATGCCTGTGCTGCTATGATCCGCGGACAGCCACCGGGCGGGTTAATCCGGGCAAAATAAATTTTAGCCAATATTGCATTGTTAAACAGCGACTTATAACCTAGTGTAGCGTTTCAAAAATAACGTCCATTAAATTGTCATTGCGAGCGATAGCGAAGCAATCTCAATTCATTGCAATGGAAAAGATTGCTTCGTCGCTTCGCTCCTCTCAATGACACTGAGTTTATGTTTTTATTTATGAAACACTACACTAATTCGTGTTCCTCACCGGAAAAATTCAGAGGTTAGATGAATCAGGAGAAGAAAAAATACGGTTTGAAACGGTCCGCGCCCCGGGTCGAGATCGATTACGAGAAGGAACTCAACCCCCAGCAGCTTTCCGCGGTCCTCGCACCCGACGGCCCGGCTTTGGTGATCGCCGGGGCCGGGAGCGGGAAGACCCGGATCGTTACCTACCGGGTCGCCCATCTCTTGCAGCGGGGGGTCCGGCCGGAGGAGATCCTCCTGCTGACCTTCACCAAGAAGGCGGCCGAGGAGATGCTCCGCCGGGTGGGAGACCTGGTCTCGGCCGACCTCTCCGGGCTCTGGGGGGGGACCTTCCACCATATCGGCAACCGGGTCCTCCGCCGGCACGCCGAACTGCTCGGTTACCGAAACAACTACACCATCCTCGACCGCGAGGACTCCCGGGTCCTGATCGAGGCCGCCGCCCGGGAGACCGGTTCCGATCCCCGGGACAAGCATTTTCCCAAGGGCAGGGTGCTGTTGGAGATTGTCGGCTACGGCCGCAATACCGGGATCGATGTCTCCGAGGCGGTGGAAGTCAAGGCCCCCCACTTCAGCGGGATCGCCGACCGGATCGAGCGGGCGGCCCAGCGCTATTCCCGGCGGAAACGGGAGCTGAATTATCTCGACTTCGACGACCTCCTCCTCCTGCTCGAGGAGCTGCTTTCCCGTCACCCCGAGGTCTCCGAGCTCTACCGCCGGAGGTTCAAACACATCCTGGTTGATGAATATCAGGATACCAACATCGTCCAGGCTCGGATCGTCGAGTTGTTCGGCGGCGGGCACCGAAACATTATGGTGGTGGGGGACGACTCCCAGTCGATCTACTCCTTCCGGGGGGCGCTCTTCCGGAATATCCGGGAATTCCCCCGCCAGTACCCCGGCTGCCGGGTCTTCACGGTGGAGACCAACTACCGTTCGACCCCGGAGATCCTCTCTTTCGCCAACCGGGTTATCGAGCGGGTCGAGGACTCCTACAGCAAGACGCTGCGCCCGGTGAAAAAACCGGGGGCTCTCCCCGCCCTGGTCCGGACCGGGAATGTTTACGAGCAGGCGGATTTCGTCGCCCAGCGGATCTCCGAGCTGATCGACGAGGGGGTCAACCCCTCCGAGATCGCCGTCCTCTACCGGGCCCACTACCACTCGATGGAGGTTCAGATGGAGCTGGCCCGGCGGGAGATACCCTTCACCGTCCGCTCCGGAATCCGCTTCTTCGAGCAGGCCCATATTAAGGACGTCATCTCCTACCTGAAGGTGATCGACAACCCCCGCGACGAGATCGCCTGGAAAAGGATTATCGTCCGGCTCCCCCGGGTCGGACCCCGGACCGCGGAGAAGATCTGGGCCGTCCTCCGCGATCTCCCCGACCCGCTGGCCGGACTGGACAGTCCCCCGGTCTCGGCCCCGGTCCCCTCCCGGGCCCGGGAGGCCTGGAGCGGTTTCTGCCGGACGATCCGGAGGATGAGCAAGCTCGTTCCCCGCCGGCCGGCCGACCTCATCGGGGTGGTCCTGGAGAGCGATTACGACGACTATTTGCAGAGCGAGTTCGCCAACTACGAGCGTCGGCTCGACGATCTCCTCCAGCTGGCCCGCTACGCCGCCCGCTACGAAGATCTCGAGCAGTACCTCGACGAACTGGCGATGATCGGGGGGCTGGTCGCGGAAGATATCGAGCCCGGGGAGCGGCGGGAGATGGTGGTCTTGAGTACCGTCCACCAGGCCAAGGGGCTGGAATGGGACGCGGTCTTTATGATCTGGTTGGCGGAAGGCAAGTTCCCCGCCGCCGCCAGTTACGGCGACGACGCGGCGCTGGAGGAGGAGCGGCGGCTCTTCTACGTCGCCGCCACCCGCTGCCGGAGTGAGCTCTACCTTCTGTATCCCTTCCTGCTCCGGCAGCGCTCGGGAGAGGAATCGCTCCAGAACCCGTCGCGATTTTTATCGGAACTTCCCCCGTCGAGCTATGAAGAATGGGAAATATATGATATATAGTGTCTGAAAGGAAACCCCAAAAACCAGGTCATTGCGAGGAGGGACGACGAAGCAATCTGTTTAGTTTGTGATGAGATTGCTTCGTCACTTCGTTCCTCGCAATGACAAAGTCTATGTGATTTAAGGTTTTCGTTCAGACACTATATAG
>JAVCCZ010000121.1 GCA_030765265.1 Candidatus Erginobacter occultus
CCCACCTCCGGGGTGACGGCGCTGATCTGGAGCTGCCCGGGGTTAAAGGAAAAACGGACCGAGTTGGATTTCTCGTCGGTGATCAGGGAGGCCCGCTTGACCATCTGCATCAAATCTTCCCGGGGCAGGGTAATCGTCACTCCCTCGGCCTGGGGAATTACTTGCCCGTAGTTGGGATAGCGCCCCTCGATCAGCCGGGAGATCATCAGGATCTCGGAAAATTCGAAGGCGACCTGTCTCTCTCCCAGCTTGATCAGGCATTCTCCTTCATCGCCGAGGATCCGGCTCAGTTCAAGGACGGTTTTGTGGGGGAGGATGATTTCCCGCCGGCAATCAGGGGGAGTCGGGCATTCGGTCTTGGCGATCGCCAATCGCCGGCCGTCGGTGGCGGCGGCAGTCATCTCCCCGTTTTCGAAAAGCAGGTAGAGCCCGTTGAGGACGAAGCGGCTGTCTTCCAGCGAGATCGCGTAACCGGTTTTCTTGATCAATTCCTTGAGCTGGGATTCCCGGACCGGGATCTCGATCACGTTTTTCAACTCCGGGGCGGCCGGAAATTCCTCCCGGGGGAGGCCGTTCATCTGGAAGAACGACCGGGCGCAGGTCAACCGGGTGGAGAGGTCTTCTCCGGTTTCGAGCCGGACCGCGGCTCCCGGCAATTCCCTGATGATATTAAAGAATCGCCGGCCGGGGAGACTGCTCGAACCTTCCTCTTCCACCGCGGCCGGCAGCCGGCTGGAAATCCAGATTTCCAAATCGCTGGCACTCAAGGTCGCACCGCCGGAACCGGTTTCCAGAATCACGTGGGAAAGGATCGGCAGCATACTCTTGGTCCCGATCACTCCCTGAAGCGGAGGCATCACCCGCAGCAAGTCTTCTTTTTGGAAAGTGAGTTTCATCTTCTCCCCCTTGGAAGTTGTCTATTCGGCACCGAATTACCCGGTTTTCAACACCCACTATATTATAAATCTTTCTTAAATGTATATATAATAATATTAATAATAGCTGTGGATATGTGAATAAGCTTCCCGGTCCCCTCTGAAAAAAACCCTGCACAAGCGGGTGGATAACCGGTGGACAACTGTGGATAACCGGGCCCCGGTTTTTGCCTTAGTGGTTATGAACAATTTATCCCCCGCCCGGCCACAGCTTTCTCCAGAGATCTTTCGCTGAGAGAAAAAACTCCCCCCGCCGATGAATTTACCCGGCTCAACCGTGGGCCTGGCGGATTTCCTTTTCCAGGTAGGAGAGGGTGGCCGAAAGCTGTTTGTCACTGGTCAGCTGCTCGCCGACCTTGTGACAGGCGTGAATTACCGTGGTATGGTCCCGCCCCCCAAAGGCTTCCCCGATCTCGCTCAACGAGCGTCCGGTCATTGAGCGGGAGAGGTACATCGCCAGTTGCCGGGGAAAGGCGATCGCCTTCGGCCGGCGGGAACTTTTCATATCCGCCAGGCGGATATCGTAATAATCGCTCAACTTCCGCTGGATCTGGTCGATAGTGATGATCTTCTCCATCTCGTCTTCCACGATCCCCGAGAGAACCAGCTCGGCGGTCTTGAGGTTCAGTTCCGTCCCGGTCAGGGAAGCGTAGGAGGCGACCTGGATCAGGGCCCCTTCCAGTTTCCGGATATTCGACTTGATCCGCTCGGCGATGTAGATGGTAATGTCATCGGGAATGGTGACCCCGGAGTACTCGGCTTCCCGCCTGAGGATGGCGATCCGGGTTTCGCGGTCGGGAGGCTGGATATCGACCACCAAACCCCATTCGAAGCGCGAGATCAGCCGCTCCTCGATATCCGGGATATCCTGGGGGGGGCGGTCGGAACAGAGGATGATCTGCTTGTGGAGGTCGAAGAGATGGTTGAAAGTGTGAAAGAACTGTTCCTGGGTCTTGACCTGGCCGCCGAGAAAATGGATATCGTCGATCAGGAGGGCGTCGACGTCGCGGTATTTCTTCCGGAACTTTTCCGTGGTCCGGTTGGCGATGGAATTGATGAAGTCGTTGGTGAAACTCTCGCTGGAGAGATAGAGGACCTGGTATTTCTCCTCCTGGGCCAGGATGGAATTGGCGGCCGCCTGCATCAGGTGGGTCTTGCCCAGGCCGACCCCTCCGTAAATAAAGAGGGGGTTGTAAGCTTTTCCCGGGGCGTTGGCGACCGCCATCGTGGCGGCGTTGGCAAACTGGTTGGAGCCGCCGACCACGAACCGGTCGAAAGTATATTTCGGATTGAGATTCGACCCTGTGAGCAGACCGGTTTTCCGCCGGGCCGCCCGCGGCGCGGGAGAGGGGGCCGGGGCCGGGTGGCGGGTGATGCTGAAGGCGATCTTCAGCGGACGCCCCGCCAGGCGGGAGATTGTCTCTTCGATTATCTCCAGGTAATGATCCTGGAGCCAATCCCGGAAGAAGGTGCTGGGCACTTCCAGGATCAGGTTATCCCCCTCGACGGCCAGGGGCGTGGTCGGCTTGATCCAGGTGGAGAAATTTTGCTCGCCCAGACGGTCGCGGAGCTGGAGAAAAAGATCTTTGCTGAGTGTGTCCATTGACGGTTCCGGGTAGGTAAAATCTGCCTATTTATCCACAACGGCTTGAGTTTAAAGTTGTTAACCGAGAAAACGGCTTTCCGGCCTTACGTCGGCCGGTATTACCGGCCTTTCGGATTCGGATTAAACCGGCGGTGAAAATATCGCTTTTAAAGGCCCAATTACTTAATATCCTATCAATTAACGACTTACGAAATAGTTATTATTTCCGGAGCGGTAAATAACCTCACAATTCAACCCCTTCGGAGGGGCGTTCCGTCTTATGCCAGTGCTTTTAACAGCTTACGAACAGACTTGCCGGAGGGGCCATTATTATTAACAAGTTATCCACAGGTGCCTCGATTTGCTGCTGAAGAAATCAACCGGATTATAGTCAGGCCCGGCGGGGAAATCAAGGAAAAAATCGTAATTTCGAAAAAAAATCTCTTTCGCGATTCCGGTTTCTATCTGTTGACAGGAAGAGAGACATATATGATAATGCCCACCTTAATTAAACCGGAAATTCAATTTCCCCCGCGGCCCGGCGAACCCGGGCCGGGCGGATTGGAGCAGAAGCAAAATGAAGAGAACATATCAACCTTCCCGGAGAAAGCGGAAGAAGACTCACGGATTTTTTGCCCGGAAGGCTTCTCCCGGCGGTCGAAACGTGATTAGAAACCGCCGGAGAAAGGGCCGGAAGAGATTGGTTGTCAGTTGAGACGGTGAATAAACCCTCCCTCTCCTTTCCCCGCCAGTGGATTTTCAAGAAGCCCGACTCTTTCCGAAGTCTCTACCGTAACGGCCGGCGCCTGCGCGGGGAGATCATTACCATATTTTTCCGGCCGGCCGGGGATGATTGTTTCCAGGTCGGTTTCTCCACCCGGAAAAAATTGGCCCACGCGGTGGGACGGAATCGGGCTCGCCGCCTGATGCGGGAGACGGTCCGGATCCACCAGCACGAGATCAGGAAGGATATTCAGTGCCTTTTTCTCTGGCACGGGCCGGTCAAGGGGATCGGTTTTTCCGCCGCGGAAGGCGAGATTATGAAATTACTCCAGCGAGGTGGGCTGCTCAAGTGAAACTTATCCGGACAATTCTTCTCAAAACGGTTATCGGGCTGATCCGGCTCTACCAGGCGTTGGTCTCGCCGTTTTTCGGCACCCGCTGCCGGTTCTACCCCAGCTGCTCCGAGTATCTTCGCGAAAGCCTGCAAAAGCGGGGGTTAATCAAGGGGCTGGGAAAAGGCCTGGCCCGAATTGCCCGCTGTCACCCGTTTCATCCCGGGGGCTATGACCCGGTTAATTGAACGGAGAACCACGAGGAATAAATTTTATTATGGATAAAGTAAGCAAGATCGGGCTCACGGTAACCGTGCTACTGTTAATCGGATGGTTTTACCATTCCAGCCAGCAGCGCCGGGAGGTTTCCCCGGCCGCCATCCCAGCCGCGGCCCCGGAAGCCGCCGCTCCGGCGCCGGCCGCCCCGGCCCCGGTGGCAGAGATCGCGCCTCCGGCGGAATCCGCCGCCCCCGGCCGGCCGGTGGTCGTCCCCGCCCCCGAACTCCCGGCCGTCTTTCCGGAGGATGGGGAACCGGTGGTTTTCGAATCCGAGTACCTGGTTGTCGAGTTAAGTCCCTTCGGGGGGGTGATCAAGGAGCTGGTTTTGAAAGAAAACCGGGCCGCCGGGATCCGCGGTTTGGCCGGCGAAGGCTCGGGGGAGGTTACGATGTTCTCTGCCCGGCATCTCGGCGGCGCCCCGGGTCGTTTGTTAAATTTCCCCGCCGCCGAGATGGAGACCGCCCGGCTGGAAGACGGCGCCCGCTTTACCCTGGCTTACGAAAACCGGGTGGTGCTGGAAAAGAGCTACAGCTTTTCCCGGGACGGCTACACCGGGACGCTGGAGATTACTCTTCGCAATGATTCCGCTGAGCCCCTGGCCTGGCCGGATGGCCTGGTCTTCGGCGCCGGGGCGATCTATCCGATCGACCCGGAAGATCTTCTCGGGGTGGATGTCCTCGATGGAGATAATGTGTTGCGGGAAAAACAGCCCAAGGAGAGGGTGCCGGCCACGGTCAACTGGCTGGGGCTGAAGACCAAGTACTTCGCCGCCATCTTCAAGCCGCTGGAACTTCCGGCTTCCTTCTTCACTATCGTCGGCCGGGAGAAAAATCCCGCCCCGCCCGCCGCGGCGGCCTTCGGCTGCGCCCGCGGCCCCGGGGCCTCCCCTTACGAGTATCTCCAGGCCTCGATGACCTTCCCCGCCCTCACCCTCCAGCCGGGGGAGGAGGCCCGCTATTCCTTCGCCCTCTATTTCGGTCCCGCCGATTACGAGGCCCTGCAGGCGGCCGGTCACCGTTTCGAGAAGCTGGTTGATTTCGGGTTTCTCGGCAACTTCTATATCCCCCAGGCCCTGATCTGGCTTTTAACCCGGCTCTACCGGCTGCTGGGAAGCTATGGCTGGGCGATCATTTTTCTCACCGTAATCATCAAGGTGGTGCTCTGGCCCCTGACCCACAAGAGTTACGCCTCAATGGGGAAGATGCAGCAGCTCCAGCCCCAGCTGGCGGAGCTGAAGGAGAAGTACAAGGGCGACGCCAAGAAGATCCAGGCCGAGACGATGAAGCTCTACAAGGCCAACGGGGTCAACCCGATGGGCGGCTGTCTCCCGATGCTCCTCCAGATGCCGGTTCTCTTCGCCCTCTTTACCACGCTGCGCAATACCATTCTGCTCCGCAACGCGCCTTTCTGGATCATCCCCGGACGCTGGATCAAGGACCTCTCCGGGCCCGACGTCCTGGCGACCCTGGAGCAGTCCTACCCGATCATCGGCAACCAGGTCAATATTCTCCCTCTCCTGATGGGGATCTCCTTTTATCTCCAGCAGAAGATAACCCCGACCGCCGGCGGCGGCAGTCCCCAGGCCGCCCAGCAGCAGAAGATGATGGCCACCCTGATGCCGGTGATGTTCACCTTTCTCTTTTACTCCCTCCCCGCGGGGCTCAACCTCTACTTTATGCTCTCCACCTTCATCACCGTCGGCCAGCAGATGATGACCACGAAGCTGAAGGCGAAGAAGGGGAAGTAGAATCGGTAATCGGTGATCGGTAATCGGTGATCGGTAATCGGGAATCGGTGATCCGGGGACGATAGCGATCCCGATAGCGATTGCGATTGGATTTTCCGAGTAAGATGAAGACCCTCGAACCCGAGACGATTGTCGCCCCGGCTACCCCCGAGGGGGAGGGGGCGATCGGGGTGATCCGGGTCTCCGGTCCCCGTTCTCTCCAGCTTCTCTCCTCCCTGTTCCGCCCCGGGAAAAGTCTTTCCGGCCCCCTCGAGCCCTTCCGTCTCTACCCGGGCTGGATCGCCGACGATGGGGAGAAGATCGACCAGGTGATGGCGGCGGCGATGCCGGGACCGAAGAGCTACACCGGCGAGGATATGGTCGAGATTCATTGCCACGGGGGCCGGGCGGTGATCTCGGCGATCCTGGACGCTTTGATCCGGAGGGGGGCCCGGCCGGCCGAAGCGGGCGAGTTCACCCGGCGGGCTTTTCTCCACGGAAAGATCGACCTGACCCGGGCGGAGTCGGTGGCCTGGCTGATCTCGGCCCGCTCCGAGGAGGAGCGGCTCCGCGCCGTCGATCAGATCGGCGGCGGGCTGGGGGAACGGCTGACCGCCCTCCGCCGGAGACTGGTCGAGGCGCTGGCCCGGGTCGAGGTGACCCTGGATTTCGAGGAATTCGAGGAGGAGTCCCTCCCCTATCCGGAGGTGGAAAGCTCTATCCGGGAAGCGCGCGAAGAGTTGTGCTCCCTCGAAAGGGAAGCCCGGGCCGGAGAATATCTCCGGGAGGGCTTGAAGGTGGTGATCGTCGGCAAGCCCAACGTCGGCAAGTCGAGCCTCCTCAACACCTTTTTAGCCCGGAAGCGGGCGATCGTCTCCCGGAGTCCGGGGACTACCCGGGATACGATCGAAGAAGTTATCGTCCTCGACGGCGTCCCTTTGAAGCTGATCGATACCGCCGGCCTCCGCCGGCCCCGGACCGGGATCGAGGAGGAAGGGGTGGCCCGGGCCCGGGAGAAGCTGGCCGGGGCCGACCTGGTCCTCCTGGTTCTCGACAGCGGGACCCGGATCACCGACAACGACCGGGAAATCCTCCGGCTGGCCCGGGATAAGCGGACCCTGATCGTGGTCAACAAGACCGATCTCCCGGCCCGGGCCGAGCTCGAAGGCCTGGGAGACGGATGGGAAAAGCGGGAGGTGGTCCGGATCTCGGCGGAGAAGAACTGGGGGATGGAGCGGCTCCGGGAAGAGATCCTCGCCCTGGTCCGGAAGGAATTTCTGGGCGGTAAAGGGGGCGGGGTGATGATCAGCAGCCGGAGGAGAACGGCCCTGAAAGAAGCGGCCGCGGCGTTGGAAACCGCCGCCGCCGGCTGCCGGGAGCGGTTATCCGGGGAGTTGATCGCCCTCGATCTCAACCGGGCCCTGGCCCGTCTGAGACTGGTCCTGGGCGAGGAATTCGACGACGGAGTTCTCGACGAGATATTTTCCCGGTTCTGCGTCGGGAAGTAGGGACTTCAAAAGATCCCCAGGAACCGGGAAGATTTCTCTTCCCGCTCCGGCTCGGGCTCGGGGGCGGGAGGGGAGCTCTCGGGGTTATCTTCCGCTCTCGGCGGAGAAGAAATTTCCGGCGAATCCTCCGGCAGGTTTTCCTCCCGGCCCGGAAGTTCTTTCCACCCCGCCAGCTCCCGGCGGAGACCGGCCAGCTCCCGCCGGGTCTCTTCCGCTTCCCGGAGCGCCTGTTCTCCGGCGCCTTCCAGTTTCTCCAGCGAGGCCCGGAGGGTCTCCAGGGTCCGGTCCCGTCTCTCCGCCCCCGCTTGGGCCGATTCGCCCAGCCGCCGGTTCTCCTCCGCCAGGGTGGAGATCTTACCGATCTCCCCGCCCAACCGGGTCTGCCCCTGGGCCAGAGTCGTGGACAATGTCCGGGACAGTACCTCGATCCGCCTTTCCAGGAGTTCTCCCCGTTGCCGGCCGTAGTAGAGCCCGGCCCCGGTCAAGAGGATCACGGCCAGACCGACGGTGGCCAGGAGATAGATCCGGGAATAGAGGGTCTTCCGGTCCAGTTCCGCCTTCAGGCCGGCCAGGTATGACTGCAGGACCTCTCCCAGCTGCCGGGGCAGCCCGTCAAGCGCCTGGAGGGCGAGCGCGCTTTCCGGGGAATCGGCCGGGAGCCGGTCGAGGGCGGTGGACTCCTTTAAGACATCTTCCCGGGCGACCAGGCGGATCGCCTTCTGACCCTGATATTCGATCATCGAACGCCAGGTCCCGCCCTTGATCCTCCGGCGGATGGTTTTGACGCTGCAGCCCAGCATTCGGGCGGCATCTTTCAGCGGGATCCAGTCGATTCCCCCCGGCGGTGGGTTTTCCTGGTTCATAATCTTCTCCCCGGGTGTTGGACAGGTCAGGGACAGCCAAAACACTGCGGCTTTGGTCTCCCCCGGCGTATTGTCCGGGACGGTTATTCTTCTCTTACGGTCAGTGTCCTGGACAATGTCCAAGACAACAGGGACAATGTACATCAGATGTCCATAATGGACAAGAAAAATATTCAAATTTATGTTCCACGTGGAACATTACGTCCAACAGTAACCTGGAAAAGAATCCGCTCCAATGCCGCTGCGAGATACTGACGGGGTATTTATCAGAACTATAATTGTTGGATGAATCGAAAAACCAGTATCCGTTCGACCTGTCCGAACCGTCCGAATTTAGTAAATCGGTCGATTTATATATCGATTTTTATTGCCACCGGCAAGACAATACCCTACTATCCGCCCTGCATATAGCAGCTGCTTTTAGACACAGATGTCTTAGCAATCAGTCACTATGGAATAATTTGAGTACAAGTAATCCCGAAAAATTCTTGTGCTTGTAAAATTGACAACTACCGGAGTGTTGCTGGAGAGAGTTCGGGAAACGAATTGACCCCCCCGGCGGGCTTGTCCCGCCGGAGGGAAAGTTCAGAAGCTAGCCCGGGGCCGCTCCATCCCCACCGGCACGTGGGGGTTTTTTTGGCGTTCTTATTATCTGACGAACTGATTCACCTGCCGATAAACCGGCAGGGGTCTTAAAACAAATTCCAAGCCGGGTAGCTGATGTATTGATTAATCTGCCGGATAAACCGGTAGTGGGAGGATATCATCTGCAACAAGTGGCATCGCGATTTTTTAAAAGAGGCTGTTTGCTCAGACCTCTGAGACAGCAAAAATCCATCGATTATCAAAGATGAAAGAAACCCGAGTTATCGCCCTGGTCAACCAGAAAGGCGGGGTCGGCAAGACCACCACCGCCGTCAATCTTGCCGCCGGGCTGGGGGAACTCGGCCGCCGGGTCCTCCTGATCGATCTCGATCCCCAGGGCAACGCCACCAGCGGGGTCGGGGTGGAGAAAAACCACCGGGAGCGGAACAGCTATCGCTTAATCCTCGGCCAGACCAGCCTGGAAGAGTCGATTCTCTCCACCGGGTTTGAAAATCTCTTCCTGGTCCCCTCTCACCCTGATCTGACCGGGGCCGAGGTGGAGCTGATCAGCGTGATCGGCCGGGAGTTCCGACTCCGGGATACCATCCCCTCTCCCGATTCCGGGTTCCAATATATCCTGATCGATTGTCCCCCGTCCCTGAATTTACTGGTGATCAACGCCCTGGCCGCCGCCGGGGAGCTGATCATCCCGATCCAGGCCGAATACTATGCCCTGGAAGGAATTTCCCAGCTGTTGGGGGCAATCCGCCTGGTCCGGGAACGGCTGAATCCCGGTCTGAAAATTACCGGGGTTCTCCTGACAATGGCCGACCGGCGGACCAAACTCTCCGGACAGGTAACCGCCGAGGTCAGGAATTATTTCCAGGATCAGGTCTTTGGGACCGAGATCCCCCGGAACGTCAAGCTCGGCGAAGCCCCCAGTTTCGGGAAGCCGATTATTTATTACGACCGCCTATCGTCCGGAGCGGAGGCATACCAATCCCTGGCCGCGGAGATCGATTCCCAGCGGGAAACCGCTCCGGGGGAGACCAGCAATCAAGAGGTGAAAGGTGAATGAACGACCGGTATTGGGACGGGGGCTCGACGCCCTGATCCGTCCCGAGGAAAAATCCCGCGATAACGGGGGAGAAATGGTGGTCTCTCTTCCGGAAGATTCAATCCGGAAGAATACCTACCAGCCCCGGCACAATTTCGATGAGAAGACCCTCGAGGAATTGGCGCGTTCGATCGCCGAGAAGGGTATTATCCAGCCGATCATCGTCAGGAACCGGGGCGACCATTACGAGCTGATCGCCGGCGAAAGGCGGCTCCTGGCCGCCCGCCGGGCCGGGCTGAAAAATGTCCCGGCCCTGGTCCGGGAGGTCAAAGACAAGAAAGACCTGCTGGAGATCGCCATCATCGAAAACATCCAGCGGGAGGATCTCAACCCGATCGATCGGGCCCTCAGTTACCGGCGGCTGATCGACGAATTCGGGGAGACCCAGGAGCAGATCGCCGAACGGGTCGGCAAGGAGCGCTCCAGTATCGCCAACGAACTGAGGATCCTCGACCTTCCCCGGGAGATCAAGGACCTGATCCGGGAAGGCCGGTTGAATTTCGGCCAGGCCCGCTCTCTCCTCGCCCTCGACTCCCGCGAACTCCAGCTCCGCTACGCCCGCCGGGCGGCGGACGGCGGGTTGTCGGTCCGGGAACTGGAAAAGATCTCCGTTCGGGAGAAATCGCCCCCGGCCGGAAAAACTTCCCGTGCGGAGGAAGACCCCGACCTCTCTTATGCATTAGACGTTCTGCGGGAACAACTAAAGGCAAAAGTTACCATCACGCGCAACCGGGCTGGCGGGGGCAAGATCGAGATCGAATTTTATTCCCCCGAAGAGCTGGCCCGGCTCTGCCGTCTCCTCGGGGTCCGCGACGATAGCGATCCGGGAGAATTTTCCGGATCCTGATCCCGCCGAAGAACCGGGGGAACAGACGCCGGCCGGGCGTGGGGTAGAAATATCGAGCTTCTTTCTTGACCGGTTTTTGGTCCGGGACTATACTACGGTATTATTTTGACCGCTCTATAATCCCATACCGTAAAATTCAGGAGATAGCGCTATGGCCGAGCAATTGCAGGAACTGCTGGAAAGAATCAACCGGGAAGGGGTGGAGAAAGCGGAGAAAAAATCCGCCGAGATCGTCGCCGCCGCCGAGAAGAAGGCGAAGGAGATCGTGGAGACCGCGGAAAAACGGGCGGCCGACCGGGAAGCCGCGGCCGAGACCGACGCCTGCCGGCTGAAAGAGAACGCCGAGAAAGCGATCGCCCAGTCGGCGCGCAATGTCTTGCTCTCGCTGGAGGAAGAGATCGGGAAACTTTTCGACCGGATCCTGACCGCGGAGATCGGGGAGGGCCTGACCCCGGAGGCGCTGACCGCGGCCATCCTGAAACTGGTGGAAAAAGCCGCCGCCCGGATCGGGGGAGAAGAAAGTGTCGAGGTGACGCTGGGCCCGGATGACGCGAAGAAGATCGCCGATCAACTTTTGGTCCGCTTCAAACAGGCAGCAGAAGGGAAGTTGACTATCAACCCCGTTCCCTCGGTCGAGGCCGGATTTATGATAAGTTTTGACGGGGGTAAATCCAGTTACGACTTCACCGACAACGGATTGCGGGAACTCCTCTCCACCTATCTCAGTCCCCATCTGAAAGAAATCATCAGCCGCTGATGAGCCGGAACTACTATTATTTCGCGGCCACCCTCCCGATGCTTTCCTTCGGGACCAAGCCCCCGCTGGCGGACGAAAGTTTCCTGGCGCAGGCCGCCGAATTTCTCACCCCCGGCGACGCCGAGGTGATCGCCAACGCCCGGCTCCTCCCCACGGAAAAAGACGGGAAGGGCGAAAAGGCCCTCGGGGAGTGGCTGGAATTCGAAAACGCCCTCCTCAACGAAATAGTCCGGCTCCGGGCGAAGAAATTCGGCCGGGATCCCCGGGATTATTACCGGGGAGATTACGTCCCCGACCCCTACCTGGCGGTCCTGGCGGCGGAAGCGGCCGGGGAGGACGATCCGCTCCAGGTGGAGCGGAGAATCGATCTCGCCCGCTGGGAAAAACTGGAGGAGATCGAGCTCCAGCACTACTTTGATCTGCACTTCCTGATCGTTTATTTCCTCAAGCTCCAGCTACTCAACAAGTGGCAGTCGATCCGGGAAGAGAAAGGCCGGGAGGTGCTGGATGAACTGATTAATCCCTCAAAGGAGCCCTCCCAATGACCGAGAGAAGAGGCAGGATAGTGGGTATCAACGGCAATATGCTGGTGGTCGAATTCGATGATTTCGTCCGGCAGAACGAGGTCGCCTACGCGGTAATCGGAGAGGAGCGGTTGAAGTCGGAAGTGATCCGGGTCCGGGGAAACCGGGCCGAACTCCAGGTTTACGAGAATACCGAGGGCCTGAAAGTCGGGGACGCGGTCGATTTCACCGGGGAGCTGCTCTCGGTGAAACTGGGGCCGGGGCTTCTGACCCAGATTTATGATGGGCTGCAGAATCCGCTTCCCGCCCTGGCCGAGAAGAGCGGATTTTTCCTCCAGCGCGGTTTCTACCTCCCCCCGCTATCGGAAACCAAAAAGTGGGACTTTACCCCGGCGGTCGAGGCGGGGAAGAAGGTCACCGGCGGCGATGTCCTGGGGACGGTCCCGGAAGGGATCTTCGAACACTGCATTATGGTCCCCTTCTGGATGACCGCTAAATACGAGGTGGTCTCGGTCGCCGATCCCGGTTCCTACACCATTACCGATACCGTGGCCGAACTCAAGGACCCCCGGGGCCGTTCCTGCCCGGTGACGATGGTCCAGATCTGGCCGGTCAAGGTCCCGATCACCGCCTACCGGGAGAAGCTCAAGCCTACCGAGCCCCTGGTCACCCGGGTCCGGATCATCGACACGATGGTCCCGATCGCCCGGGGCGGGACCTACTGCATCCCGGGGCCGTTCGGGGCCGGCAAGACCGTGCTCCAGCAGATCACCAGCCGCCACGCCGAGGTCGATATCGTGATTATCGCCGCCTGCGGCGAGCGGGCCGGGGAAGTGGTGGAGACCCTGAAGGAATTCCCCGAGCTGACCGACCCCCGGACGGGAAAATCCCTGATGGAGCGGACGGTCATCATCTGCAACACCTCCTCGATGCCGGTGGCCGCCCGGGAGTCGTCCGTCTATACCGCGGTCACCCTGGCCGAGTACTACCGCCAGATGGGCCTCAACGTCCTGCTCCTGGCCGACTCCACCTCCCGCTGGGCCCAGGCGATGCGGGAGATGTCGGGGAGGCTGGAGGAGATCCCCGGCGAGGAGGCTTTCCCCGCTTATCTGGAATCGCGAATTGCCTCATTCTACGAACGGGCGGGGCTGGTGGAGCTCAACAACGGGAAGATCGGCTCGGTGACGATCGGCGGGACGGTCAGCCCGGCCGGGGGCAACTTCGAGGAGCCGGTTACCCAGGCCACCCTGAAGGTGGTCGGCGCCTTCCACGGACTTTCCCGGGAACGTTCCGACGCCCGCCGTTACCCCTCGATCGATGTCCTCGACTCCTGGTCCAAGTACGACAGTTTCGTCGATCCCGAACAGGTCGCCCTGGCCCGGGTCCTGCTCCAGAAGAGTTCCGAGATCGACCAGATGATGAAGGTGGTCGGCGAAGAGGGCACCGCCCTGGCCGACTTCGTCGATTACCTCAAGGGCGAGTATATCGACGAGGTCTATCTCCAGCAGAACGCCTACGACGAGGTGGACGGCGCCACCTCGGCCGAGCGGCAGAAGTACGTCTTCAACGTCCTCCACGACATCCTGGTCGCGGATCTGAAATTCAAGGACAAGGAAGGAGCCCGGGGCTTTTTCCACGAGATCCGCCAGATCTTCCGCAACTGGAATTCCGCCCCCTGGGAGAGCGAAGACTTCAAGCAACTGGAAGCCGACCTCAGGCAAAAAGTACAAGAAAACAGCAAATAACTCTCCACCACCTTAATGGCGCGGCTTTATAAATCCATATCCGCGGTCAGTAACATTACACTATTTTTTACGGAGTAAAAAATATGAGGAAGATATATAACCGGATACTCCAGATCGCCGGCGATGTGATCACGGTCGAAGCGAAAGACGTCGGGAACCAGGAACTGGCCGAGATCACCACCAACCGGGGTAAATCCCTGGCCCAGGTCATCCGCCTCGAGGGCGACCGGGTCTTTCTCCAGGTCTTTGCCGGCAGCCGCGGCGTCTCCACCGGCGACGAGGTCCGCTTCCTCGGCCACCGGATGCAGGTCTCCTTCTCCGACGACCTTCTGGGGAGGATCTTCAATGGGAGCGGGATCCCCCGCGACCGCGGGCCGGAACTGGCCGAGAACCTGATCGATATCGGCGGGCCCTCGGTCAACCCGGCCAAGAGGATCATCCCCCGGCGGATGGTCCGGACCGGGATCCCGATGATCGACGTCTTCAACTCCCTGGTCGTCTCCCAGAAGCTCCCGGTCTTCTCGGTCGCCGGCGAGCCTTACAACGAGCTGCTGGCGCGGATCGCCCTGCAGGCCGAGGTCGACATCATCATCCTCGGCGGGATGGGTCTGAAGTACGACGACTACCTCTTCTTCCGCGACCGCCTGGAGGAGCAGGGGGCGCTCTCCCGCTCTATCTTCTTCGTCCACACCGCCGCCGACCCCACCGTGGAGTGCACGATGGTCCCCGATCTGTCCCTGGCGGTGGCCGAGCAGTTCGCGGTCAACGGCAAGGACGTCCTGGTCCTCCTCACCGATATGACCAACTTCGCCGATTCCTTGAAGGAGATCGCGATCACGATGGAGCAGGTTCCCTCCAACCGGGGTTACCCGGGCGACCTCTACAGCCAGCTGGCCGCCCGCTACGAGAAGGCGGTCGACTTCGAGGGCTCGGGTTCGATCACCATCCTCGCCGTGACCACGATGCCCGGCGACGACGTCACCCACCCCGTCCCCGACAATACCGGGTATATCACCGAGGGTCAGTTTTACCTCAAGGGCGGGCGGATCGAGCCTTTCGGGTCCTTGAGCCGGCTCAAGCAGCAGGTCAACGAGGATACCCGGGCCGATCACCGGACGGTGATGAACTCGATGATCCAGCTCTACGCCGACTACAAGGAGACCCGGGAGAAGCAGGCGATGGGTTTCCAGATGAGCAAGTGGGACCGCAAGCTGCTCAAGTACGGCAAGCTGTTCGAGGAGAAGATGATGGATCTCTCGGTCAACATCCCCCTCGAGGAGGCGCTCGACCTCGGCTGGAAGCTGATGGCCGACTGCTTCACCCCCCGGGAGACCGGGATCAAGAGCGAGATGATCGAGCAGTTCTGGCCCGAGGGCGGACTCGAGGGCCGGGACGTGGAGGAGGAAACCGAAGACGAGGAGAAGGAACAGAAGGAAGAGGAGCAAGAAGAGGAGAAAGAGGAAGTGGAGGAGATGGTCGGGGAAGAGGAGAAGCAGGAACAGGAACAGGAAGAGGCGGTTGAAGAGGCGGTCAAGGCCTAAGAAGTTTGAAGTGCCTAAAATTTGAAGTGCCTAAAGTTACCGCGACTCTGAACAAGCCCCCGCAGGGGGCGAAACATAATTAGCCACGGGCGTAAGCCCGTGGGCCTGGAGACACGGGAAAGAATATTTAAGCCCCCGCAGGGGGCGAAACATAATTAGCCACGGGCGTAAGCCCGTGGGCCTGGAGACACGGGAAAGAATATTTAAGCCCCCGCAGTTACTATGTAAGCTGAAAAAAGCCAGTCACTCCTGTTCGGAAAAGTGGTAAAAAGTTCAGGTAGGAATACGAACGTTTTTAACCACCACCAAAAGGAGGACTGGCTATGAATAAGC
>JAVCCZ010000095.1 GCA_030765265.1 Candidatus Erginobacter occultus
CTACCTGGAGATCAAGGGGCTGAGCCGCCTCTCCTACGAATCCTACGACGAGCGCCACATCCCCGAGCGGTTCCGGCGGCCCTGGACCGGGCAGGGACAGGGGAGCGGGACCTGGCTCGACCGCCCCGACCACAACGCCTTCTACCCGGACATTGCCGTTCCCCTGGAGCTCCACCAGGTCTTCGCTATCCCGGCCGGATCGACCCAGACCATCTGGGCGGACATCTACATCCCGAAAGACGTCCCCCCGGGCACCTACTCCGGGACGGTCGAGGTTCGGGAGAACGGGGCCGTCACCGCCCAGGTCCCGGTCGAGCTGACCGTCTGGAACTTCGCTCTCCCCGACTTTCCCTCGGCCCGGACGATGCTCTTCTACTCCGCCGAGAACATCAACCGCCGCTACCTGGGGGAACCCTACCCCAACCCGGGGACGGAACTCCACCGGGAAGGACTCCGGCTGGTCGACCGCCACTTTCAGGCCGCCCATCGTCACCGGATCTCCCTGATCGATGGCTACATTTCGCCGGGGGAGATGGACGCGGCCTGGCTCGACCGGCTCAACGGCCGGCTCTTCACCCCCGCCCGCGGCTACCGCGGCCCGGGGGAGGGGGTGGGGAACAACGTCTACTCGATCGGAACCTACGGCTCCTGGCCCTGGTCGTCCGGCGACGAGGCGGCGATGCGGACCAATACCGATGCCTGGGCGAACTGGTTCGCCGCCCGGCCCTTCGCCGCCCCGACCGAGTACTTCCTCTACCTGATCGACGAGTCGAGCGACTTTCCCCGGATCGAGGAGTGGGCCCGGTGGATGAATGGTAACCCGGGGCCCGGTCGGGCGGTCCGTTCCCTGGCCACCCTCTCCCTCCTCGACGGCCTCGCCCAGACCCCTTCGCTCGACATCCCCGCCTCCGGTACCGCCACCGGGGCGGCCTCCGGCTTCCAGGCGGCGGCCGACAGCCTGCTGGCCGCCCCGGCCAAAAAGCTCTGGCTCTACACCGCATATCGGCCCCAGTGCGGTTCCTGGGCGATCGAGGATGAGGGGGTGAGCCCCCGGGTGACCGCCTGGGCCCAGTTCAAGAAGAAAGTTCAGCGCTGGTTCGTCTGGGAGTCCACCTACTACGACAACTTCCAGGGAGGGACGGGCCAGACCGACGTCTTCCAATCCGCCCACACCTTCGGCGGTTCCAGCGGCTACGACGAGGTTCGGGGGGAGACCGGCTGGAACTACGGCAACGGCGACGGGGTCCTCTTCTATCCCGGAACCGACCTGGTCTTCCCCGCCGGCTCCTACGGGATCCCCGGCCCCTTTGCCAGCCTCCGGCTCAAGCACTGGCGCCGGGGGCTCCAGGACGTCGATTACCTGACCCTGGCCTCCCGGATTGATCCGACCCGGACGGCGGAGATCGTCGAGCGGATGATCCCGAAGATCCTCTGGGAGTATGGGGTGGACGACCCCTCCGACCCGACCTGGGTCCGGACCGACATCAGCTGGCCGACCGACCCCGACCTCTGGGAGGCCGCCCGGAGAGAACTGGCGGAGATCATAGAGGCCGGGGCGGGGGGACGTCCCGATTCCGGCGACTTCGACGGCGACGGGACGAGCGAGATCGCGGTCTTCCGGCCGGGGTCGGGCTTGTGGGCGGTGAGAGGGCTGACCCGGTTTTACTTCGGAACCCGGGGCGACCGGCCGGTCCCCGGCGACTATGACGGGGACGGGACCAGCCGGGCCGCTGTCTTCCGTCCCGCCTCCGGGCTCTGGGCGGTCCGGGGGGCGGGACGGTTTTACTTCGGCCGGGCCGGGGACATCCCGGTCCCCGGGGACTACGGGGGCGGCGGCACCGCCCGGCCGGGGATCTTCCGGCCGTCCGGCGGTCTCTGGGCGGTCCGGGGGGTGACCCGGGCCTACTTCGGGACCGGCGGCGACCTCCCGGTCCCGGGGGACTATGCCGGGGAGGGGAAGAAACGGCCCGCCGTCTTCCGCCCGGCCTCGGGTCTCTGGGCGGTCCGCGGCCTGACCCGGATATACTTCGGTGGCACCGGCGACCTCCCGGTCCCGGCGGATTACTCGGGTGACGGGACCTGGTCCCCGGCGGTCTCCCGCCCCGAAATCGGGCTCTGGGCGGTCCGGGGGGCGGCCCGGACCTACTTCGGCGGCCCCGGCGACACCCCGCTTCCGGCCGCTTACACCGGTGAGGGCGGCGACCGGTTCGCCGTCTTCCGCCCGGTCTCGGGTCTCTGGGCGGTCCGGGGTCAGACCCGGGTCTACTTCGGCCGCTCCGGCGACCTCCCGGCCGCCCGGTAAATGGTCGGAGCCCCCCCCGAAAAGAGAGCGAATCGCTTTCCGTTCTTCGCGTCTCCCGGATGCCGGTCCGGTATCCCGCCCATCTCCTCAGTTCGATCCTTTGCCCTATCCCGCGGTGAGATCGAGACTTTTCCGGGCCATCCACATAGTCTGCAGTGTTGCTCCAGCCGCCGGAACGGTGGTATCATCTTTCCAGGGCGATCTTTTTCGCGTCGGGTGGAGGCATCGGCGTCGGTTAGAGAATAATCGAGGAAGGATTGGGATTTGAAGAAGTCGGGATTGAAACTCCGCATCTTGGCCCGGGCTGCCCTGATCATATGGCTGCCGTCGGCGATCGCTGCCGGCTGCGGCCGTCCGGCCGCTCCTGTCCTGCCCGTCCCCACCGGCCGGAACATCGTCCTGATCACCATCGATACCCTCCGGGCCGGCCACCTCTCCGGGTACGGCTACCACCGGAAGACCTCTCCCTTCCTCGACTCCCTGGCCGCCCGGGGAACGCTCTTCTCCAACGCCTCGGCTACCTCCTCCTGGACCCCGCCCTCGATGGCCTCGATCTTCACCGGACTCTATCCCCGGAGCCACGGGGTCATCTACGGCCAGATGGACGCCGCCCGGGGTAAGGTGATGGAGCAGCAGATGCTGGTGGCGGATTTTCCCGTGATCGCCGCCCACCTGGCGGAAAATGGTTATTCAACTTACGGGATCTCCACCAACCTTCATATGACCGCGGCCAACGGCTTTGACCGCGGATTTCACCGCTTCGCCGACCTCGGCTTCTCCCGGGCTCCGGCGGCGAATAAGGCCTTCGCGGAGATGCTCCCGGAGATCCGGGAGTCCCGGCCCTACTTTCTCTGGATACATTACTTCGACCCCCACGACCCCTACTATCCCTGCCGACCCTGGATCAACGACTACAACCCGGAGAAGGCTTCCTACCGTCGCTATTCCCACAAGACAATGAAGAAAATCCGGGGGATGCTCGACGAGATCCGGGCCGACCCCGCCGCTCCCCAAATCCTCCGCGACCTCTACGACAGCGAGATCAACTATACCGACGATCATATCCGGGAACTGGTGGAATCCCTCCCCGACCTCGACAACACGCTGATCATCGTCACAGCCGACCACGGGGAGGAGTTCCTGGAACGGGGCGAACTCGGCCACGGCAGTTCACTCTTTCAGGAGCAGGTTCGGGTACCGCTGATCGTCGCCCCGCCGGGGGAGGCGTCGGCTCAGGTGATCGAGGAGGCGGTCTCGATCGTGGACATCTTCCCCACCATCTGTCAGGCGGCGGGGTTACCCTTGCCCCCCGGGCTCCCGGGCCGATCGCTCCTTGACCGGGCGGCCGGAGAGCAACGGGCGATCTTTGCCGAACTCAGCCGGGCCCGGACCGCCCGGCAGCAGGAGTCGATCCGGCGGGGGGACTGGAAGTTCGTCCAAAGGGGCGGCCGGGGGGAACGGCGGGCGCTCTACGACCTGGCCGGGGACCCGGTCGAGAAGAACAATCTCATTGAGAAGGATTCGGACCGCGCCCGCTCCCTGGAGAGCGAGCTGGAGAGGTGGCTGGAAGCGCACCCCCTCTTCGAGGCCCCCCCGGCCGACGAGCCCCTGGGGGAGAAGGAGATCAAGGAGCTGCGCTCTCTCGGGTACCTTAACTGAACCCCAGCCGGAGACCGTCAATCGCGGCGATGACCTCCCTGAAGAAAAAGCATCTCATCCTCCTGGTCGCCCTGGCGGCGGTGCTGCCTTTCCTGAACAGCCTCTCGGGGGACTTCGTCTGGGACGACCGGACCCTGATCCTCCAGGACTATAAGCTCCAGCACCCGAAATACTTCTCCTCCTTCTTCCTCCGCGACTACTTCGAGCACGCCGACGAGGAGATCAAGTACGGCTACTACCGGCCCCTGGTCAGTCTCTCCCTGATGGCCGATTTCGCCCTCTGGGGATCCCGACCCTTCGGCTTCCACCTGACCAACGTCCTCCTCCACGCCGGAGTCTCGATCCTGGTCTTTCTTTTTCTCTCCCGGGTCTTTCCCCAAGGAGGCGGGGTCGCCCTGGTCTCGGCTCTGGTCTTCGCCGTCCATCCGGTTCATTGCGAGTCGGTGGCCTGGATCTCCGGCCGGACCGACCTGATCGCCACCGGGCTGATGCTCGCGAGCCTCCTCGCCCTGGCCTCCGCCCCGGCCCGGAGATGGGGCCTGGCCCTTTCGCTCCTCTTCTTCCTCCTCGCTCTCTTCGCCAAAGAGTCCGCGCTGGTCCTCCCCCTGCTGGCCGGGGCCTACCTGGCGGCCTTCGAACCCCAATGGGCTCGCCACCGGGCGGGGAGGCTGGTCATCCTCTACGGCCTTGCCGCCGCCGTCTACCTGGCGCTGCGTTTCGCCGTGGCCGGGGTGAAGGCCGGGGCGGTGGCGGCCTTGACCCCGGGCGAGACGGTCTTCTCCTCCTTGTCCACCCTCCTCCTGTATTTTGGGAAGATCCTGTTTCCAGTCAACCTCTCCGCCTATATCACCAACCCCCCGGCCTCCTCCCTCCGCGACCCCCGGGCGGCCGCCGGGGCGGTCATCCTGGCGCTGGTTGTCTTCATCCTGGTCCGGTCCTGGAAGCGGGGGGACCGCCCGCTCACCTTCATCCTGGCCCTCGCCCTGGTCTCTCTCCTCCCCCTGGCCAACATCGTCAGGATCAGCGGCCCCGCCGATATGGGGTTCCCGGCCGCCGAACGCTTCCTCTACGCCCCCTCGATCGCCCTGATCGCCGCCGGGGTCGCCCTCGTATCTTACCTCTTGCGCGGTCCCCGGTTCCGGGCGGCCCTGGCCGTTGCCGCTGTCCTGATTCTCGCCGTCATTACGGTCCGTCGTAACGCCGTCTGGCGGGACGAGGGGGCGCTCTTTGCCGACGCGCTGAGTTCCAGCCCGGAAGCGCCGCTGCTCTGGAACAACCTCGGTATTTACCAGAGTCGGGAGGGGAGGCACTCCGAGGCCCTGGAATCCCTCCGGCGGGCCGACTTGCTTTCCGGCTTCAGTCCCCGGGTCCTGGTCAACCTGGCCTCGGCCCTGAGGGCGGCCGGGCGGCCGGAGGAGTCCCTGGCCATCCTCAACCGGGCGGTGTCCGGCGGCCGGGTGCCGGCGGCGGTCCGCCACAACCGGGGCAAGGCCCTCTCCGCCCTCGGCGACCATCGGGCGGCGGCGGCGGAACTGGAGGAAGCCCTTCGGCTCCATCCCGGACGGGTCGAGATAATGATCGACCTGGCCGAAACCTTCAAGCGCCTGGGGAAGTACGAGCGGGCCGGGCAGGTTTATCTCCGGGCCCTCGAGCTCCACCCCGCGGCCGCCCTCTGGAGCAACCTCGGGGTGGTCCGCAAGCTGGCCGGCGATCTGCCCGGCGCCCGGGAGGCTTTCGAGAGGTCCCTCGCCCTCGACCCCCGTTCGTCGGCGGCCCGGGGAAACCTCGGCGTTGTCCTCGCCCGGATGGGGCTCTACCCCGAGGCGGCCCGGGAACTGGAGGCGGCCCTCGCCCTCGACCCGGCCAACTTCGACGCCGCCAACGCCCTCGGCGTCCTCTATGTGCGGACGGGGGAGGAGGCACGGGCGGAAGATCTCTTCCTCGAACTGGCCGGAGCCCGCCCGGAAAACCCGGAGGCCTTGATCAACCTGGGGATTCTCTCGCATTGGCGGGGGAGGGTGGAGGAGGCCCGAGGTTGGTTCGAGCGGGCCCGGAGCCTGTCTCCGGAAGATCCTCGGGTGGCCGCCTTCTTCCGCCGGGAGGAGCCCGAGTAAGTATTCCAGATCGTTAAGAATATATCGAAGTAGTCTATGGTAGAATAACTTAAAAAACTTAACAAAATAGTTGCCGCCCGGCGACTATTTTGTTAAAGTTTTTAACAATCCTCAAACTATAGCCAATGGAGGTTAAGATGAGAGTCCCGCTCCGGTTGTTCTGCCTCGCCGTTTTCTCCCTGTTTTTCTTCATCCCAATGCTCTATGCCGACAGCGGCGGCCCGGATGCCTTCGGCTACTACTGGTACGACAGCAACCTCCCCGCTCCCCAGGAGCCCTACTCCTGGATCGAGATTGCCCCGCCCGAGGGCGGGGCGGGGACCGAGCTGACCGACCTGACCGGCATGGATGACGCCAGCGAGTCCGCCCCGATCGGCTTTAGCTTCGACTTCTACGGAAACACCTACACCGAGGCGGTGGTCTCCTCCAACGGCTTCATCACCTTCGACTCCGCCGTCGGCTCGGCCTTCAGCAACAACTGCATCCCCGACGCGGACAACCCCAACGACGCCGTCTTCACCTTCTGGGACGACCTGGACCTTGACGATAATCCATCCTCGGCTGTGTACTATGAAACTCAGGGTTCCGCCCCCGGCCGGGAGTTCATCGTCGAGTGGGACCAGGTCCCCCACATCGGCGACTCCGGATCCTGCTTCACCTTTCAGGTCATCCTTTACGAGGGGTCGAACGAGATCAAGGTCCAGTTCAACACGATGAGCAGAGGTGACCAGAGTTACGCCGACGGCTCCTCGGCCACCCTGGGCATCGAGAACGACGATGGGACCAACGGGCTCCAGTACTCCTGCAACCCGGGCTCGCCGGGTCCGGTTTACGACGGCCTGGCCGTCCGTTACAGCCTGACTTCACCCATCCCCACCCCCAGCCCGGCCGTCAGCGCGACCCCCAGCCCATCACCATCGACGACCCCTACGCCTTCCGCGACGACGACTCCTTCGGTGACCCCGACTCCGCCACCGCCCTCGCCGACTCCGACCAACGGCGGCACTCCAACCTATCCTCCAACTCCCTCCGTCACCCCAACACCGACGGCCTATCCCACCCCGGAGTACCTGGTGATCGACTTAGGCGATTACTCCGGCAACGGGACCTCGGATATCGCGGTCTTCCGGCCGGACTCCGGGCTCTGGGCGGTGAGCGGCCTGGGGAGGACCTACTTCGGTGAGGCGGGTGATATCCCCGTCCCTGCCGACTATTCTGGTACCGGCCGGGCCGACGTGGCGATCTTCCGACCGGATGCCGGCCTCTGGGCGGTCAAGGACGCCACTC
This sequence comes from Candidatus Erginobacter occultus, assembly GCA_030765265.1. GTDB lineage: Bacteria > Auribacterota > Erginobacteria > Erginobacterales > Erginobacteraceae > Erginobacter > Erginobacter occultus. The sequence continues at coordinate 7,363 of JAVCCZ010000095.1, forward strand.
GTTTTTACTTCGGAGGTGCCGGCGATATCGCGGTCCCCGGCGACTATGACGGCTCGGGGTCCGCCACCGCGGCGGTCTTCGGCGAAGCTTCAGGTCTCTGGTCGATCCGGGGGGTAACCCGGATCTATTTCGGCCGGGCCGACGATCTCCCCGTCCCGGGCGACTATGACGGCGACGGAGCGAAGGATATCGCGGTCTTCCGGTCCTCCACCGGCCTCTGGGCGGTGAGAGGGTTGACCCGGGTTTACTTCGGCGCCGTTTCCGACATCCCGGTCCCGGGGGTTTACCGCTGGTACGGTTTCGGGAAAACCTCCAGCCCCTTCCGGTCGGAAATCGCGATTTTCCGGCCCGCCACCGGCCTCTGGGCGGTGAGGGGGGCGACCCGGGCCTACTTCGGCCGGCCCGGCGACAGCCCGGTCATCGGGGATTTTGCCGGTTCTGCTCTCGACCGGACCGCGATCTTTCGGCCCGCCTCCGGCCTCTGGGCAATCCGGGGACTGACCCGGGTCTACTTCGGAACCAGGGGAGATATCCCGGTCGCGCGGTAGGAGGTTGCTCCGGCTCTTCACCGGGCTTCCGCCCGGCCGGTCTCCAGCCTCAAGTCTCCGGTTTCTTCCCCGGGTTCTCCCTGTTTTCGGCTCCCGGCAATTATTCACTCGGGGAAAATTGCGGCCGACTTTTAGAAAATTTCTCCGGGTAAACCTTGCCGGAACGGTACTATCAGGATATATTCTTAAGTAATATTATCTAGCAGGAAAAAATATGCTCAAATCCGCCCCCCAAAAAGATACCAGCTTCTCCGCCGAACTGGATTTCATCCGGAAGCTCTTCCGGAAACACGGGCTGAAACTCACTCAGCAGCGGCTGGAGATCTTGCGGGCGGTCCGCGAATCGGGGGATCACCCCTCGGCGGAAGAGGTTTACCGCCGGGTCCGTCCGGTTCTCCCCACGGTCTCCCTGGATACGGTCTACCGGGCGCTGATGATGTTCGAGCGGATCGGGGCGATCTCCCGGGTCGAGATCCTCGACGACCGGACCCGGTTCGAGTCCAATACCGATCCGCACCACCACCTGGTCTGCGTGGTCTGCCGGGGGATCGAGGACTTTCCCTGCCCGGCGGCCGACCGGATCAAGCCCCCGGCGGCCGGGAAGTGGGGGAAGGTATTGAGCAACCATTTGGAGCTGCGGGGAGTCTGTCGTTCCTGTCTGGCCAAACAGGTCGGGGGCTAGGAAGAGGAATGACTACCGGGCGGGACAGACAACTTTTCCCCCCCCCCCCCCCCCCCCC
>JAVCCZ010000141.1 GCA_030765265.1 Candidatus Erginobacter occultus
GCCGGAAATTGCAACGGCCGGTTTCGCCGATTTAAATTCCGACGGAGCTATCTTTTCGGAGATGGAATTGAACCGGTTTCAGCCCTTTGAACCGGCGGGGGTCTGGGCGGTGGGACGGGGACGGTAGCTTGTGAACTGATTCACCCGCCGGGTGAACCGGCGGGGGTCTTCGGTGATGGGCAGCGGGTGTGATTGCGTCTCCGTCTTCCTGCGGAAACCGGATCGCGATGACAGAGATTAGAGGGTTTTGAGCTTGTGGGAGGCTTCGTTCAGGAAGCGGCGGAGGGATTCGGGGCTGTCGGGCTCCGGGCCGGGCCAGGCCTTGAGGATCCGGTCCTCCCCCATCAGGACATACTTGTCCTCCACTCTCCGGACGGCGGTGACGCCCTTCCCGGCGGCGGTGAGCTTGAAGAGGGCGAGCTCGGCCAGGATCTCGGCCTCTTCCGGGGGCGGGCCGAAGCGGTCTTGCAATTCCTCGAGCCAGTCCTCGATCTCCTTGGCGGTGGAAAGGGCGGCCCAGCGCCGGTAGAGCTCGACCCGCTGGACCTCGGTCCCGGTGTAATCGGCCGGGAGGGCGGCGGGGATCTCGAACTCGAGCGCGGCCTTCGGGGCCGGCCCCTTCCCCCCTCCCCCCTCCCCCGCCTTGAGCCGGGTGACCGACTCCTCGAGGAGGCGGCAGTAGAGCTCGAAGCCGACGGCGGCGATGTGGCCGTGCTGTTCCTTGCCCAGGATATTCCCCGCCCCCCGGATCTCCAGGTCGCGCAGCGCCAGGCCGTAGCCGGCGCCGAGGCTGGAGAACTCCTCGATCGCCAGGAGCCGCTTGCGGGCGGCCTCCTCGAGAAATGCCCCCTGGGGATAGAAGAAGTAAGCGTAGGCAAGATGCTTGAACCGCCCCACCCTCCCCCGGAGCTGGTAGAGATCGGCGAGGCCGAAGCGGTGGGCGTTCTCGACGATGATGGTGTTGGCGTTGGGGATGTCGAGGCCGGACTCGATGATCGTAGTGCAGACCAGGATGTCGATCTCCCCCTCGGCGAAGAGGTCCATCACCTCGGCCAGCTCCGTCTCCCCCATCCGGCCGTGGCCGACGGCGATGGTGAGGGCGGGGAACCAGGTCTCGATCTTCCGCTTGACCTGCTCGATGTCCTTGACCCGGTTGTGGAGGTAGAAGACCTGGCCGCCGCGGGCGACCTCCCGCTCGACGGCGTTCCTGATCACCTTCGGGTTGTAGGGGACGACCCGGGTCTCCACGGCCAGGCGGTCCTGGGGCGGGGTGGTGATCGCGGAGAGGTCCCGGGCACCGGTCAGGGAGAGGTAGAGGGTGCGGGGGATCGGGGTGGCGGTCAGGGTGAGGAGGTAGACCTGTTCCCGGATCTTCTTCAGCTTCTCCTTGTGGCGGACCCCGAACCGCTGCTCCTCGTCGATGATCACCAACCCGAGGTCGCGGAAGTCGATATCGCCCTGGAGGAGCCGGTGGGTCCCGATCACGATATCGACCTTCCCTTCTTTCAGATCGGCGACAATCTCTTTCTGCCGCCGGGCCGGGACCAGCCGGGAGAGGGTCTCGACCCGGACCGGGTAGTCGGACATCCGCTCCCGGAAGGTCCGCGTATGCTGCTGGGCGAGGACGGTGGTGGGGACGAGGACGGCGGCCTGGGCCCCCTCCATCGCCGCCTTGAAGGCGGCCCGGACCGCCACCTCGGTCTTCCCGTAGCCGACGTCGCCGCAGAGGAGCCGGTCCATCGGTTTGGCGGCCTCGAGGTCGGATTTGATCTCGGCCAGGGCCCGGGACTGGTCGGGGGTCTCGGGGTAGATGAAGGCGGCCTCGAACTCCTTCTGCCAGAGGGTGTCGGGGGAGAATTGCCGCCCCCCGGCGGCGGCCCGCCGGGCCTGGAGGTCGAGGAGCTCGGCGGCGAGGTCGTCGACCGCCCGGCGGGCGGCGGCCCGGGCCCGGGGCCAGCGGCCGCCGCCGAGGCGGTCGAGCTGGGGCCGGGCCTTCCCCGAGCCGAGGTAGCGGGAGAGGAGGTGGGACTGGGTGAGGTCGCAGAAGAGGCGGGCGTTCTCGGCGTAGCGGATGACCAGCATCTCGCGTTTGCGGCCGGCGGCGGAGGTGATCTCCTTGACCCCGAGGAAGCGGCCGATCCCGTGGTCGAGGTGGACGACGTAGTCCCCGGGCTTGAAGTCGGCCCGGGGGAGGCCGGGGGAGGCCTCGTGGTAGCGCTGCCGGGGGCGGGGGATCCGGTAGCGGGAGAAGATCTCGCTGTCGCCGATCACCGCCAGGGCGGGCTCCTCCCAGACGAACCCCTCCCCGGTCTCCCCGATCGCCACCTTCAGCCGGTGGTGGGAGGAGATCCCCTGCTCGGAAAGGATCTCCCGGAGCCGGTCGGCCTCGCCGGGGTTATGGGCGTAGAGGAGTACCCGGTACCCGTCTTCCAGCAGTTCCCCGACCGCGGTGAGCAGCGGGTAGAGGGCGGAGTCGGAACGGTACTTGAAACGCTCCAGCGTCCGCAGGGAGAGACGGAGGGCGGAGCGGCCGGGGCCGGCGGGGTCTTCGAAGGCGTCGGGGAAGAAGCAGAGGCGGGGGAACCTCCCCTCCCCCCACCCCGCCTCCCCGGCCTCGAAGCGGCCGGTGGAGACGATCCGGCATCCCTCGGGGAGGTAGTCGAGGAGCGAGGCCGTCCCTTCCCCGGAGAGGGGGTGGATCCCAGTGGAGTCCAGGGGGCCGAGCGAACGCTGGGTCAGGGGGTCGAAGCGGCGGAGGGAGTCGATCGCCTCCCCGTCGAACTCGACCCGGATCGGGTAGTCGCCCTCGACCGGGTAGAGATCGAGGATACCCCCCCGGCGGGCGAAGTTCCCCCGCTCGAGGACCGGGTCCTGATACTCGTAGCCGAGGTCGACCAGCCGCTTGGCCAGACGGACCGGGTCGAGCTGGACTCCCGGGGCGAGGCGGAGGAAAGAGGCCTGGAAGAGTTTCGGCGGCGGGAGATCGGCGGCGAGGGCGGCCGGGGAGGCGACCAGGGCGGGGCTCCCCTCCCCCGCGACCAGGCGGGCGAGGATGCCCCGCCGGGCGGCCTCGGCCAGCGGGTCGGCCCCGCCGGCGGAGGCGGGGAAGAGGAGCGGGGGGAGGCCGGCGTAGCCCTCCAGCTCGCGGCTGAGCCGCTCGGCCTCCCGCTCGGACGGGGCCACCGCCAGGTAGGGACGGGGAGAGAGGGCGGCGGCCCGGGCGACGACAAAACCCGGGGAGGAACCGGGGGCGGGAGCGAGAGTGCCATCCCGGGGCGACTCCCAGAGGGAGAGAAAGAGGGAGAACTCCCTGGACTCTTTCAGTGCCGCGGCGAATTCTTTCATCTCTTTAGTCGGGGGGACCTCTCTTCTGAGACTGCTCCGTCCCCCTTTAGTTTATTATCATTCGCCGGGGGATCGATCAAGAGCAGATGCGGGTAGAGCGGGGGGCGGGGTGAGGCCGGCGGTATGGCCGGCGGGGTGGACGGCAAGACCGGGGGGGACGCCGGCGGCGGTCTCGGCCAGGCCGCGGACGTAGTGGATGAACATCAGGAAAGGGGCGAGGTCGCGGCGGGGAAAGACGCCGGGCCGGGCGTTGATCTCCCCGGTCAGAAGGCCGCGCAGCCCCCCGAGGGCCTCTTCGGCGCTGGGTCCGGACTCGATTTCCCCGAGGCAAACGGCAAAGGAACCGTCGACCAGGGCGGCGGCCTGGCGGAAGAACTCCGCCAACCCCGGGGTGAGCTCCCGCTCCCGGCAGGCGGCCAGGCTCTCGGTAAGGCCGCCGACGTAGAGGGCGAGCCGGCGGAGACTGTTGATCCTCTCGGCGATCTCCCGCCGACGTTTGGGGAAGATGATATATTGGTTGGCCGCCGTCCGGCCGACCTCGATCACTTTCGCCAGCCGGCGGTAAATCTCGACCGTCGAGACCCGGCCGGCGGTTTCTTCCCCTTCCCCGTCGAGGAAGGCGAAGGCCCTCCGGCCGGCTTCCCTGAGGAAACTTTCAAGTTCGACGATCCGCCGCTCCAGGTCGTCCTTGACCCCGACGGGGAGGATGAAAGCGGAGACCAGGATCCCCAGGGAACCGCCGATCAGGACCTGGAGACCCCGGAGCAGGGCGATCTGGTGGCGGTGGCCGGAGAGGGAACTGACCAGGATGATGGCGAAGGCGCCCATCCAGGCGGAGGCCGCGGCGTAGGAAGTCGGGGAGTAGTAAGCCCAGAGAAAGAGCGAGACCAGACAGACCGGGAAGACCAGCAGGGGCCGGTCGCCGGCGAAATAGAGAAAGGCCACCGACCCCCCGACCGCGGCCACCGTCCCGACCAGGAGCTGTTTCAGCTTGCCCAGGTTCTCCCCCCAGGAACCGGCAATCACGACCACGGCCATCAGACCTCCCCAGTAGGGACGCTCCAGGCCGAGGAGACGGTTGACCAGGAGGGCCAGGGCGACGGCCAGGGCCGCCTGGATCCCCATCCGGATGTTCGGCGCTACCGCTTTCCCGTTCATTCTTCCCTCCCGGCCAGCCGCCGGGCCTTGCCGGCGATCGATTCCAGCACGACGGCGATCCTCTCCATCGCGGCGGCGAACTTCCCGATCTGAATATCGAGGGCGGTGATTGGTTCCGTTCCAGCCTCCCACTCCTCCTGGAAACCGGCCAATTCCCGGCGGAAGCGGTCGAGATCGAGCTCGATCTTCCCCTCCAGGACCAGGCCCCGGCGGGCGGTCTCCAGGACCGATTCCAGTTCCCCGGCCACCACCCGGGCCCGATGGATAGTTTCCTCCCCGGCCCCGGCGGCCAGCCGGGAGAGCGAGCTGTCGGCGATCCTCAAGAGGTTGGCGAGCCGGAACTGGCCGGCGGCAATTCCGTCGAGGAGGGCCCAGGAAGGGTCTTTCGCCGGGAGGACCCCGGAGGCGATCTCATACCAGAGGGCGAGGGTGTCGCCCATCTCCCGCCGGGCCTTCCGGATTTCGCCCCCGGCGGCCCGGCCCCGCAGACGGGCGAGGATCAACGCGACCGTGGAGGAGGCGGCGGCAATGTAGCGGGCCAGGCAGTCGAGGAGGGAGCGGACCAGGCGGACCGGGAGGACCTGGAAGCTGACGTAGAAGCTGGCGAGGAAGGCGACGCCGAGGGCGGCCCAGAACCGGGGGAGGAGGACCGGGGAGATCTCCAGGCGGGGGACGAGGACGAAGACGAAGAGGGCGATCGGGCCGGTCCCCTTCCAGGCGGGGCCGTACTTCCGCAGGTAGAGGGCGAGGAAGGCGACGGCGACGAAGACCGCCCCGTAGGCGAGGGAACCCTCGACAACCAGGGAGGCGGGGATGGAGACCAAAAGCCCGCCGAGGAAGTTGCGGAGCATCCCCAGTTTCCGGTCCCGGGTGCTGGAACCCGAGATGTTGGCGGAGAGGAGGACCGAGATGATCAGGGCCGGGAAGACGAGGGTGAGGTCGGGCGCGGGGACGGCCCCGGGTCCGGACGGGGGATCGACCCCGGCCAGGAGGGAGACGATCAGGGCGGGGAGGAGGGAGACGGCCCCGCAGAGGATGATCCGCCCGGCCCGGCGGAGCCGGATCAGCCCGGGATCGTGCTCGAAGAATTTCAGCCTGGCGGTCTTGAGATAGGGCGGTGCGGGGAGGTTCATCTCATTGACGGGGCCGGGGGGAGATAAAGCCGCGGAGGAAGGTATGGACCGTATCGCCGAGGAACTCCAGATTGTAGCCGCCTTCCTGGCAGATCAGGGTCGGGAGGCCGAGAGCGGCCAGGCGGAGGGCGATCTCCCGGTAATCCCCGCCGGCCAGCCGGAAACCGCCGATCGGATCTTCGGCGTGGGTATCGAAGCCGGCGGCGATAATCAGGTACTTCGGGTCGAAACGGCGGATGACCGCGATCACCCGGTCGAGGGCCTCGAGGTAGCCGGCGGCGCCGGTGCCGAGGGGAAGCGGTTCGTTATGGTTGGAGCCGGCGGCCTGGCCGACCCCGGTCTCCCCGGCGTAACCCCAGAAGTAGGGGTACTCCACCACCGGGTCGCCGTGGATCGAGGCGGTGAAGACGGCTTTCTTCTGGATGAAGAACTCCTGGGTGCCGTTGCCGTGATGGTAGTCGATATCGAGGATGGCTACCCGGCCCTTGTTTAGGAGGTACTCCGCCGCCGTGGCCACGTTGTTGAAGTAGCAGTAGCCGCCGAAGACCCGGGGGCCGGCGTGATGGCCGGAGGGCCGGCAGAGGGCGTAAACCGCCCGCTCGGAGCCGGAGGCGATCAGCTCGGCGCCGGTCAGGGCGGTATCGGCCGAGGCCCGGGCGACCTCATAGGTCCGGGGCATAATCGGGGTCACGGCATCGGTGCACCAGATCCCGCCCTGGAGGGGGATATCGACCCGCCGGGGAAGGTTGGCCCCCTCGCCCGGGAAGAGATCGGGATGGAACTCCTCCCCCTCTTTCAGGGAGGCCGCGGTGTCGCGGATATAGTCGTGGTAAGGGTGGAGCCGGGTCAGGAGCCGCTCGGGGAAGACCCCGGCGGTGACCAGGGTAAAGTCCGGGTCGGACTGGAGCCGGCGCTTGATCGCCTGGACCCGGAGCGGGGTATCCTTAACCTCGTAGGAATCCGGTCCGAGCTGGAACTTCCAGTAGGGGTTGTGGAGACTGTCGTTGTACTTGGCAATGACTTTCATTGGAGCGGCTTCCCCTCCACCGATTTCCGGCCGGACGATTTTTTCTTCCCCATCAGTTCCATCACCCGGTCCTGGGGGAGCGGGGGCGATTCCCGGCCCAGCCGGCCGGTCATCCCGCCCGAGCAGAAGACAGCGTTTAAAACCGCTTCCTCGGTAGCCTCGATCACCGCTTCGTAGAGAGTGTCGATATGGGGGTCGGCGATATATTTCAGCCGGGTGAACCGGTCCGAGTCACGGCTGGGCCGCAGGGATCGGTTGGCGGAACTGAAAGCGATCAGGATTTCCCCGCTGGACGAGGCGGCGTAGGAACCGACCCGGCCCAGGCCGAGCGCCGAGCGTTTGGCGATATTGTTGAGCTGGCTGCTGAGCAGGGGGACATCGGTGGCGATAACCACGATGATCGAACCCGCGGACCGCTCGCGCCGAAGTTCGGGAGGATAAAGGGGGTCAAGATCGCGCCCGACTACCCGTCCGTCGATGGTCAGGTTGCACATCCGCCCGAAATTCGAAAGCACCAGCACCCCTATAGTGAAGTCGGCCTGGGCGAGCCGGAGAACCCGCGAGGAAGTGCCGATGCCGCCGGCGAAATCAAAGGTGGTCATCCCGGACCCGGCTCCAACCGAACCCTGGAGCACCGGCCCGCCGGTAGCGGCCTCGATCGCCCGCAGGGTATCCTGAGCGGTGCAGATCCCCACCCGGACATCGTTGAGAAATGAGTCGTCGGCTTCTCCGACCACCGGCATAATCACGTCGGACTCGATCCCCAGTTGCGGATGTTTCCGGCTCATATGCCCGATCACGCCGTCGTGGACGCGCCCGACCGAATGGGAGTTGGTGAGAAGAATCGGGGTTTCCAGCCAGCCCTGGGCCAGGACCTGGGTCAGCCCGGCCATCTCCCCCACCCCGTTGAGGATAAAGCCGCCGGCCATCAGCCGCCGGGTGTAAGTCTTCCCGGCCGGGAGGACAGCGGTCACCCCGGTCCGGACGGCGGAGGTCTCGGTCAGGCCGGAGATCTTGACGTCGTCGGCTATCCGGGTGCAGTGCCCGACCCGGACCCCGGTGACATCGGTGATCGCGTTATAGACCCCGGGGCGGAAGCGGCCGATCCGGATCCCCAGCTCCCGGGGGGTCGGGCGGGGCGGCTGGCTGGTTCCGATTTCGGGGCGGCTCTTCCTCGGCGCACGCAGGGGCAGCCGGTAGCGGCGGGCGGCCGACCGGATAATCAGGCGGAGCACCTCCTTGAAAGTCAGGCCGCGGGCGGCGGCGGCCCGCATCAGCGAGGCGTCCGGATGGAGGCTGGGCAGCGGATTGAGCTCGATGAAGTAGGGCCGGCCGTCATCCCGGAGGCGGATATCCACCCGGCCCATATCGGGGCAGGTCATTACTTCGAAGACCCGCCGGGCCATTGTTAGGACCGCCTTCTCCTCCGCCGGGGCCAGGACCGCCGGGCAGACCACGCTGACGGCCTCGGCGGCCGGGCCGCCCTGCTTCATCTCGTAGTCGTATATGTTATACCGGGCGCCGATCTTGGATAGCTCGAAGGTATGCTCGACGAGCGCCAGCAGCCGACCGGGATAGCTCTCGATGAAGGGGACGCTGAGTTCGCGCCCGGAGATGAACGATTCCACCACCAGCCCGGCCGGATACTGTTCCAGCAGCCGCTCGATCACCCGCTCCGCCTCGGCGGCGTTTTCCGCTATCGAGTCCTGGCTGATCCCCTTGCTCGACCCCTCGGAATTGGGCTTGATAATCACCGGGTACTGCAAGTCGCCAGGGAGGCTCCGGTCCTGGGGGGTGATCAGGGCGCCGCTGGGCACCCGGACCCGTCGCGAAGCCAGGACCGTCTTGGCCAGATACTTATCCAGGTTGAGATGAAGGAGCGAGGCGTTGCCGCCGGTGAAGGGGAGATTCAGCTGTTCGTAAAGCCCGGGGTAGAAAGCCTCGCGAGCGCTCCCGATGGTACCCTCGGCCAGGTTGAAGACCAGGTCGGGCTCGCTGGCCAGCAACCGCTCGACCACGTGGTTGGGCGGGCCCGAGACCTCGACCGGGGTTACCGTGTGCTGAAGTTCGGAAATCGCCCGGACGATCCGCGAGATATCATCGGGGGCGAGCAGTTCCGCGGTGAACTCGGAATCGTCGGAACGGAGATTATAAGCGACAGTGATGCGCATTGGGTTACCCTGAATTTATTTTGAATTATCCTTGGGCAAACTTTAAGCTACCAACGAAGGTTTTTCAAGATCAATTGAAGGCCGACGGAATTATGCCGCCCCCGGCGGGGGCTTGCTTGACCGGGCTTGCCGATCAGACAGGAATGGATGAAATATCTCCGACCGGGAAGCAAACTAATCAATCTCTCCGCGTCGGCCGCGTCTCCGCGGTGAATTTTTAACCGGAGAGGGAACGGAGGAGGCCGCCGGCGAGAAGGATCTCCCGCTCTCGAGGGGAGAGTTCGAGGGTGAGACGGAGTTCGCCGCCCCGGGTCATATCGCGGATGGTGACCGGACCCCCCTCCTCCACCTCCCGGCGGAGCGAAGGAAAACACAATTCATCCCCGACCCGCAATTTCCCGGAGATCTCCTCCTCCCCCGGGGTCAGGGGGAGGATCCCGAAGTTGATCAGGTTGGAGCGGTGGATCCGGGCGAAGGAGCGGGCGATCACCGCCCTTACCCCCAGGTAATAGGGGGCCAGCGCCGCGTGTTCCCGCGAGGAACCCTGGCCGTAGTTCTCCCCGGCGACGATCACCCCGCGGCGGGCGAGCCTCCGCTCGTACTCGGTCCGCTCGACGAAGCCGGGGTCGAGGGCGGCGAAGACGTACCGGGAGATCCTGGCGATGTTGGAACGGAGCGGGAGGATCTTCGACCCGGCGGGCATAATATCGTCGGTGGTGATATTGTTCCCGACCTCCAGCCAGACCGCGGCGGTCATCTCCCCCGGGAGGGGCTCCCCGGTGGGGATGGCGGTGATGTTGGGCCCTTTGATTACCTCGACCGTCTCCGGTTCGGGGGACGGGGGGAGGATCAGGGAATCGTCGACGGCGAAACGGATCGGGAGCTTGATCTTCGGAGGATCGCCGAGTTCCCGGGGGTCGAAGATCTCACCTTTCCGGGAGGAGGCGGCGGCGGTCTGGGGCGAGACCAGGTAAACTTCGGCGTCGGCGGTCCCCGAGCGGCCCCTAAAGTTTCGGTTGTAGGTCCGCAGGCTGACCGCCCCCGAGGAGGGGGACTGGCCCATCCCGATGCAGGGTCCGCAGGCGGATTCGAGGATCCGGGCCCCGGAGGCGATCAGGTCGGCCAGCGCGCCGTTGGCGGCCATCATCTCCATCACCTGGCGGGAACCGGGGGAGATGACCAGGCTGACTCCGGGGTGGACGGTCTTCCCTTTCAGGATCGCGGCGGCGGTCATCAGGTCGGCGAGCGAGGAGTTGGTGCAGGAGCCGATGCAGACCTGGCCGACGGGCGTCCCGGCCAGTTCCTTGACCGTCCGGACCGCGTCGGGGGAGTGGGGGCAAGCGGCCAGGGGCTCGAGGGCGGCGAGGTCGATGACCAGTTCGCCGGAATATCTCGCGCCGGGGTCGGCGGACAGTTCCCGCCAGTCACCCGCCCTCTCCTGCCGGGAAAGGAAGTCTTTGGTCAGCTCGTCGGAGGGAAAGACCGAGGTGGTGGCCCCGGTCTCCGCCCCCATATTGGTGATGGTCGCCCGCTCGGGGACGGTCAGGGTCTCCACCCCCGCCCCGCCGTACTCGAGGATCTTGCCCACCCCGCCCTTGACCCCGATTTCGGCCAGGACCTTTAAAATCACGTCCTTGGCCGAGACCCAGGGGGGGAGGCGGTTTTCCAGGCGGACGAGGAAAATCTCCGGCATCACCAGGTTGAAGGGGCGGCCGGAGAGGGCGGCGGCGATCTCCAGTCCGCCGACCCCGATCGCCAGCATCCCCAGGCCGCCCCCGGTCGGGGTGTGGCTGTCGGAGCCCAGCAGCACGGCGCCGGGTTTCCCGAACCGTTCCAGGTGGACCTGGTGGCAGATCCCGTTGCCCGGGCGGGAGAAGTAAATCCCGTATCTGGCGGCGAAGGTCTGGAGGAAGAGGTGATCGTCGGCGTTTTCGAAGCCGGTCTGGAGGGTGTTGTGATCGACGTAGCTGACCGAGAGTTCGGTCTTGACCCGGGGGATTCCCAGGGCCTCGAACTCCAGGTAGGCCAGGGTTCCGGTGGCGTCCTGGGTCAGGGTCTGGTCGACCCGGATCGCGATCTCCGAGCCCGGATTCATCTCGCCGGAGACGAGGTGGTCGCGGATTATCTTTTCGGCCAGGGTTAGTGATGTTTTCGAGTCGGGCGTCATTCAGTGTTATTCCACATATGATGTGGCACTCCGTTGGAAGGCCATCAAAATATTGCCAGACAAAACATTGTATTCGAAAATTGAGATCGCTTCGTCGCTCCGCTTCTCGCGATGACAAATCCGAGTTTTCGGAGAGCCTCGAAGACGTGCCACATCAAAAATCCGGCCGGTCTTCAGAGGGTTTTGACGTATTCTTCCAGGCGGTCGAGACCTTGGTTGAGGTTTTCGGCCGAGTCGGCGAAGGACATCCGGATGTTGGTGTCGGCGCCGAAGGCGGCCCCAGGGACGACGGCGATCCGGGCCTGGTCGAGCAGTTCCGAGGCCAGCTCCAGCGAGGGTTTGCCCAGCCCCGCGATGTTGGGGAAGACGTAGAAGGTCCCCCGGGGGACGGTACAGGTGATCCCGGCGATCCGGTTCAACCGCTCGACCATCAGGTCCCGCCGCTCCTGGAAGGCCCGCCGCATCTCCTCAACGCACCCCTGGTCGCCGGTTAAGGCGGCGAGCGCGGCGTACTGCGAGGGGGTGGCCGGGTTGGAGGTGGAGTGGGACTGGAAACTGGAGATCGCCTTGGCCGCGTTCTCCGGCGCGGCCAGGTAGCCGATCCGCCAGCCGGTCATCGCGTAGGTCTTGGAGACCCCGTTGACCACGATCGTCCGTTCCTTGACCTCCTCGCCCAGGGAGGCGGGGCTGATCGCCTCGAAACCGTCAAAGACCAGCTTCTCATAGATCTCGTCGCTGATCAGGGAGAGGTCGCGCCGGCAGGCCAGCTCGGCGATGAACTCCAGGTCGTCACGGCCATAGGCGGCCCCGGTCGGGTTGCAGGGGCTGGAGACCAGGATCGCCCGGGTCCGCTCGGTGACCAGGGATTCGAGCTTCTCCCGGTCGATCCCGTAGCCCCGGCTCTCCTCGGTCTCGAGGTAGACCGGCTCGGCCCCGGCCAGGCGGACCTGCTCCGGATAGGTGACCCAGTAGGGGGCGGGGATGATCACCTCGTCCCCCGGGGAACAGATCGCCTGGAAGGCGTTGAAGAGGGAATGCTTGGCCCCGCAGGAAATGACGATCGAAGCGGGGGAATATTCCAGGCCGTTGTCCCGCCTGAACTTCTCCCGGACCGCCTCGATCAGCTCCGCCATCCCCTTGGCCGGGGTGTAGCGGGTCTTCCCGGAATCGATCGCCGCCTTGGCGGCGTTCCGGATATGGAGCGGGGTGTCGAAGTCGGGTTCACCGGCGGCGAAGCTGACGATATCGACCCCCGCTTTCTTCAGAGCCTTGGCTTTGCTGGTGACCTCGAGGGTCAGGGAAGGGCTGATCCCGGCTAATCGCGCTGATACTTTCATTTTCGGTAAAACTCCTTGATGATTTTTTTCAGGGAATTTTCTTCCATCCGGATTATCTTCATCTCCCGTTTGACGTTGGCGGGGGAGTCGGAGGCGTGGGCGACGTTCTGGCTGATGCTGTGGCCGTAAATCCGGCGGATGGTCGCCCAGCCGGCCTTGGTCGGGTCGGTCGCCCCCAGCACCTCCCGGATCCTGGTAACCGCCCGGTCGCCCTGGTAGATCAGGGCCAGGCATTTCTCTTTCCCGGGGCCACGGCGGGCCTTAACCCCTTTGGTCTTCTCGGGGTCGAGGCCGGTCATCGTCCGGATGATCTGGTTGAATTCCTGGCGGGCTTTCAAAGCCTTGAGCTGGTCGGCCATCCTGGCGTAGACCTCTTCGGGGATCGAAAAGTCGAACGAGGTCCGCAGGCAGTACTTCAGGGTCTCGGCCACCCTCCCCTTCATCCTCTCCGGGAGGGCTTCAGCCACCGGACCGTAGAACTCCTCGGCCTGCTCGACCGACATCCGGATCAGCTTGGCCCCGATAATCCGCAAACCCGTCCGGGAGATAATATCCATCACGTTGCCGGCCAGGCTGGACTGGCCCCGAAAATTCTCCGGCTTCATCAGGACCAGGGTGGTCTCGGGCTTGACCCCGCCGGGGTAGCGGCAGGAGGTGGAGAGCAGCCCCCCGTCCCGGTCGGAGTAGCGGGCCCAGAGCTTCAGGGTGGGTTCGGCGGCGGCGGAATCGGGGATGATCATTACCGCCGGCTCGAAGTAGGTGATCTCCCCCTGGGCGTTTTTGACGTAGTCGCCGTAAGTATCCCGGACCGTCTCCCCGGAGACCGAACCCTTCCAGATCGACCCGACCACGTGCTGGCGGAGGTTGCGGATAATATTGTTGCCCTGGAAGAGGAGCATCATCACCCGGGGCCGGTCACAGACGCCGGGGGTGGGGACCCAGTGGGTCTTCAGGTAACGGCAGATCTGCTCGCGGACCAGCCTCGACTCCCGGGATCCCCGGGGGACGATCAACTCGCTGTATTCGTCGACCAGTTCCCGGCTGGGGGCGAACATCCGCGCCGCCACCAGCTTCCCGGTGGAGAGGGAGAGAAGCCGGGCGATCACCCCGCCGGTCCGCGATTTTTCCAGCGTGTACGGATTGATCCAGACTGCCGCCAATTCTATAGCCATAACAACAAAACCTCCCGAGCATAGGGAACAAGCAGGATAGAAATCTATCCTGCTTGTTGTAATTCGCGTTGATCAATCCCCGGCGGAGTTCCCCGCCGACCGATCAACCGATAAAACCCGGCGCCGGGGTGGGGATAAATCTCTCCCCGTCCCCGGCGCCCGTGGAAGAAAAGGTTTAAGCTTTGCCCAGGATTCTAAACATCCCGGTGCCGCAGGACGGGCAGGTGCCCTTGATGGCTTTCCGGCCGTTCTTCATCACAACTTCCTTGCCGTCCTTGATCTCTCTCTTCGCCTTGCACTTGACACAATAACCTTCCATTTTTCCCTCCTTTGCAAGTTCGCGCGCGCCGGCGCCAACCTGTTTACGTTAATCCGGCCGTTGTGCCGGCTTGAACCAGAATTCCCGAGTTTCCCCTGTTATTAACAACGAGGGCACGATATAGATTGCATTCCCAAACTCAGACATTGCCAGCGAAACTCAGTCGATCCGGCAGGTCGCCTGACGGAGAAGCAATCTCTTCCAAAGCATTAAGTTGCGATTGCCTCGTCGCTTCGCTCCTCGCAATGACGTGCAACCTATTTGAGGCTCTCATTAGTACGTCAGAACCGGAGCA
>JAVCCZ010000060.1 GCA_030765265.1 Candidatus Erginobacter occultus
CCGGGAGGCGCTGAAATACGTGATGGCCCATTACCCCCGGGTCGACGAGGTGGTCCGGATGACGAGCGAGCTCTTCGAGGTCCCCCTGGATCGGCTGGGGATCACCGGCTCCTCGGCCCTGGGCCGGAAGGGGGCGGACATCGACCTGGTCTTCTTCGGGACCCCGGAGGAGAACCTGGCGGTCGTCCACAAGCTCTGGGGGATCATCTACAGCCGTCCGGAATTCCAGGTGGTGGAGTACGGCAAGTTCTGGCCGCTGAAAATCTACGTCGATAAAGAGGAGGTCTGCACCTTCTACGTCTACCACGACCTCCTCGACGCCCCGGTCCGCGATTGCGGGGTCGAGCTGGTCAGGGAGGGGGTCGAGGTCTACGGGACGGTGGCCGACAACCGCCACTCCCTCTACGTCCCGGTGGTGATCGACCTGGAGAACGTCTATATCGACGGGCAAAAGGCCGACGACATCCGGATGATCGTTTACGACGGGGCGGTCCGGGGCGAGTTCCGCGAGGGGTTGCGGCTCCATATCAAGGGCCGCCTGGTCAACCTGGTCAGGGGCGGGAAGAAGACCCCGGCCCTGGCCGTGGTCGACGGCTTCAACATCGAGCTCGAACGCTTCCGGGAAGGCGTCCCCTACCTGAAGAGCAAGCTGGAGGGCGGGCCCGGCTGACCGGCTATCTTCACCGCGGCGTCGCCCGGGCCGCGGAGAGATTAACAATAGCCGAAATGTTTCCCCGGGAATAGTGGAGGAGAGGAGATGATAAATAATTATCTCGGTCCCAGAACCGACTTTGTCCCTCCGCGACGGCGGTTCGGGTTGGGAACGCCGCGAATCCGGTGGGTCCTGGCCTCGGCCCTGATCCTTATCGTACTTTCTCCGCCCCCGCTCCGGGCGGCGTTTCCCGAGCCGGAAATCCCTTTTTCCCGGAAGATCCTTACGGTTCTTTCCCAGGGGCTCGAGTCATCCCCGCCGGCGGGCGGCGACCTGTCCATCCCCCTGACCCGTCTGGACGTGATGATCCGGGACGGGATCGCCTTTACGCGGCTGATCCAGGTTTACCGCAACCATAGCGATACCAACCAGGGGTTTGCGTTTTCCCTTCCCCTGGAGCCGGACACCGCCGTCACCGGGTTCACCATCTGGGACCGGGGGACGAGGTACCCGGGGGCGATCGCCGACCGCCCCCGGGCGGAAGAAGCCTACCGGGAGGTTACCGGGGACGAAGTCCCCGCCCTGGTCGAGTACCGGGACCCGGGGCTGGTCCGGGCCAATCGGGATACGTTCGAGATGCGGGTCTTCCCGATCTTCCCCGGGGAGGACAAGCAGGTCGAGCTGGTCTGGCAGCGCCGCCTCCCGATGAAAAACGGCCGGTACCGGCTCTCCCTGCCCCTGGCCGCCCTGACCCGTCCGGACGATCCCCGGCACCCGGGGTTGGAGAGCCGGGTTACCGACGTCTCCGTCTATATCGAGGATGACCTGCCGGTCATCGATCTGGAATTCCCGGAAGGTTTCCAGCCGGCCTGGCGGATAGACGACCGCCGGCTGCTCCTGCGGGAAGTGATCGATAAAGCCCCGGACCAAGATCCTGAGATCTCCTACCGGCTTAAGATCGACAGGTTCCCCGCCGTCAAGACGAAGACCTTCAGCGATGCGGGTGAGAACTATTTCCTCACCCGGGTCCTGGCCCGGCCGGAGGAGAGCCTGCTCGAGTTCCCCGAGGGGGGGGAAGAGAAGCCCCCCTTCTATCTCGGGGTCTGGCACGAGTCGACGGCTCCGGCCGAGGCGGGACTCTTCGAGGCTTTGACGGAAGAACTGGGGGGGTTTCTGACCCTGCTGTCCCGGGACCGGCGAAACTTCCTCCAGGGGTCCTGGTTGATCGCCCCCCGGGACCAGCCGCTCTTCGGGGATCTGCGGGGGGTAATGACCGAACGCCGGCTGCGCCTGGGCGTTTTTTTGGCTGATGAGTTTAACCGCCTGGAGAACTGGCCCGCCGAGAGTATCCCGGATACCCCGGAAGATGTAATCGCCCACCTGTCCCGGTCTCTCGCCGAGGATAACTGCGATCCGGTTTATCTCTTTCTCGACTCTTCCTCGCCGCTGGAATTCCCCGGGCTCAGAGCGGTAATCGCCGCCCATCCCTCCGTCCGTTTCTTCCTGGTGGTCCGGGATGGTCAACTCCCGGACGATTGGACGGGGAAGAATATCCGTCTTTATTCTCTCTCCGGAGGTTGGCAGGGGGAGGAAGCCCCGCCCGCCGGCGGGAGATTGATTTTGACGGATGGATCATTCGACGAGTTGTGGCTGGGGATCACCAGGAGGGAGAGCCTGAAGCCGTTTCTCACGGAGCTCCCGGACCCGGATCCCGCCCTGGTTGCGTTGCGGTTGAGCGGCGGTCCGGGGCTGGCGGAGGTGTCGGTCTTCCCCGGCCCGCAACCGGGGAGTAAAGCCCCGGCCGTTCCCGGGGAGACGATCGGTTTCTGGGTCTCCGGCCGGTTCGACCGCCCCGGAAAGTTGAGCGGGGAGCTGACGCTGTCCAGCGCCGAGTTCGGGGAAATATTTGGAGGGGAAGAAAAGAAGGTTGAGATTCTCCGGGTCGACTTCACCGCCGGCCTGGAAATCGCCGGGGAGGGCAACCGGTGGGTGGGTACCTTCACCGCGATGAACCGGGTCAGCCGGCTCAACCTGCGGATCGCGCTCCTGGAGAACCCGGTCCGGGGAAGAGAGCCGTCATCGGCGGACGCGGAAGAAGCGGCCCGGCTGCGGGCGGAGTCGGCGCGGCTCTCCCGGGAGTTCAGCTTCATCAGCTCCGAGACGGCCTTCATCGCCCTCCCGGAGGACCTGCGGGAGAAATACGGTTTCCTCGCCCAGCGGTACCAGGCGGGCGAGATCTACCAGCCGCTGGCGGGAGGTCCGGGGGTGATCCCGGAACCGGAGACCTGGGCGATGCTGGTCATCGGCGCCCTGGCAGGCTTGTACTTTTTCCGCCGCCGGCGGAGCCATATTCAGGGGACCGGCCCCGGTCCGAAATGAAGAAACTTTCCCGGGCTACCCTGCTCGCCGTCGCGGCCGCGGCGCCGCTC
The DNA here is from genome assembly GCA_030765265.1 of Candidatus Erginobacter occultus. Lineage (GTDB taxonomy): Bacteria > Auribacterota > Erginobacteria > Erginobacterales > Erginobacteraceae > Erginobacter > Erginobacter occultus. The sequence goes on from JAVCCZ010000060.1 coordinate 3,082, forward strand.
TACCTCCTCCTCTATTGGCTGGCGGACCGCCCGGCGGTCCGCCTGGCCCGCGACCTCTTTGCCGGCACCTGGGTACAGACCCTGGCCGAAGTCATCTCCTTCCCGGGCGACACCGCGGTCGCCCCGGTCCTCCTCGCCCTCGCCCTGCTGGCCGCGGTCGGCGGCCACTTCCTCCCCGGCGGCAAAGAACGGCGTTGGCCGGTCGCCCTCTTCTATATCTGGACCTCGGCCTTCGTCGCCTCCCTGGCCGGACAGGCCCTCAAGTTTCTGCTCGGCCGTTACCGGCCGGAGCTCCTCTTCGCCTCGGGCCGCTACGGGCTGACCTTCTTCGCCACCCGCTGGGAACTGACCTCCACCCCTTCCAGCCATACCATCCTCGCCTTCTCGTCACTGACCGCTCTCTCCCTCCTCCTCCCCCGGGGGCGGATCGTCTTTCTCTTTCTCGCCCTCCTGGTCGGACTGAGCCGGGTGATAGTGACCGCCCATTACCCCTCCGACGTCCTCTTCGGCGCGATGCTCGGGATCTTCTCCGCCCTCTGGTTCCACCGCCTCTTCTACCCCCCGGAATTCCCGGCGGCGGTCCCGGCCGGCGGTTGACACCGGGCCGTCCGGGGAGTACTTTCTTTCGCGGCCCCCGCGCGCCGGCCGGGAAAAATCGAACCTGGGCGCGCAGCTTGGTAAATCTATGAAGGGATATTTGATTTTCCTCGGCCTGGTTGTCCTGGCCGTCCCGGTTCCGCGCGCGGCCGGAGCCTTGGGAGGCGAGCCGGCGCCGACCACCCCGGCTGTCACAATGAAGGACGCGATCGACAACTGGATCGAGAGCGAGGCCATCCCCTTCGACCACGACGATTCCGAATCTTTCAATTCCGCCGTCGACCGCTTCGCCGCCGCCCTGGGCGCTTCCCCCGCGAACGGGGTCGGGGACCCCGAGCCCGGGTCAATCGAGGCCCGTTTTGCCGAACGTCCCGGTCCGGGGCTCTTCATCCCCACCCATCGCGGGCGCAGCCTCCTCCCCGAACCGGGAGAGATCCCCCCGCCGGCCGCCCCCGGCCGGGAAAAGTAGGAAACCCCCGGCCCGCCCCCGGAGGAGATACCCGCCCGATGCCCAAGCTGCTTGAAAACAGCGTCCGTCGTGCCCTCTTCCAGATGGCTTTCCCGATGCTGGCCGGGACCATCGCGATGAACTCCTACAACCTGGCTGACACCTGGTTCGTCTCCCGTCTGGGCACCATCCCCCTGGCCGCGATGGGTTACGTCTTTCCGGTGGCGATGCTCTTGCGCTTCCTGGCCGGGGGGCTCGGGACCGGGGTCACCACCCTGACCTCGCACGCCCTGGGGAGAACCGACCGGGCCGACGCCTCCCGGGTGGTCACCCACGGGGTGATCCTGATCGTCATCTTCTCCGTCGGTATGGCCCTCGCCGGTTTTTTCACCGTTACCCCGCTCTTTAAGATTCTGGGAGCGGATGACCTGGTCCTCCCCCTGGTCAGGAGTTATATGTGGACCTGGTACGCAGGCGCCGTCTTTATGGCCCTGCCGATGATGGGCGGGGGAATTTTGATCTCGCTCGGCGAATCGAAATCCGCCAGCACGATGATGGTCACCGGCTCGCTGGCCAACTGCCTCCTCGACCCGATCCTGATCTTCGGCTGGCTGGGTTTCCCCGCCCTCGGCATCTGGGGGGCTGCCCTGGCCACCGTCATCGCCCAGGCCGGCGTTACCGCCTGGCTGATCTATTTACTGACGGTCCGGCACCGGCTCTTGCGGCTTAACCGCCCGGAGCTCTCGCTCTTCCCCCGTTCCTGCCGGCAAATTCTCGGCTTTGCCATCCCGGGGGCGGTCAGTATGATGCTGATGCCCTTCTCCGCTGCCGTGATGGTCTTCCTGGCCAGCAGCTATGGGAATCGGGCCGTGGCCGCGGTCGGCGCCGCCATCCGCGTGGAAAACTTCGCCTTCGTCATCCCGATGGCCCTGGGGATCTCGCTGATCCCCTTCGTCAGCCAGAACTTCGGCGGCCGGCGGCTCGACCGGATCCGGCAGGCCAAAAACTACTCCGCCCTCTTCGCCTTTGTCTACGGTCTCTTTGTCGCTCTGGTCTTCTTCCTGGCCGCCCCGTTTCTGGCCTCCGTCTTCACCCGGGAGCCCGGGGTGGCGGCCGTCTTCGTCCTCTACGTCCGGATTGTTTCCTTCGGCTACGGGATGATGGAGATCCACCGATACTGCGGCTTCATCCTCACCGGGCTGCACCGCCCCCTCCTGGCCACCGTCCTCAACCTCATCCGGGTCGGGGCGCTGCTGATCCCGCTCTGCGCCCTGGGGAGTCGATTCTTCGGGTTGGGGGGGATCTTTACCGGCCGCCTCCTGACCGACCTCGCCGCCGGGGCACTCGGCCTGCTCTGGGTCACCCGACTCCTCCGCCGCCATCGGGACGGTTCCGCCCATTCCTCTGATGCCGGGGAGCCCGATGCCGCCACTGACCGCCGGGCGGGATTGGCTGACGGATAGTGTCTGCCGGGGACTTCTCTGGGGGGGTGGGGACGGTGGTGGCCCTGAACGGGGTCGCCTTCATCGGGATCGGGCCCCCCGCTATAATTCACCGCCAAGACGCCAAGAAAAGAAAAATAGGCTATATCCGGATTTCCTAAAGCCTATTGGTTGCCTTAATCAATGCTGGTAGGGCGTTAGAGGCGGCTTTGAAAGTTCAGAAATAAACAGAAATTTGCTCAAGGTAATCATTCACACTCCTGATACGGGACATCTATCACCATCCGACCTGGAATTGTGCCGCCCCCTGCGGGGGCTCTGAGATATTTTTGCTTCTCCGGTTCCACGGGCTAACGCCCGTGGCTAATAGTGTATCGCCCGCTGCGCGGGCTTCTATTAGGCAAAGTAATATCTGTATGGAATCAGGATAAGTAGCCCCCGCAGGGGGCGAAACTTCTTAATAGCCACGGGCGTTAGCCCGTGGAAAAAAGATTACGAAGATCAATCAAGAGCCCCCGCAGGGGGCGGCACATAATGAACCAATTCTTTTGGGAAATCCGGATTGAGCCGAAAAATAATGAACCGCAGAGAACGCAAAGGGCGCAAAGAGTTTTTTGATTCTGTATCCGAGAGGAATCAAACTTCGGCGTTACTTTGAGTATCGAGCCGGCCTGATATTATCGGATTCAAATTTATTTTTTTCTTTGCGTTCTCTGCGGTTCAAAAATTTATGGTGAGGCTCAGGGGTAGATGCCGCGGAGGCGGGCGGCTTCGGCGACCCGGCTCACCGCCACGATGTAGGCGGCCAGGCGGAGGTCGACCTTCTTCTTCCGGGAAAGTTCCCAGATTTGCCGGCAGGCCAGGACCATAATGTCGTGGAGCCGGCAGCTCACCTCTTCCTCGGTCCAGAAGTAGCCCATCAGGTTCTGGGCCCACTCGAAGCAGCTCACCACCACCCCGCCGGCGTTGGCGACGATGTCGGGGATGACCGGGATCTTCCGCTTCAAGAGGATCAGCCCCGCCTCCTCGGTGGTCGGGCCGTTGGCGGCCTCGGCGATCAGGCCGGCCTTGATCCGGGGGGCGTTTTCGCCCGTGATCTGGTTGCCCAGCGCCGCCGGGATCAGGACGTCGCATTCCAGCTCCAGGAGCTTGCGGTTGGTGATGTTCTTCGCCCCGGGGAAGTTCTTCACCGAGCCGGTCTTCTCCTTGAAGGCGGAGACCGCCGCGTAATCGAGGCCGTCGGGGTTGACGATCCCCGACTTGCTGTCGGAGACCGCGATCACCTTCGCCCCCTCGGCCTGGGCGATCTTGTGGGCGAAGGACCCGGCGTTGCCGTAGCCCTGGATCACCACCGTGCTCTCCCGCAGCTCCTTTCCCCGGTAGCGCATAAACTCCTCGATGGCGAAGATGCA
>JAVCCZ010000061.1 GCA_030765265.1 Candidatus Erginobacter occultus
AGGGTATTGCCGACCTTGACGTCGTCAACCCCCGCCAGGGAGACGATATCCCCGGCCCGGGCGGAGTCCACCTCCACCCGGACCAGTCCCTGGTACTTCAGGATCCTGGTCACCCGTCCGGTCTTGACGCTGCCGTCATTTTTTACCAGGGAGACCGGATCGCCTTTGGCGATCTCCCCGTGAAAGATCCGGCCGATCGAGATCTGGCCGACGTAGGGATCGTAGTCCAGCAGGGTGACCAGCATCTGGAAGGGCTTTTCCGGGTCGGCCAGCGGGGGCAGGACGCGCCGGAGGATGGTGTCGAGGAGGGGTCTCATATCCCGCCCCGGCTCCTCGAGGTCAAGGGTCGTCCAGCCGTCCTTGCCCGAGGCGTAAACGATGGGAAAATCCAGCTGTTCGTCGGTGGCGTTTAGTTCGCAGAAGAGATCGAAGGAGGCGTCCGCGGTATTGTGGGGCTGTGAACTGGCCCGGTCGATCTTATTGATCACCAGGATCGGTTTTAAGTGAAGTTCCAGGGATTTTTTCAGGACAAACTTGGTCTGGGGCATCGGCCCCTCGAAGGCGTCGACCAACAGCAGGACCCCGTCCACCATCTCCAGGATCCGCTCGACCTCGCTGCCGAAGTCGGCGTGGCCGGGGGTATCGACGATATTGAACTGGATCCCCTTATAGACGAATGACGCGATCTTGGAGAAGATCGTGATCCCCCGTTCCTTCTCCAGGGGGTTGGAGTCCATTATCGCGGTCTCGCCGGCCTTGAATTCGTAGGCCCCGGTCTGTTTGAGGAGGGCGTCGACCAGGGTGGTCTTCCCGTGATCGACGTGGGCGATGATGGCGACGTTCCTGACGTCCTGGCGGCGTTTCTGATTGCTCATAGTACGGATAATTCCCGATAAAAAAATCCCGACCCTCTGAATCAGGATCGGGATAACTTTCCCTGAACACTGAATTTCTCCCCCGGCAACCCGGAGGCATCGTGAATATATACCTACCCCACCCGGCGGGCAAGCGCTAAATCCGCTTATTCCCGCGGGCCGGCGGCGGCGGCGATCGCTTTTTCGATCCCCTCGTAACCGGTGCAGCGGCAGAGGTTGCTCTCCAGCCAGTCCCGGATCGTCTCCCGGTCCGGCCGGGGGTGGGTCTGGAGCAGAGCGTGGGCGTTGACGATGAAGCCGGAAGTGCAGAACCCGCACTGGAAACCGGCCTGCTCGAGAAAACCTCGCTGGACGGGGGTATCTCTCAGCCCTTCGATGGTGGTGATCCCGCTGCCTTCCGCCTCCACGGCCAGGACCATACAGGACTTGACCGGTTTCCCGTCGAGGAGGACGGTGCAGGCCCCGCAGTCCCCGTTCTCGCAGCCGGCCTTGGCCCCGGTCAGGCCGAAGCGGTCGCGGAGGACGTGGAGGAGGGTGTCGGCCGGCCGGACCACCACCTCCCGGACCTCCCCGTTTACCGTCAGCCGGATGGCCGCCTGTCCGCGATAGGTGATCATCCTTCGCCTCCCAGTTCCCGGATCGTTTCTTCGAGCCCGCGGAGCAAGAGCATCTCCCGGTACTGAGCCGAACCCCGCTGGTCGTCCCTGGCTCGGAGTCCGAAAGCGGCCGCCGCCGTCTCCGCCCGCCGGGCCGGCTCCAGGGACCGGTCGTTGAGGACCGCTTCCACCTCGGGGCTCCGGACCGGGGAGTCGAAGACGCCGCTGAGGGCCAGCCGGATTCCGTCTCGCGCTGCCAGGGCGCAGATGGTGAGGAGGGGATAATCGAGGCGCGATTGTTTCACTCTTCGGCGCCGGAACCAGGGGAGGCCGGCCTCGGCTTCCGGGACCCGGAGCTGGACCAGGAACTCCCCCGGCTTAAGTTTCAGCCGGCGGGAGAAGATATCGGCCAGCGGAACTTCTCTCTCTCCCCCCGGCCCGGCCAGCCGGGCCGCGGTATCCGTCAGGAGGAAGGGGAGGACCGTCTCCCGGTAGGGGAGCATTCCGGCGATGTTACCCCCCAGGGTCAGCCGGTTCCTCACCGTGTGATCGACGATTCCGGCGGCTTCGCTCAAGAGGGGGAAGAAAGGGCACTCCCCGACTTCGTTTAAAGTCAGTCCGGCCCCGAAGACCGCCGACCCCTCCCGGCGGGTCAGGACCCGGCACTCGGGGATGGTTTTCAGGTCGATCAGCGCCCCCGGCGTAATCAGCCCCCTCCGGGAGAAGGTGGTGATCTCGGTCCCCCCGGCCAGGTAGTAAGGCTTCAACCCCTCGGCTTCGGCGCCGGCGAAAGCGCCCAGCGCTTCCCCGATCGTCTCCGGGCGATGATAAACCAGGTTGTGAGCGATCATTGCCCGCCTCCCCGGATCGCTTGCCAGATCTTCTCCGGGGTGATCGGAAGCGAATCGATCGGGCGTCCGATCGCCCGGCTGACCGCGTTGGCCAGCGCCCCGGGAATGCCCAGAATCCCCTGTTCTCCCAGTCCCCGGGCCCCGTAGGGCCCGTCTTTCTGCGGGGTGTTCAGGAACTCCACCCCGTAACGGGGGTGTTCGCCGTAGCGGGGGATCTTGAAGTCCCTCAGGAGGTAGTTGAGGGGGCGGCCCCGGTCGTCGAAGACGAAGCCCTCGGTGGTGGAGAAGCCGAGGGCCATCTCCATCGCTCCGACCACGTTCCCCCGGGCCAGCCGAGGGTTGATCACCCGCCCGACGTCCATCGCGCAGACCGCCCGGATCACCTCGAAGGTCCCATCGTTCAAATCCACCTCAACCTCGACCGCTTCCGCCCCCAGGGTCCATTCCAGGGCCGGGTGGCCTTCCCCGGTCTCCGGGTCGAGCCCGGTCAGCCCCCGGGAGATATAGCTTCCCCGGCCGATCACCTGCCCCCCGATGCTTTGGCCGTCGGGGTACTGGTAGCCGAGGACAACTTCGGCCAGGTCGAGTCCCCGCTCGGGGTCGTCCCTGAGAAAGACCCTCCCCCCGGCCACATCCAGATCTTCTTCCGGGCAGCGCAGGGGGGCGGCGGCGATCTTTTTGATCCGGGCGATGGCGTCGTCGGCGGCGGCCAGCGCCGCCCGCCCGGCCATAAACAGGGAGCGGCTGGCCGCCGTCGCCCAGTCGTGGGGGGAGTGGACGGTCCGGACCTCGAAGTTGACGTGGACGCGGTCGGGGTCGTCCCGGAAGCGCTCGGCGACGATCTGGGCCAGGCCGGTATAGGTCCCGTTCCCGATCTCCAGGATCCCGCTGTTCAGGTTGATCGACCCGTCCTCGTTGAAGGTCAGGATCACACCGGCGTCGGCGTTGGGGGGCATCGCCGGGGCCTTCCAGAAACTGCTGATCCCCCGGCCCCGGACCCGTCCGGGTCCGATCTCCTCGCGGGACCCCTTCTCCCAGCCGATCATCTCCGCCGCCTGGCCCAGGCAGCCGGGGAGGTCGCCGGTATTAGGGTCCATCCGGCTCCGGGTGGGGGAGGTGTCGCCGGGGCGGATGGCGTTGATGATCCGCAGCTCCACCGGGTCGATCTCCAGTTGATCCGCCAGCCGGTCCAGCGCCCGCTCGATCGCGAAGATGACCTCGTGGCCGAAGCCCCGGTATGCGGTGGCGAAGGGGTGGTTGGTGTAGACGCAGAGCGATTCCGCCCGGACGTTATCCACCCGGTAGGGTCCGGTGCAGGCGATCGCCCCCGCCCGGCTGACGTTGACCGCGTAATCGGCCGAGGAGCCGCTGTCGAAGAGGTAGAGCAGGTCCATCGCTGTCAGCCGGCCGTCACGGTCGGCGCCGATCTTGACCTTCGCCTCCATCCCGATATGACCGGGGGAGGAGACGATATCCTGCTCCCGGCTGTTGACCAGTCGCACCGGCCGCCCCCCGACCTTCCGGGAGAGGAGGTAGGCCAGCCCTTCCAGCTGGATCCCGGCCTTCCCTCCGAACCCGCCCCCGACCGGCGGGGCGACGATTTCGATCTTCCCCGGGGGGAGGTCGAAGAACCGGCTCATCAGGGCGCGGACCACGAAGGGGGCCTGGGTGGAGGAACGGATCACCACCGTCCCGTTGGGGCGGATCTCGGCCCGGGCGGCGCGGGGTTCCATTGCCACGTGGTCGCCGGGGGGGAAGGAGAACTCCTGCTCGACCGTGACCGCGGCCGCGGCCATCGCCCCCTCCGGATCGCCTTTAAGGATCCTGGTCCGGTTGGCGACGTTGCTCCCCGGTTCCGGGAGGATGGCCGGGATCCGGGCGTATTTATCCATCTCCTCGTGGATCAGGGGGGCGCCGGGGGCCAGCGCTTCCCGGACGCTCAGGACCGCCGGGAGGGGCCGGTACTCGACCCGGATCAGGGAGAGGGCGGCTTCGGCCTGTTCGGGGGTGTCGGCGATCACCGCCGCCACCGGCTCTCCGAATTGCCGGACCCTCCCCCGGGCCAGGGGCGGCTTGTCGCCGAGGTAGATCCCGAGCAGGTAGGGGAAGTCATCTCCTGTGGCCACCCCTCTCACCCCCGGGGCCGAGGCGGCGGGGGAGGTATCGATGGAAACGATCTCGGCGTGCGCGTGGGGGCTGGTCAGGAGGGCGGCGTGGAGCGTCCCGGCCAACTGGAGATCGTCGGTGTAACGGATCCGCCCGTGAACCTTCTCCGCCCCGTCTTTCCGGGTATAGGATTTTCCGATTACGCTGGGCTCATTCACGATAGATATAATTCTACCCCGAAATCCCGTCCGCCGCAAATTTATTCCGGCTTCACTCCTCAACAATATTGCTCAGCGCGGCCGAGAAGCTTCCCGCGTCGTCCGCCGCCGCGGCCCGGATCTGGTCCGGGGCCAACCTCCCGGTCCGGAGAAATTCGCTCCACGCCGCTTCCGCCCAGGAGAAGGCTTCTTCGCCGACCTCGAACCTGGCCTGCGGTTTGGCCGTTGTCCAGAAGAAGTCACGGCCGGCAAAGGCCAGCCCGCCGTCGAGAAATTCCAGTTCCTGGCCGTAAGGGACGCCCCGGGATACGCCCATCCGGGGTTTCATCGCCGCCTCCTCGTCGGCGATCGTGGTCCGGCTCATTACCAGGTAGCGGGCGGGATCGACCGGGATCCCCGGGAGCAGCGACGAGGGGTCGAAGGCCTGCCACCGTCCCCGGGAAAAATATTCCACGATCCGGTGCATCTCCATCCTCTGGCCGGTGGCCGGTATAACCGCCATCGACCGGGCGGGTACGCCCCCGGCCCGGAGGAGGGCCGCCGCCAGGTTGGCGTTGGCCGTGCAGATCCAGTTCGACCCGCTCTCGAGGATCCCGGCCGCGTCCAGGGAGATGGGGGGCTTGACCTGTCTCATCCCGGTGATGAACCGCTGGATGGCGGCGGCGTAGGCGGTTGGATCCCCGTTTTCCGGGTTCAATTGCCGGGCCAGACTTCGGATCTTTTTGTCCCCGCTCTGAACGCAGGCAGTGGCCCGGAGGTATTCTCCGGGATCGCTCGAATCCGCACCGGCGGGCCGGGAAGCAACCAGGACCACCGCCGCCCAGCGGATCTCGATCTCCTGGTCCCGCTCCCCCTCCAGCCGCAGCCCGGCGACGACGTTCCCGTCTCCTCTGGTCCGGAGGCGGAACTCGCCGGCGGCGCTTTCCGGGTTGACGGCCAGGGCGTAGGTTACCGGGACCTGGTTCCGGTCGGATTGGGGGAGCGCAATGATCAATTCGTGGAGGCCCGACCGGAGGAATTTAACCCGGGCCCCGCCTGCGGCCCCTGCCGATCCCTGTCCGGGGGCCTGGATGGGAGCCGAGGCGATCGCTCCAGCCGTCTTCCGGTAGAGCTCGGCCATCCCCGTCCGGTCGATAACCGTCCCGGGAGAGAGTCTTCCGGAAGAAAGTTCCCCCTTCCGGCAGCCACCGCCCCCCGCCATCGCCGCGGCCAGGGCGAAACAACCGGCTATCCTAATTTGGGGAATCGAAAGAAACATCTGGTTTCGGATCAGCTGATTAACCGGGCAACGACCACCCGGTCGGGAAGTACTCAAAGATGGAGGAAAAGGTATACTAATTTGTCCCGGCCCGATATATTTTCTTCGCGGCCGCGAGGGGCGCCAGGCCGGTCTGGAGCCGGCTCACTCCGCCCGCTACGAAGTCCGGGAGAACAGCGGGACGGTCTCGGCGGCCGGGTCGATTCTCGCCCGCGACCTCCGGATCCCCGGGCGGGGAGAAGTGACCTTGCCTTTCAAAATCAAGGTTCCTCCGGAGGTAATGAAACTCGGCCACGCGGTCGGTTGGGAACTCCTCGCCCGCGGGGTTTTCCCGGCGGCCCGCGACATCTCGGCCGCGGTCCCGGTCAAGATCTCTCTCTCCGGGAAAGACGGCATTTCCAAGGGGAAACCGGCAAAATTCCCGGATTGACAGAACTGGTAGAGAATTGTAAATTTTTGTTTTTGTTAGCACCCCGGGCCGATAAGCGGCCTGGGGAAATCTATAAACCGGAGAAAATCCGACCGGGATGCGGCGATCGCCGGGGAAGAAGTGAACAATCGGCGTGATTGCGCGGGAACCTCCCTCCCGGGTTGGTAATCCGAAAAGGAGGAGATGATGCGGAAGATGAGAATGTTCGCCCCGCTGGCGGTTATCCTGCTGCTGGCCGCCTGCGGCGGGGGAGGGAAGTACGGCGAGGTCAAGGAAGCTCTCAACGACCAGATGGATGTTATGGAGAGTTTTATCGCCGCGGCGAATAAGCCCGACAATGCCTCGGGGATAATCGCCGCGATGGAGAAGATGGAAGCGGTCGGTTCCGCCGGGCAGGAGAAGATGGCCGCGATGGCCGCGAAATATCCCGAGCTGGCCGACCAGGCCAACCCGCCGGAGGAACTGAAGGCCGAGATGGAGCGGATGGAGAAGATGGTGCCCGAGTTTATGGGCGCTATGATGAAAGTTATGCGGGAGTATGGGGAGAACGCCGAAGTCCAGGCCGCGATGCAGAAGATGCAGAAATCAGGGGGTGGGAAGTAGAGAGAGCCGTCCTTGCTTCGGGCTTAACCGGGCCGCCGCCCGGACCATCCGGTCCGGGCGGCGGCCTGTTTTTTTCCCGCTGTAAATCTTTTTCTGGCATTTGGAGCCCGGACGAGATATTCTATTTTCCCGGCTTGCGAGGGCCAAAAGCGACCGGCCCCGATCGCCCGGGGATGAGGAGATGATGAACCTTTACCGGAACCGACAATTCCGTTGGATTTTCTGCCTGGCTCTCTCTTTGGTTTTCTCCGCCCTCTTTCTGCCTGAAGCCCGAGCCTGGTCGGGCGAGACCTGGGGGCCGCTCAGCCGGGGGCAGATCGTCGAACGGGCGGAGGAGATGATCGGCCTCTCCTGGTCGCCGAACCGGGGGATCCACAATTACCGTTCCTCGGTCGGATATACCGTCTATAACTCCTACATTACCTACACCGGCCTGGCCTACTCCCAGAACAACCCCCAGGAGAATCTGGCCGAGTTCAGTGCCCTGGTCGGCAACGCCGAATTTAACCCCGGGGTCGCGGTTCGGGTAGCCGCCTCCAGTCTGAATATGCGGTCGGGACCCGGCACTACTCATTCGGTGGTTACCAATCTTACCTCGGGGACCACGGGTACGATCCAAACACCTTCTGAGTATTACAATGGCATCAAGCCCGAGGGGAGCAGCTTCGACTGGTATTATTTAACCAGCGGCGCTCATACCGGCTGGTGCGCGGCCTATTCCAACTCCGCCGACTACCTGGTCCTCAACCAGAGGGGTTTCGGCAACGACTGCTCCGGTTTCGCCAGCATCTGCTGGCGGCTCCCTTCCCGCTACACCACCTGGACCTTCGAGCACGACGCCTCCAACTCCGGCGGCTACGTCGACAGCCTGGGCGCGGCCGGCACCGGCGCCACGGCCGGGCTGATCCGGGGGGACGCCCTCAACGACGATTACAACCATATCGTCCTCTTCAACCGCTCCCCGGCCGGGGGCCAGATGGAAGCGATGGAGCAGACCCCGACCACCGCCCGGTTCCGGACCTGGTACTGGAGTTCGCTCTCCTCCTACCGGCCGATCCGGAGGCGGGACCTGACCGTCACCCCGCCCCCGACCCCGCCGGGGGGGACTTCTACCCCGGTCCCGCCCAAGACCCCGACCCCGAAACCGCCCGCTACCGCCACCCCGCCGCCCGCCCCGACCCGGACCCCGGCCTCCGTCCCCACCCCGCCCGCCGCCGCGCCCCCCGGGACCGACGTGGTCCTCAACGAGATTATGCCCAACCCCGCCACCGACTACTGGACGCCCCACGGCGGAGGTTCGAACGCCGATGGAAGGAATCAATATATCGAAATTTACAACGCCGGGGAGTCATCGGTGGATATCTGTGGCTGGCAATTGAAGTGGAACGGGTACTATGCCGCCACCATTGACTGCAGTCCTGCCACCGAAAATTTCCTACCCGATAGTTTTATCCTTCTGGTAATAGACGACAGTTTCGCTAACCAGACTGGCCCCAATATAGACGGGTATCGGAGCAGTTTTACCGGTAGTTTCTCCCTCAACAACACCGGGGGGTATATCATCAGCCTCCACGACGCGGCCGACGCCGAGATCGACAGTGTCACCCTTCCCACTCCAGCCTCGGGATACGGGGACGACCTTCCCTATTACCGTAACCCAGACGGTGGAGACTGGGTTTGCGCCTCCCATCCTTCGGAGGGGTCCCCAAAGGGCTATTCCTTACCCTTCATTACCCCGACGCCGGTTCCCACTCCCGTTCCTGCGTTGGCAGTCCTCAACGAGATTATGCCCAACCCGAAGACCGACTACTGGACTGTCGATGGAGCTGGATGGACCGACGATACTCACAACGAGTATATCGAGATTTATAATCTGGGACCCGGTTCGGTCGATATTTCAGACTGGATGATAAAGAAAGACAACTCGGTATCGGTGTCAATCGACGCCACCGAGGCAACCCGGAATGTCCCGGCCGGCGGTCACATCCTGCTGGTCCGGGTCGATACCTACGCCGAGCAGGGGGGGCCGAACATCGCCGGGTTCCGGAGCGCTCATTCCGGATCCTGGAAAGCCTTGAACAATGACGGTACTTATGTCATCAGCCTTCACGACGCGGAAGGAACTATCAGGGATAGCGCAACTCTGCCGTTACCTCCCGGGAGCACATATCAATCCGACTATCCTTATTATCGCGGCCCCGACGGAGGGGATTGGATTTACGCTTCCTCCGACTCGGAGTGGAGCCCCACCGGCTACGGAGCCACCGTTACCCCAACCGCCACCCCGTCGCCCAGCCCCGTCCCCACGGCGGTAGTCACCCCGCCCCCGGTCAGCGGATCCCTGCGCAACCCGGGGTTTGAGGAGAACTCGGAGCTGGTCTTCTGGACCCGGGTGGGCACCGCTTCCGCGATCATTCGTTCCTCCGCGATCAGAAGAAGCGGAGCATACTCCTGCCGACTGAGCAACCACACCTCCAGCTACTCCGGGAGGGAGATAGTCTCCTCCCCGGTCACGGTTATCCCCGGGCGGAGATACGATCTCTCCGGGCACTTTTACCTCGTTGGTTCCGGGGGCGAGCCCGGCTCGACACTCTTCCGCCTCCGGATTCGCTGGCTGGACGTCAACCATTACCCGATCTCAACTTCCCCGGGGACGACCGGCTGGAGCCTTTCCGCGTTCAATACCTGGGAGAAGGTCGACTTTCCCGCCAACCTCGCCCCGGCCACCGCCGCCTATGCCAGCCTGCTGATCGAGTGCCGGGAGACGGCGAACAACGGGAACGACGCCTACCTGGACGATTTTACCTTCAGCCTCAGCGGGGCTCCCTCGCCCCCTCCCACCCGGACCCCGGCGGTCCCGCCCCCGGTTACTCCCACCCCGCCTCCCAACCTGGAGATCTACTGTGTCCAGGTCGGTCTCGACGCCTCCGATTACGGCTTCTTCCGCCAGGGTGACTCCACCCTGGTCATCTCCCCGGACGGGACCATCCTCCTGATCGACGGGGGGGCGGCCGGGAACTTCGGGGCCAACTCGGTTCTCGCCCTCCTCGATCGGATCCGCCCCGAGGGAGGGATCGACTACTACGTGACCACCCATTGGGACGGCGACCACAGCGGGGGCTTGAAGGATATCGCCGCCTACAACTCGGGGCAGTATTACCCCGCGGCGGTTTACGATCTCGACGATTCCGGCGGGCCTTCCTACGACGAAGCTTTCGACGGGATCCGGACCACTCCCTCGGTCGGCGACGAACTCGATCTCGGCGGCGGCTGCACCGCCCTCTTCGTCTCGGTCGACGGACACCAGCTCGGCGGCGGCTATGTCGACCCGGCCGACGATGCCAATGCCCGCTCGATCGGCCTCCTGATCCGCTACGGCGGTTTTGACTATCTCACCCTGGGAGATCTGACCGGCCCGAGCGCCTACCATTCCGACCTGGAGACTCCCCTGGGCGAAGTCCTGGCCGATGCCGGTTACAATATCGACGTTCTCCACGTCTCTCACCACGGGAGCGGAGGTTCGACCGGCAATCAGTTTGTCGCCGCCCTTGAACCTGAATACGCGGTCATCTCCTGCGGCAACAACAACGGCTACGGCCATCCCTCACAGTACGCCCTCAACCGCCTCAATGGCCTGACCTGGGACGGAAACCCCTACTGGAATCCTTACCCCCCGGTCCGCGTTATCTATACTCTGGAGCGGGGCGATCCGGAAGCCGGGACGGCGGATAACGTCCGGGTGGTCGGGGAAGGTTCATCCTACAACCCCTATGACCAGGGCAGCCTCAATATCACCGTCGGGGGCGGCGGTTCCTGGTATGCCTTCGCCGCCGAGGGGCCGAACACCAACACGATCTTCGACGGCCCCTTTCTTGCCGACGAGGGTCCGCTCCCGGAGGGGGCCGGCGTGGTTATCAACCAGGTCTGCCCCTTCGGGTCGCCGGGCGAGTTCGTCGAACTCTACAACCCCGGCGGCTTCTCGGTCAGCCTGGCCGGCTGGACGCTGGATGTTTACTCGGGAGATTATGTTTTTTCTTCCGCCGATACCATCCTCCCCCGAAGCTATTTTCTGATCTCCGATATCAGCCCGGTGGCCGGGGTGGTCCCCGACGCGAAAGCTTTGATCAATATCACCGATAACGGCGCCAACAGTTTCGCCAGGCTCCTCGACGGTTCGGGCCGGGTGGTCGACGCGGTCGGCTGGAAGACCTCGGCGATCTTCGAGGGGACCCGGCTGGGAACGCTGGCCGGCGGGCAGGCTTGGAAGAGAAAGGTTGACGGGGTCGACACCGACGACAACAGCTCCGATTTCGTTCAGTCCGCCCCCGACCCCCGCGCCGGTTCGGAGGGGACGGCGTCCGTTCTCGCTTCCGGCGACTATAACGGCGACGGCCGGGACGAGATCGCCGTCTTCCGGTCCTCCACGGGCTTGTGGGCGGTGCGGGGGGTGACCCGGGTTTACTTCGGCGGCGGGGGCGATATCCCGGTTTCTGGTGATTATGACGGCGACGGCACCGCCGAGATCGCCATCTTCCGTGGCCTCTCCGGCCTCTGGGCGGTCCGGGGGGTGACCCGGGCTTACTTCGGGGGCGGGGGTGATACCGCCGTTCCCGGCGATTACAGCGGCGACGGCAGCTGTGATATCGGGATCTTCCGTCCGTCGGCCGGACTCTGGGCGATCCGGGGCTATACCCGGTTGTATTTCGGGGCTTCCGGCGATCAGCCGCTCCCCGGAAGCTATAAGGGAGACGGGCGGATCCTGCCGGCCGTCTTCCGGCCCGGTTCCGGGCTCTGGGCTCTCCGGGGAGTCTCCCGGGTCTATTTCGGAACTTCGTCCGACCGGGCCGTACCCGGGGATTACAACGGCGACGCCACCTGGACGACCGGTATTTTCCGCCCCTCGACCGGACTCTGGGCGCTCCGGGGCCATACCCGCGCCTACTTCGGCGGCTCCGCCGATCTTCCGGTTCCGGCCGACTACGGGGGAACCGGATCCGACGCGATCGGGATCTACCGCCCCGCTTCCGGCCTCTGGGCGATTCGGGGGATCACCCGGACCTACTTCGGTTCCGCTGCCGACCGGCCGGTTACCAGATAAGTCCCTCTTCCTTGAGCCATCGGTTTTCCCCCCCCGCGTCCGAATAATGAAAATAATTAAATTCTTCCCGGTCTTCGCGGTTCTGATTTTTTCGTTTTCATCCGAGGGAGCGGAGGAAAAGGCGTCGGGGCCATATTCTCTCTCCCTGGAAGAGGGCCGGGTGACGATCCGGGCCGAGGATGCCGCCTTGGAGGAGATCCTGCGGGACCTGGCCCGCCGGGCCGGATTTGAACTCTTCGTTTACCGGCCGCTGGAGAAACGGGTCACCGTCGATATCCGGGATCTTCCGGTTGAGGAGGCCCTGCGGAAACTCCTCCCCGGCCACGGTTTTGTCTTCCGGAGAAGCCCGGGGGGCGGCGCGGTTCTCCGGGCGGTGGCGGTCCTGGAGGGGGAGTCGGCTGACGGCTACACCCGGAAGACGGTCGCCCGGTTGGGTTACGGCGCCGGGCCGGGGGAGATAGGGAGGATAAACGTCCCGGGGACGGAACGGCAGGGACCGCGCTCCTTCGCCGTCGACCGGGACGGCAAGATATACGTCTGCGATACCGTGAACCGGAAGGTTTCAATCTTCGGGCCGGACGGTGAATTAATCCGGACCCTGGCCGGGATCGGGCTCCCAACGGATATCGCCGTCGCTGACTCCGGCGATATCTATATCCTGGACGAGGAAGGGGGGAGGATCGTTCATTACCGGTCTTCGGGGAGCCGCGGGGAAGATCTGGCGATCTCTCCGGGCCTGCTCGGCCGGACCCAGTCCCTGGAGACCGTCGGCGAGACCCTGCTCCTGCGGACCCGGGACGGGCGGGATTATGAATTGGCCCCGCCCACCCCGGATTCCGACGGGGAAGTGAAGATCAGCGGTCCTCTCCCGGGGGCGAGGATTGACTCCCGCCTTTTCTGCCGGGTGAGGAAAGTCTCCGCCGAGGCGGCGGAGGTGGAGATGGTCGGCCCGGGGGGCGAGGCGGTCGATCTCATCCCCGTCCCCGTGGAACGCCTGGCCTCGATCGCCATCCTCGGGCGGGATCGGGAAGGCAGCCTCTTCCTCCAGGTCGAACAGTTCCGGCCGGAAGGTCCCGGGGTCGACCTCGGGGTTGTCAGACTCAACCCGGGAGGGATCGTGCTGGAGAAGATCGAGGGGATACCGGCGGAGTATACCAGCTGGACCGCGCGGTTGCTCCAGGTAGACGGGAACGGGGATATTATCCAGATGCTTCCCGGCCCGGAAGCGGTGGAACTCAACCGCTGGAGCCGGAATGGCGCAGGGATGGATACCGCCGCCCCGCCGGTTGAGTAACCGCGGCCCCGGAAGCCCCGTACGGGATCGACCTGGGTTCCCGGACAAAGGGCCCCGAACGGCCGCTGGGTGCCTGCCCATTGGCGATAGAGTAGTAAACATCCGGCCGTAGATTCGGCGGTCCGGCTGTTGGCCGGATTCACTGATAATATGACTGATAAGGTTAGTTTCCCGAATGGGAAGGAGGAGATTATGATCAGGAGCAAGTGTATTAGCCGATCGGTTACAGGTTTGTTTCTTCTCGGTTTATTCTTACTCCCCGGGACGTTAAGAGGGGAGGCGGCGCTGAAGGACGGGATTTACGAGGGGGAACATTCTTTCGTGGCGGTGGCGGTGACCGTTACCGGGGGGAGGATGACCGAGATCCGGATGACCCGGCACGGGGGAGGGGGAGAGAAATACGCCGAGATGGTCCGGCCGCTGCTGGTGAAGATGGTAGAGGAACAATCGACCGAGGTCGATGGTGTATCCGGGGCTACCACCAGCGGCAACCACCTGAAGAAAGCCGTCGAAAACGCCCTCCGGAAGGCCGCGACTGACGATTAACCCCCGGCCTGAATAGTCCCGGGGGGATACTACTTGTCTCGATCGATGAAGGGGTCGAGATTAAGTAATGTGTCCCCGGAATTCTACAGTTCGAGTTCGACCAGCTGGCCGGGGTCGATCGTGAATTCGGGGATCAGCTCGGTCAGGGAGTGCCCGTGCTCGGTCTGGCGGAGGCTGAAGCTGTAATTCCCCGGAGGGCAGGGGACCGGGCCATAGAAATAGCGGGTTGCGATCTCTCCCCGGCCGGGGTCCTTCGGCTTCAGGACCCAGGCGTAGGGGGCCTTGGCCCCGGGGGAGGGGATGAGGGTAAAGCCGGTATTGACCTCGAATTCGGTCACCTTCCCCGGCTCGATCACCAACTGCTCGGCCAGGCGGACGTCGTTGGTGCCGTGTTCATCCTGCCGGTACCAGAGTTCGTAGATCCCGGCGGGGGACAGGGCGGGGTCCCAGTTCCCCCAAACCGTGAGGACGGTCTCCCCGGCGGGGTCTTTCAGGTACCAGTGTCGGGGGGCCTTCTTGATCCAGGCCGCGGGGACGAGGTTGATCCCGGTATCGAGCTTGAAGACAGTGGTCTCTCCAGGTTTGATGACAATATTTTCCGAAAGAATCGTGTCGCCGTGGCCGTGTTCGGTCTGGTCCCAGACCAGGCGGTAGGTCCCGGGGGGGAGGGTCAGTTCGTCCAGATTTCCGCCGCCTGCGGCCACCGTCTTCCCGTCCGCTGCCGATTCCAGCCGGAAGCGGTAAGGGGGGCCGGCGAGCCAGTTCTCGGGCTGGAAACTGAGTTTTCCCACCCCGCCGAGCTTGATCCGGACCGAGGAGGATTCCTTCTTCAGGGCCTGTTCCTGGACCTCGGTCAGGGCGCGGTTGAGTTCGTCGGTCGGAGGCGGCGTCGAAATACTTGCCCCCGGTGGCCCGGGCGATGCACTCCAGCTGGGCCCGTTCGTCGGGCTGGATGTCAAAGCCGACCACGTGAATCTTCACCGCGATCCCGGATTCGTGAAGTTCCCGGGCGACGGCGCAGGGGTCGCCCCCGCAGGTCTCCTTCCCGTCGCTGATCAGGATGATGACGTTATCGTTGTCCGGACCCGCGGGAAAATCGTCTTTCGCCTGCTGGAGCGAGTAGGCGATCGGGGTCCAGCCCCGGGCGTTGATGGCGGCGACCCGGCTCTTGATCGCCTCTCTTTCGACGCCTTTCACCGGGATCTCCAGGGCGGTGTCCCGGCAACGGGCTTCGGCCGTCTCCCCGGCGATCGTCCGATGGCCGTAAACCCGCAAGCCGACATTCAGTTCGATCTCGGTGGAGCCGCTGGGCAGCCGGTCGACCAGTTCGGAGAGGGTACTCTTGGCGATGTCGATCTTCACCTCGTCTTCGACCTTCTCCAGCATACTGCCGGAAGCGTCGAGGATATACTCGATATTGACCGTCTTCGCCGCCAACGGGGCGACTGCAAAAAATATAAGGACCAGTGTAACAGAGATGATTTTCATTTTCTCCCCTTTGGGTTAGAAGATGGCAATCCAATTTATGTATAACACCGTGGAGGGTAAATGTAAAGCCGGGGAACCGGATAAAAGCTGGCCCCCGGGCCGGTTCCGCGCTAATATTGGGTTTTCCCGGCTGGTCGGGAGAGGGGAGAAACTCGATTTAAACCGGAAAGAGGAGAATCGCGATGAAGATCTGTCTTGCCGTCATCTTGTTCCTGTCGGCGACCGCCGCTCCGGCCGTCGGAGAAGAGGCTGTCACCCGGGAGGAGTTCGATCAACTGAAATCCGAACTGGCCGAGTTGAAAAGCCGGGCGGGTCCTTTGGGTTCATATCCGGCCGAGAAGGAGGAAACCCCCGTCGGCGAACCGATTTTCGGGGAGTACTGGGATAACGGGCTCCACGCCAAGAGCAAGGACGGAGCTTTCGATATCCGGATCGGGGGAAGAATTCACATCGATGGGGCTTTCTTCCAAAGCGATCGGGGGATCGAGACGGCGGCGGCCGCCATCCCGGGTAACGACACCTTTAAAAGCGGTTGGGAGATCCGGCACCCCCGGATTTACTTAAAGGGCCGGATCTACCGGGACTTCATCTACAAGATTGACTATACCTTCTCCGACGAGACAGTCGGTGACGCCTACTTGGGGGCGGCGGGGGTGCCGGTCCTGGGGACGGTGATCGTCGGGAAGGCTGCCCGTGCCTTCGGCAACGACCCGGGGCCGAGCAGCAACTACACCCTGTTTATGGAATACGCCAACACGATCATCTTCGGGGCCGGGAAACAGGTCGGGCTGGCGGCGGGGGCTCCGCTTTTCGACCGCCGCGTCTCCTGGGCGGCCCAGGTCTTCCAGTTCGTCGACGGCAAGGGGATACGGACCGAGGATAACTACAACCTCAACGCCCGGCTGACCGGGCTCCCCTGGTACCGGGACGGCGGGCGGGAGATGCTCCACCTGGGGACCAGCTATAGCTTTCGTTCATCGAAGGACGACTACCGGCTCCGGGCCCAACCGGAGAACCACCTCGCTCCCTACCTGGTCGATACCGGCGATATCGCGATCGAGCGGGCCAACCTTTTCGTTCTCGAGGGGGCCTGGGTGACCGGGCCGTTCTCCCTGGAGAGCGAGTGGTATTCCTCCCTGGTCGAGAGGGAAGACGGCTTATCCAGCCTCTTCTTCTCCGGCTTCTACGTCCAGTCCAGCCTCTTTCTGACCGGGGAGTCGCGGGGGACACAGTACGTTACCTCCTATGGGGAGTTCGACAGCCCGGTCATCCCCCGCCGGAACGCCGGCCTGAAGGGCGGCGGCTGGGGGGCCTGGCAGCTGACGGCCCGCTATTCCTACCTCGATCTCAACGACCGGGATATCCGGGGCGGGATCCTCGGCGACCTGACCCTGGGGCTGAACTGGCAGCTCAACCCGAGCCTGCGCTGGATGCTCAACTACATTCACGCCCACCGCAGCGGCTCCGGCGACGCCGATATCATCGCCACCCGCTTTGCGGTGAATATTTAGGGAATGGGGAATGGTCAGGTGGCGGCCAGTTGGCCGTTTTCGCCGGCCATCTCGCGGAGGCGGCGGATCCGGTCGGCGACGGGGGGGTGGGTGCTGAAGAGGGACTTCTTCTTCTGCTCCCGATCGCGGAGGTTCTTGATCGGGGAGACGATGTAGAGGTGCTCGGTGGCCCGGTTGGCGGCTTTCATCTCGCCCGGGCTGCGGGAGATCTTCTCCAGGGCCGAGGCCAGCCCCTCGGGGTAGCGGGTCATCAGGGCGGCGTTGGCGTCGGCCAGGTACTCCCGCTGCCGGGATACGGCCAGCTGGATGATCAGGGCGAAGAGGGGGGCGAGGATGGCGAGGATGATCGCGACCACCATTATGATTCCCCCCCCGCCGGAAGAGGAATTGGAACTGGACCGGGATCGGCGCCGCCCGCCCCCGGTCCAGAACATATAGCGGAGGAAGAAGTCGGAGAGCATCGCCACCGTCCCGACCAGGATCCCGATCAGGGTGGCGAAGAGGATGTCGTAGTCCCCGACGTGGCTCAGCTCGTGGGCCAGCACCCCCTGGAGTTCGGCCCGGTTGAGGCGGTTCAAGAGCGCGGTGGTGACGGCGATCGAGGAATGAGCGGGGTCGCGGCCGGTGGCGAAGGCGTTGGGGGCGTTGTCGTCGGGGATGACGTAAAGAGCGGGCATCGGCAGCCCGGAGGCGATGGTCAGCTCCTCGGTGACGTTATAGAGTTGCGGGTATTGCTCCCGGGCCGCAGGTTTTGCCCGGCTGACCGCCAGGACGATCTTATCCCCCTTGAAGTAGCCGGTCAGCGCGAAAACTGCGGCAAAGATGAAGGCGAAGACCACCGCGATCGGGCCGAAACCGGCGGCCTCGCCGAGGATATACCCCAGCAGGATCACCCCGGCGATGAAGACCGCCACCAGGATGAAGGAGTTGCGCTTATTGCGGGAAATTTCTTCGTACATTGCGATAATTCCGGGGGGATAATTCCGGGGACAACAATAATAATTCGGGGAATTATTACTCCGAGCGCAAAATAGATTAACCGGTCATTGCGAGGTGCGCAGCGACGAAGCAATCTAAATTAGTGCCAGGACTGAGATTGCTTCGCTTCGCTCGCAATGACCTGTGCCAATTTATTAATCTATTTGGCCGCCCCTTAGTAAGTATTGAACCAGGGAATTAAAAACTGACTTTGACGGGCTCCTTTTCTGCGGCCAGTTCGACCTCGAAGAAATCCTTCTTCTCGAAGCTGAAGGCGGCGGCGATCAGGTTGGTGGGGAAGACCTCGGTCTTGGTGTTGAGCTTCATCACCTGTTCGTTGTAATGCTGGCGGGCGAAGGCGATCCGGTTCTCGGTGGTGGTCAGTTCCTCCTGGAGCTTGAGCATATTCTCGTTGGCCCGAAGCTGCGGGTAGTTCTCGGCCACGGCGAAGAGGGAACGCAGGGTCTGGCTGAGCGCGTTCTCGGCTTTCGCCTGTTCGGCGGCCCCGCCCTTGGCGGAGATCGCCTCGGCCCGGGCTTTGGTCACGTTCTCCAGGACCTCCCGCTCGTGCTTCATATAGCCTTTGCAGGTCTCGACCAGGTTGGGGATCAGGTCGTAGCGGCGCTTGAGCTGGACGTCGATCTGGCTCCAGGCGTTCTTCACCCGCTGGCGGAGCCGGACCAGCCCGTTATAGGCGGAGATCGCCCAGAGCAGAACCAGGGCGACGATGGCGACTAATATCCAGAGCATAACGGTACCTCCTTGGTGGTGGAATTTCTGTTGAATAGAAAGACCCAATATTACCTTGAATAAACCGGGTGAGCAAGTTGGAAAATTCCCCGGGATGAGTGACGGCGGCGCAGGCACAGGCGGGCCGCCTGTGCTACCTTTCATAGGCGGGCCGCCGGTGTTACTTTTTACAGACAGGAATGTCTGTGCTACCGGGGGGACGGACGGTTGTAGGGCGGGCGGGCGGCGAGATAGGCGCTGATCTTCTCCGCCACCCGCTCTGAGCCCTTCAGGGTGAAGTGGAGGTCGTCGTAGAAGAACTCGGCGGTCCGGGGGAAATCGGCGGCCAGGTCGATACACTCGATCCCCCATTGCCGGCAGGCGGCGATCAGGATCTTGTTATAGAACTCCAGTCCGGTGGCGAGGGCATTCGGCGTATAGTAAGGCTGGTCGGTCCGGTTTTTGAAATATCCCACCCCGCCGCCCCAGAGGAGATCTTTCTCGGCGGGGGACATATCCTTTTTCCAGAGGGCGGGCTGGGTGACGAAGACCAACCGGATCCCCTTTTTCGAGGCCAGGTCGGTGATGGCCTTCAGGTTGGTCAGGTACTCCCGCAAGCCGATCTCCATCTCCGGCAGGGTGTCGAGCCGGACCGGGGAGTCCCGGCGGTTGGCCCGCCAGAGGGCGATCACTACGCCCCGCGGGTCCTGGGGCCGTTCGCCGAGAAAGCGGCGGGCCACCCGCCGGGCCATCCGCCAGAGACCGGATTTTTTGTAGAAGGGAAGCGGGGGGGTGATGAAAGGGTAGGGAACGGAGAGGAATGCCCGGTCGATCTGGGCCAGCTCCGCCCCCGGCTGCTTCAAGTAATTCGGGTCGTAGGAGTCTCCCCGCTGGAGGCGGAGCTGAAGATCGTTAGCTCCGATCAGGATCACGATGGTATCGATATCGAGGGCTCTCAGGGGGAGGTATTTCAGGTGGAAGATATGATCCCGGCTGGTCTGTCCGCTCCGGCCGCCGTTGCCGACCCAGGTCAGAAGCCCCGGCCGGGCCCGGTGGAGATTCTCGATGATCAGCCGGGGCCAGGTTTCCCGCTGGTTGAGGTAGAGGCATTCGGCCGCCGAGCCGCCCAGGACCAGGATCCGGTAGTCGTCGGTGGGGGAGGGGTTGTAGCTTCTCAGGCCGAAGGCGTTGGTCCGGAACCAGGCCCGGGGGCTGGTTCCGGGGAGGATCTCCTGGTCGGGGGTGAAGGTCCGCTCCAGGTTGGGAGGCCAGATGTAAAAGTTGTCGGGCGGGGGATTGAGCCGTCGGGCGGCCAGTTCAAGGAAAAGAAGCCCGACGAGGACGATCAGGGGGATGAGGATTATTTTTCCGAGTTTTTTCATAAAAACCCCAGTATCGGGAGGCGGATTGGGGTTGTCAAGGCGGAACTGCTGAATTATAGTGACCGGGAAAACCGATGATGTATTATCCGCTCTATTATTTTTTCATTTTCTCGGCCCTGCTCCTCGGGATCCCGTTCTTCCTGGTTCGGATGGCAACCACCCGCCGGTTTCGGGTAGGGCTGGGGGAGAGGTTTGGATTTTACCGGTCCGGGTTGCTCCCCCGGGGAGAGGGGGGGGCGATCTGGGTCCAGGCGGCCTCGGTGGGGGAGGTGAACGCCGCCCTGCCCCTCATCGGTCTGCTCCGGGAGGAGTATCCCTCCATCCCGGTGGTCCTGGCCTGCCAGACGGCCGCCGGACGGTCGACGGCCGTCAAGAAACTGGGCGGGCAGGCGGCGGCGATCCTCTCCCCGCTCGATCTCGGGCCGGTTGTCGGGAGGCTGATCCGGCGGATATCACCCCGGATCCTGATCCTGATCGAGACCGAGATCTGGCCGGGGACGATCCTGGCCGCCCGCCGGCGGGGGATCCCGGTGGTGGTGGTTAACGGGAGAATCTCCGACCGGTCCTTCCCCCGTTATCGGCGGGCCCGGATTTTTCTCCAGCCGGTTCTGTCGCGGATAGACGGGTTCGGGATGAGGTCGGAGCTGGATGCCGGCCGGATCCGGGTCCTGGGCGCCCCCCCCGGCCGGGTTCGGGTAACCGGAAATATCAAGTTCGACTCTCTCGACCTCTCCCGCTCCCCTTCCGGCGGCGGCCGGGAGAGCTGGGGCTGGCCTCCGGATGCCCCGGTGATCGTCGCCGGAAGCACCTACGAGGGAGAAGAAGAACTGCTCCTGAAAGCTTTCCAACAGCTGCGGGGAGATTTCCCCGGCCTGAAACTGATCCTCGCCCCCCGCCACCTGGAGCGGATCGGGGCGGTGGAGGATCTGCTCCGCGCCCGGGGTGAAGATTACCGCCTTTTTTCCCGAATTTCTTCCGCCGACGGCGAGACCGGGCTTGTCATTCTCGATCGGATGGGTGTATTATCCGCACTGTATCGGGAGGCTTCGGTGGTCTTTGTCGGCCGGAGCCTCCGCGGTTCGGGGGGGCAGAACCCGATCGAGCCGGCGGCGGCCGCCCGGCCGATCATCTTTGGCCCCCGGATGGAGAATTTCGCCGAGATCGCCGAGGAACTGGTGCTCTCCGGCGGGGCGATCCGGATCGATGACGAGAACCGGCTCCCGGCGGTGATCGGGAAAGTCCTCGCCCACCCGGGTCAAGCGGCCAAAATGGGGACTCGGGCCCGGGCGGCGGTCGAGAAGCGCCGGGGGGCTTCCCGGCGTAACCTGGAGATGATCGGGGAAATAATCAAATGATCAGGGAACGGATTGAACGGTATTACCTGAAGGTGCTGATGGGGAGAAAGACCGGGTTCGGGGTTCAGGTCTTCAAGGCTTTTCTGACTTGCTCCTCCCTGCTTTACCTGGCGGTGATCCAGCTGAGGTTCTTTCTCTACCGGATCCGGGTGTTCCGTTCCCACTCGGTCACCGCCTGGGTGATCAGCGTCGGGAACATCACCCTGGGCGGGACCGGGAAGACCCCGGTGGTGGAGCGGCTGGCCCGGCTCCTCCATTCCCGGGGGCGGAAGGTGGCGGTGATCAGCCGCGGATACCGGAGAAAGACCGGGCCCCGCTGGCGGCGGTTCCAGGAAAAGATCCTCGGGGCGCCGACCACCCGGATAGTCTCCGACGGGAAGAATATCCTCCTCAATTCCCGGGTGGCCGGAGACGAGCCCTACCTGCTGGCGGCCAACCTGGAGGGGATCCCGGTTCTGATCAACCGCAACCGGGTTAAGGCCGCTCACTACGCCATCCGGCGGCTGAAGGCCGACACCATCATCCTCGACGACGGTTTCCAGCACCTCGGTCTGAAGCGCGACCTGGACATCGTCCTGGTCGATGGGCGCCATCCCTTCGGCAACCGCCGCCTCTTCCCCCGGGGGATTCTCCGGGAACCGCCCCGCAACCTCTCCCGGGCCGACCTGATCCTGATCACCAAGGCGGAGGAAGGGAAACAGGAGGAACTGAAGGGGGAACTGCGGAAGTTTAACCGGCAGGCTGAGATCCTGGAGTGCCGGCACAACCCGGTATATCTCCGCGACGTGAGGACCTCGATCAAGGCCTCGTTGGAATTAATCAAGGGGGCGAAGGCCGCCACCCTGGCCGGTATCGCCGACCCTTACGGATTTGAGCGGATGCTCCGGGAACTCGGGGTCGAGGTGATCTACTCCCGGCGCTTCGCCGACCACCACTTCTACACCCAGCAGGAACTGATCGACACCCTGAACAAGGCCTCCCGGAGAGGGGCGGAGATCCTGCTCACCACCGAGAAGGACGCGGTCCGTTTTCCCCGCCTCCCCCCCGGCAAGCTCCCGGTCTTCTTTCTCCGGGTCCGGATCGACAGCGTCCGGGAAGAGGAGGATTTCGGCCGGGAGGTCTTAAGATTTCTCCGGAGGAGAAATCTCTGATTGTCCCCGAGCCGCGGGTTCAATCAGGGCAGGACGCGGAGGCGGGCGGGGGCGGTGCCTTCTTCCCGTTCGACGAGGTAGGTATTCTTCAGCCCGCCCAGTACCTCCCGGGCGAACTCGAGGTAGAGGCGCTTGCGGGTGATCTCCGGGACTTTCCGGTATTCTTCCAGCAGCTTTAAGAACCTCTCGCTCTCCCCGGTTGCCGCCTCGATGACCTGGTTGGCGTAGGCGGAGGCCTCCCGCTCTATCCGATCGCCTTCGGCCCGGGCCCGGGCGACCTCGGCGGTGGCGTAGGACTCGGCCCGGCTCTCCATCTGCTCCTTGTCGATCTGGGCGTTGATCACGTCGTCAAAGAAATTCTGAACGACGGCGGGGGGACGGATCTCCTGGATATCGACCCGGTCGACGGTGATCCCGGTCCGGTTGAGATCGAGTTTCGCCTGGATTCCGGATTGGAGGGCCTGGCCGATCATCTCCCGGCCGCTGGTCAGGACCAGGTCGACCGGGCGGACGGCCAGGAGGTGGATGATTTCCCGGCAGACGATATCCCTGAGCAGGGTCTCCTTCTGGGCGACCCCGAATATGACGTCAAAGGGGTCGATGGACCGGTAGTGGAGCGCCACCTTGACCTCGACGGTGTTGTTGTCCCCGGAGAGGGCGTAAGATTCCAGACCGGTCAGCCCGTAGAAGATCGAGGCCCGGGAATCGGGGGCGGGGTCCTGGAAGAAATCGTTGACCACCAGGCTCTCCGACTTTCTCACCGGGACCTTATAAACCCGGCTGAAAGGCGCCGGGTAGGTGTAGTGCAGGCCGGGGAGCACCTGCCGGTCGACCACTTTCCCCATTACCTCGAGCACTCCTAGTTCGTTGGTCTTGATGGTGTAGAACCCGGTGCCGAGATAGAGGCAGCCCAGGCCGAGGAAGACCCACTTGATGAAGCGCCGGGCCTGCCGGGCCGAGCTTTTCAGCTCGGCGGCGATGCTGTTTTGTTCGCGTTCCATTATCGGTTTATCCCCGGCGGGGTCTAATCTCCGGCCTCTTGAGGTTTCGGGAAGAGGTAGCGGAAGAGGTCGGAGTCAAGGGAGAGGATCAGGGTGGTCTCCCGTCCCAGGATCCGGCGGTAGGTGTCGAGCGAGTCGAGGAATTCAAAGAGCTCCGGGTCTTGACTGTAAGCCTCGCCCCGGATCCGGATCGCCTCCCGGTCGCCCTCGCCCTTGGCGATCTCGGCTTTCCGCCCGGATTCGGCAAGGATCTCCGATACCCGTCGGTCGGCCTCAGCCTCGATCTTGGCGGCTTCTTCCGCTCCTTCCGCCCGGTAGCGCTGGGCTTCCTTCTCCCGGTCGGACTTCATCCGGTCGTAAACCGACTGGGTGACGATGGCCGGATAGGTGACCCGTCTCAGGCCGAGATCGACGATCTCCAGGCCGTATTGTTCCCGGGCCTGCCGGTTGGTCGCCTCCAGAACTTCCGCCTCCACCTCGATCAGCCGGACCAGCTCCGGGTCGGTATTGATGAGCTGGGAGAGGCCGTAGTCGCCGAGCACGCTGCCCAGGCGGGCGTTGACCATATCGCCCAGTTTCAATTCCGCCAGTTCCGGAGTTCCCAGCGACTGGAAGAAGAGCAGGGGGTCGCTGATCCGCCAGGAGACGTAGCAGGTGACGATCAGGGGGTCCTGGTCCTTGAGCATCAGTTGGATCGGCCGGGGCTTGAAGACCTGGATCCGGCGGTCGAGGCGGTTGACCTTCTCGAGAAAACCCGGCCGTTTCCGGTGGGGACCGGCTTCTCTCACGATCCGGACCGGATCCCCGAACCGGGTCACGATGGCGATCTCCCCTTCGCTGACCTGGAAGACGCTGAGGGCGATCAGGGCGGCGATCAGGGCCAGCCCGACCGGGATAAAAAGCAGTTTTTTCATATCGGTATCGATCTCCGGGGTGGGATATTTGCTGGTTTAAATATTGATTGTCGCGCTTAAAACTGGTCGTCGAGGAAGACCGGCCGGGCCGAGCGGAGCCAGATCTCCGGCTGGTCCAGCGCCGGGTCGACCAGAACCAGCGGCTGGGCGTCAAGGGTTTCCTTGACCGTCTCCCGGTAGAGCATCGGCCGGGTGATCGCGGGTCGGGCTCCGATCGACTCCGCCCGGGCGGTAAACCGCCCGGCCTCTCCGGCGGCCGCCGCTTCCCGCTCCAGGGCGTAGGCGTCGGCTTCCTTGACCGATCGGACCGCCCAGCCCCGGGCCTCCGGGATCGAGCTGTTGCGGTAACCCAGCGCCCGGTTGATCCGGGTCTGTTTCTCCTGCAGCGCCGCAATCACCTGTTCGTAGGAGTCGGCGACCTCGACCGGGGGGTGGATATCCTTGGTGTTGACGGAGACCAGTTCCAGACCGGAGTGGAGGCGGTCAAGCTGCCGCTGCAGTTCTTTTCGGACGGTCGCTTCCAGTTCTTCCCGGTAAGTGGTGGCGATATCGACGAAGATCCGGGAGGCGAAGAGGCGGGTCAGCAGCCGGTTGGCGGCGTTATCCAGCAGGTCTTCCGGACGGTGGAAGCTGTAACGGTAGTCGAAGATGTCCTTGACCCGGTAATGAATCGAGAGGTAGGGATGGAAGAAATTGTTCTCGCCCGAGAGAAAGGCGTCCCGGGCGCCGTGTTCCCGGGTCCAGAGCAGGGCGACCGCCCGGGGGTCGGCGATATTCCCGATCTCGATTCTCCGGATAGTTCGGGCATCGACCCGGTCGATCCTCTCCAGCGGTGCGGGGAGATGGAAGTGGAGTCCGGGTTGGAGGGGTTCGCCCCGGTTGACCACCCGGCCCCAGCGCAGGCGGATACCCTGCTCGGAGGGGCCGATCACGGTTAGGCAGTTGAGGAGAAGGAAGAGCGCGGCGCCGCCGATGACCACCAAGGCCGCCCCGCGGCGAAACCAAACCCGGCTCCGGGCCGGCCACCGGTTCCAGGCCGCGATTACGCCCAGCCGCCCGAGCAGGGTTTTCCAGGTCCGGGGTTCGAGGAGGGCGGCCAGGAACCCGATCGCCACCCGGTCCGTCCAGCCCTTCCGCCCGTGGAGCGACCACCAGAAGTTGACCAGGGTTTCGATCGAGAAGGAGAGGATGAAGGCGACCACGATCCAGGCCCCGATCCGGTCGAAGTTGACCCCCAGCTGGTTCAGCCCCAACTGGAGGGCGATCAGCGACCCGGCGGCGACCAGTGAACTGACCATATCGGCCCGGGAATGGAGCCCGTCGGCGATCAGGCCGGGGGAGTCCAGCTTTCGGCCGACCTTGACCTCGAAGAGGGAGACGACCAGGGAGCCCCCGGCGAAGAGGATGAAGAAGATTCCGAAGAGGTAGGGGGTGGGGATCTCCCGGTCCGGGGCGAAGATCGCCTTTTCCGCCACCCCCACCGCCGCCAGGAGGATGACGAAGCCGATCAGGAGGGAGACCCATTTTTCCCGGGAGATATTTTTCCAGTCGATCCCGGCCCGGGGTTCGTCGGATTCCGGTGTTTGAACCGGTTCCTTCCGGTTTTTCCCGGTCGAGACCGAGATGAAGACCAGCAGCGAGGTTCCCACGTCGGTCAGGCTGTGCCAGGCATCGGCCAGGATAACCAGGCTCCCGCTCAAGCCCGCGAGAACGAACTTGCAGATCGTCAGCAGGAGATTGAGCAGGGTGGAGACGGCGGCGGTTTTCTGTCTTTTGTCCATTGCAAATTAGCTCTCGACGGTCGCTAATTTAGGGAGATAAATCTGAAAGTCCTGTGATAGTATGGCATACCGAGCGGAATAATTAACAGCAATATTATTGAAAATCAAATCATTGGAATATATTTACGATGTTCGCTTACTGGTTTCTGCTGCTGGTCCGCTGGTTGTTCTGTCTCCTCCCGGCCGGGCTGGTCCGGTTTTGGGGATGTTTGTTTGGGGCGGCGGGGTTCTATCTTGACCGGCGGCACCGCCGGGTAGCGCTCGATAACCTCAGGGCGGCTTTCCCGGAGCTGCCCGATTCCGACCGCCGCCGGTTGGCCCGCCGCTCTTTCGTCCGGCTCGGTCTTAACCTGGCCGAATCACTCCGGCTGCCGGCTTTCCTCCGGCCGGGCTGGGAGCGGTCTTTCACCGTCGAGGGGAAGGAACACCTGGATACGGCGCTGAAACGGGGGAGGGGGGTTATCTTTGTCCTGGCCCATTTCGGGAATTGGGAGTACCTGGCCCTGGTCCCGAGACTTCTGAACTTCCGGGGGGCGGCGGTGGCCCAGAAGATCAAGAACCCGGCGATCGACGGCCTCCTCCGGGAGATGAGGGAGGCCGCGGGACTGGAGCTCTTCTCGAAACGGGAAGTGGCGGGAGAGATCGCGGATTACCTGGGAAAAAACGGGGCGGTGGCGATCCTGGCCGACCAGCGGGCCCGGCGGATGGCGATCGCGGTGGAATTTTTCGGCCGCCCGGCCCCGACCACCGCCGCGCCGGCGATCCTGGCCCTGAAGAGCGACGCCGCCCTGATCCCGGTATTCATTTACCCGCCAGCACCGGGGACCTACCGGGTGGTCTTCGAGCCGGAGATCGAATTGCCCCGGGGACTGTCTCTGAAGCTGGGGGTGAGGGAAATCACCGCCCGTTTCACCGCGGTTTTCGAACGCAGAATCCGGGAATGCCCCGAACTTTGGTTCTGGGTCCACCGGCGCTGGGGAAAGGACATTTGAACCACAGAGGCACAGAGAACACAGAGAGGGTAGGGGAAATACTCCGGATCGAGGTTTCAGCAATCCTGGATGCCCATAAAAGATGGAATGGTATGCCCCCCAAGATATCAACTCTTCTCTGCTCTCTGTCTCTCTGTGGTTAACAATCAGGGTTCGTTGTGGTTTAATTGAGCGATGAAAGGGAAGGAAAAACAAATTACCCCCGAGACGGTCCGGGAGATCCTGGTTCGGGGACCGAACTGGGTGGGAGACAATATCTTCGCCGTCCCGGCGGTCCAGCGGTTGAAGAGGGAATTCCCCTCGGCCCGGCTGACCGTCCTGGCGGCGAAAGGGCTGGCCCCGATCTGGGAGTTGGTCGAGGGGGTGGACGAGGTGCTCCCCTTCGATCTCCGGGGCGGATTCAAGGACCTGGGGGGGAAGCGGGAGCTGATCCGGCGGCTGAAGCGTCGGAATTTCGATCTGGCGGTGATCTTTCCCCGCTCCTTCGAGTCGGCCCTCTGGATCCGGCTGGCCGGGATCCCCCGCCGCTGGGGTTACGCGGAAGAAGGGCGGTCTTTCCTCCTGACCCGGCGGGCCCGCTCGGAGCGGGGCTACCGACGCACCCCCCGGATCGATTACTATTACCGCCTGCTCGACGGCGGACGGGGAGAGAGCCAGGCCGCCCCGGCCCGGCTGCTGATCGGCCCCGATCTCCGGGAACGGGCGCGGGATATCCTGCGTTCGGCGGGGGTCGATCCGGCGGTTCGTCCCCTGGCCGGTATCCACCCCCGGGCCAGCTACGGCCCGGCCAAGTGCTGGCCGCCGGAGAAGTTTTCCCGCCTGGCCCGGCTGCTGGGCGAGCGGGAAAAGGCGGCGGTGCTCCTCTTCGGTTCGGAGAAGGAGCGGGAACTGCTGGAGGGGCTCGCCGCCCGGTCGGGGGCGGCGGCGGTCAACCTGGCCGGCCGGACCGATCTCCAGACCCTGGCCGCGCTGATCAGTCTCTGCCGGGTGTTCATTGCCAACGATTCCGGCCCGCTCCACCTGGCTGCCGCCCTCCGGGTCCCGGTGATCGGGCTTTACGGTTCCACCGACCCGGAAGCCACCGGCCCCCGGGGAGAGAAGACCCGGGTGATCTACAAGGGCGTTGACTGCAGCCCTTGCCTGCGGCGGGTCTGCCCGAAGGATTTTTCCTGTATGGAGACTATTATGCCCGAAGAAGTGATGGCGGCGGTGGAGGAACTCTGGCTTTCAACCCGCCGCCCGGAAGAAGAATGAAGAGATTTCAGGAGTCGGAGGGAAATAAAAAACTGAAAGAGAGACGGTAAATTATTCAGGAGAAAATAATGGAGATTGAAACTTTTGTCTTGTGCGACGCGGCGACCGATTACCGGGGGAAGCTGAACATCCTGGGAACCTTCGACACGATCTGGGGGGCCCGGCTTCCGGTAACCTGGCCCCATTGCGCCCTCGCCTTGAGAGTGCGGTTTACCCGGATCGAGGAGGGGGAACACCGGGTCCGGATCGGGTTTATGGACGAGGACGGCCGGGCGGTTCTCCCCCCCCTCGACGGGACGGTCCGGGTCGGTTTCGGTCCCCAGACCGGGACGGTGGCGGCCAATATGATCTTGAATATGGACCGGATCCGCCTGGAGAAGGAGGGCGAGTACTCGATCTCCCTGGCCATCGACGGGAGGCAGGAACGCTCGCTGCCGCTTTACCTCCGGCTCCGGCCGGAAGAGGCGGGGGAGGCGGGACCGGGGGAGGGGAAAGAAGAGTAATCGGGCCGCCGGAATATTCGATTTCGATAGCGATCCCGATCCCGATAGCGATAGCGATTTTTGGGGACGTAGCCGCCGATGGAGAGATTCGGAAAGATATTGATTGTCAAGCTGGGGTCGATCGGGGACGTGGTCAATACCCTGCCCCTGGTCAACGCTCTCCGGGAAGGTTTCCCGGAAGCCGAGATCGGCTGGCTGATCGAGCCGAAGTCCTTCCCGATCGTCGAGGGGCAGGAAGCGGTGGACCGTTTCATCATCCACCGGCGGGGCGGTGGAGCGGCCGCGGCCCGGGGAGCCCTCGGGGAGATCCGGTCCTTCGAGCCGGACCTGGTGATCGACCTCCAGCGGATTCTCCGCAGTTCCTTCTTCACCTTCTTCTCCGGCTGTCCCCGGCGGCTGGGTTTCGACCGTCGGCGGTCGAAGGAATTATCCTGGCTGTTTACCAACCGGAAGATTCCCGCCGGGGACCCGAAACGGCATATGGTTTCGCAGTATCTGGAGTTCGCCGAATTTCTCGGTCTCCCGACCCCCGGGGTCAGTTTCCGGATTCCGGTGGGCGAAAGTGACCGGGCTGCCGCCCGAAAATTGCTCCCGGAGGGATATCTCCAAAGAGGTTTTATCGCTCTCAATGTCGGGGCCGCCAAGTCGGCCAACCGCTGGCCGGTCTCCCGCTGGGCCGAATTGGCAAACCTGATCCTCTCCCGCCGCCGGGAGGCGGTGGTTCTGACCGGGGGAGGAGAGGACCGGGCCCGGGGCCGGTCGATCGCCGACCTAACCGATAACCGGGACCGGCTTTTCGATTGCACGGGAAAAACCAGCCTCAAGGAATTGGGTGGGGTTTTTTCCCTGGCCCGGGCGGCGGTTTCGGGCGACAGCGGCCCGATGCATATCGCTTCCGCCCTCGGGGTTTTGACGGTGGGGATCTTCGGCCCGGCCGACCCGAGCCGGACCGGCCCCTTCCGCCATCTCGAGTTGGCGGTCCGGGCGGCGGCGAGCTGCGCCCCCTGCGGGCGGAGAACCTGCCGCCGCCCCCGGTGCCTGGAGGAGATAGCTGCGGAAACGGTTTTAGAAAGGATCTTTCCGGCCGGGGATGCCTGATCGGGCGGCGGGGCGGAAAAACAGGATAATGGATATTCGAAGGATCAAAGCGCGGATTCCGGAAGGTTTCCAAGTCCGGTCGTCGGGGAAGAAAATCTGTATTTTCCGGGAATTCCGGGAAAAGGCGATCCTTGCCCTGGCCGAAGAGGGAGAGATCGCCCGTCGGACGGTCGACCGGCTGCGGGGCCGGGGCCGCCCGTCGGTGATTGAGTCCGACGGGGAGAAGCTGGTGGTCCGCCATTATTATCACGGCGGGATCTTCCGAAAGCTGACCGGGGATTTCTTTTTCCGGGCCGGGAGGTTTCTCAACGAACTGGCCCTGCTCGAGTCCGCCCGGCGCGGGGGAACGGCCGTCCCCCGGGCGGCCGGCCTCCTGATCGAGCCCGCCTTCCCGTTTCTCTGCCGGGCCGACCTGGTTACGGTCTATCTCCCCGAGAGCCTGGATCTGCTGTCCTGCTACCAGAAAACGTTTGCCGGCGACCGGGTTCTACCCCCGGAAAAAATCCCGGCGATTATCGCCGCCGCCGGCCGCCAGACCGCTCTCCTCCACCGGGCCGGGATTCTTCACGGGGATCTCCAGGTCAAGAATATCCTGGTCCGGCCGGATTGCCGCCCGCCCGAGGTTATGATCATTGACCTTGACCGCGGCCGGCGGGGCCGGGCCGGCCGGGAGCAAAACCTCCGGCGCCTCTACCGTTCTTTTCTCAAGCTGCGTCTCTCCCTGCCGGCGGTCTCCCGGTACGATCCGATCCGGTTTCTCCGGGCTTACGCACCCCAAGACCGTGACTTCCGGCGGCGGATGATGGCCGGAGTCCAAAGGCGTCGCTGGCTGACATTCGCCCGGCTGCTGAAATGGAAACTTTCCTTTTGTCTCCGAGGTGGGTATTATGCCCGGTCAATGGAAGGAGAGAAGCGGGGGGCGGTCGGAAATTAGTCCTTCAGGCCGTCGGGCTGGGGACTTTTCCCGGTGCACCCCAATCCGCTTAACCCGAGTCATCCGGGAGTAACGACTAAGAAGGTTTGCCGATGAAGATCGCTTTCTGCATTGAAAATTATTTGACTAGCCGGGTAGGGGCCGAACAGTACGTTAACGATCTCTCCCGCCGCCTCTCCGCCGGGTCACACGAAGTCCATATTCTCACGATGAGCAGCGGGGAAGACCACCGGGACGGCCTTCGAATCCATATTTTAAAATGCGGACCTCTGCCCCGGTTCTTGAAGACACTTTGTTTCGCCGTCCGTTGCCGGAAGGCGGTCCGGGGACAGGGATTCGATATCGTTCACTCCTTCGGGAGAACCTGGGGGATGGATGTCTTCCAGCCTCTGGGCGGCTCCCAGATCGCCGGGCTGATCGGTAACATCCGGTCGATAGATAGCCTGCCCCGTTGGGTGATCAAGATCCTGACCTATATTTTCAGCTTCCGGAGGATAATATATTTCTATGTTGAGCGGGTCCAGATGAAGGAGGCCGAGGTCGTGATCGCTATCTCGGCTATGGTCAAGGGCGACCTGCTCCGGTACTGCCGGTTGAGAGAGAATAAGGTGAGGATTGTCCGCAACGGGGTTGATCTCAACCGATTCCACCCCCGGAACCGGGAAAATTCCCGGGAGCAGACCCGGCGGAACCTGGGGCTGGCTGCTGCCGACGTAATGGTGATATTTCTTGCTCACAACTTTCGACTCAAAGGTCTGCAGACACTCATCGGGGCAATGGCCGAAATGGATAAGAGCAGGCCCGGCCATCCCTTCAAAGTCGTGGTGCTGGGGGCCGGGAAGGAAAAGCAGTTTGCCGCCCTGGCCCGTAAGCTGAGGGTGGCGGACAAGTTTCTCTTTATCGGGTGCGAGGAAGACACCCCACGATTTTATGCCGCGGCCGATATCTCAGTTCACCCCAGTTACTACGATCCTTCAGCGTTGGTGGTTTTAGAGGCGATGGCCAGCGGACTGCCGGTGATTACCACCGCCTACTGCGGGACGTCGGAGATTATCCAGGAAGGGCAGGAGGGATATATCGTGCCGACCCCGTCTGATACCGTTCTGCTGGCTGATCGTATCCGGCGGTTGGGGGATCGGGAACTGCGGCGGAGGATGGGGGAGGCCGCCCGCCGCCGGGCGGAGGAATTCCCCTATTCCCGGAATATGCAGGAGGTACTCGATATCTATGATCAATATATTGGTTCTTGTGGAGGATGAAAAGGCTCCCAGTTGCCGTTTTCGGTGGCGGCAATTCATCGAGCCCCTGGCGGCGGAGGGGCTCGTCTTGGAAATCCGGGAGATCCCCCGTCAGACAGCACTCCGAAAAAGATTGTTCCGGGATGGCGAGGATTTCGCGGGGGTAATTCTCCACCGGAAGCTGCTCCGCCGGGGTGATTTCCGGCGGCTGCGGCGTTTCGCGCGCCGACTGATCTATGACTTTGACGACGCGGTGATGTTTCGCGATTCCAACGCCTCCCGCCTGCTTTCCCGCGCGCGACGGATTAGGTTCCAGCGGGTGGTCTCCGGCGCCGACCTGGTGATCGCGGGAAACGAATATCTTCAGCAGCAGGCTTCCCCGGAGGCCGGACGGACGGAGTTGATCCCGACCGTGGTCGATATCGGAACTTTTCCCCACCGGCCCACCCCCGGGGAGGGGAAAGTCATCGGCTGGATGGGGACAGCCAGCAATTTTGTTTATCTCTCCCTGATTTGTAATCCCCTTAAAACACTGCTTCAAGACCGTCCCGATATTGTCTTTCGGGTGGTCGCCGATCGGCTGCCAGAACTGGCTGGAATACCGCTTGACTACCGACAATGGTCCGGAAAGCAAGAGACTGCGGAACTGGCCGGGTTTTCGGTTGGGATAATGCCTCTTTTTGATGATCCCTGGACCAGGGGAAAATGCGCCTTCAAACTCTTGCAGTATGGCGCCGCTTTTGTCCCCGCGGTCTCTTCCCCGGTGGGGGCCAATCTGTCCGTGATCCGGGAGGGGGAGACCGGATATTTTGCCCGCAGCGAGGGGGAATGGCGGCGCCGGCTGGAGGAATTGCTCGATTCCCCCGGGAAGAGGGAAGAGATGGGTCGGTCCGCCCGGCGATTGGTGGAAACAAAATATTCTCTGGGTTTCGCCGTTCCCCGTTTGGCCCAGATTATACGCCGGGTAGTCAAAGAGTAGCGGATGATGAGATGACATTGATCTCGGTTCGACCAACCCGTTACCCCTGACGGACCTTGAATAGCCGGATGAATTCGCTATCGAGGTGAATTGGGGGCGGCTCCAGGTTTCCGGTCAGAGTTTTCGGCGGCAAGTCGTTTCCGCACCGCTTGCCCAAGGCGGCCCCGGTTTGCGGAAAATTTCTGCCTCAGAACTGAATAATTACCTTCGCCGCCGGAGACCGGAAAATACTGTTATGGATAATTGATCGCCAGGGAGAGTATAATATGCAAAGGGATAAGGATACTTTTCCATACAGAACGTCAAGCAACAGCTGAGCGGGTAATCTCACGGATATTCCGGGCGGAAGGCGGTTGGGAGGGAGGTTCTATGAAAAGACGGCTGAAAAAAACGATGTTGATCTTGAGCGCGGTTGTATTACTGCTATTGCTTTATATACTGATAAATACTTTCTTTATCACCAAGGATTACCTTTACGGTCCCCCGCTTCTATTTATTTCCAACCGCTATCTCAATGTCGATATCTATCCCCATAGTTACGAGGTGGCCGCGGTCTTCACCAATAACTATATTGAAGGAACCACCACCCCGGAAGATATTGATATCCTCCGGCTGTTTTTAAAGAAAATGGAGGTCAGGGGCGTATTCTTCGTGATCCCCAATTACAAGAAATCCTATCCGTTGTCCGGAAGTCCGCAGGTGGTGGATGAACTGCATAAACTTCGCGAGGACGGCCACGAAATCTCCCAGGCCGGGACCTATCACACCTATGGTCCAGACCTGGCGCAGGGGGCGGAACCTGGACAGGAGCTGCTCACCCTATCTTTTGACGACCAGCTGGAGCGGATTCGGGAGGGGAAGGAACTACTGGAGGCAATTGGATTTTCCCCGATCGGCTTCCGGGCGCCGTCATTTTCCACCAACCGGGAGACCTTCCGGGTTCTGGAGACGCTTGATTATCTCTATGATTCGAGTTCATCGCTTCCGCCGCGCACTTTCGGGACTCTTTTCCGGCCTTCCCTCTCTCAGGGGATTCTATATCCCTATCCCCCTTCCGGCTATGATTTTCTGACCTTTACCGACTATGTTGATCCGACCCAGCACTATACCAAGGCGAAAGAATTATTCCAGCGAGTCAAGGGAGCCCAGGGAGTGTTTGTCTTTCATACGTTTATCGGAAGTGTTGCCCAGCCGGAGCGGCTCCAACTGCTCTCGGCCTTTGTCGAATATATCATCTCCGAGAAGGCCTGGTGCTCCCCGATGGGCGAACTGGCCCTTTGGTGGCAGGCCCGGTCTAAACTGCGGGTTGCAACCCGGAAAAATGGACTGGTTTTCGAGATTGTAATGGAAAATCGGTCTCCGACTTCCCTGGGTGAACTGGGAATGGAAATAAGGAAGTATCCGGAGGGAGTCACCGAGTATCTTATTCTGGATGGGCAAGAAAAAATCCTGCGACGGGGTTTGCTGCCGGTTGAGACTAAGATTTTTGTTACGGTTCCCGGATATCCCGAGGATCGGCCCTGAAAATCAGAGCCTGCCGCTTTCCGGTCTTTCCCCGGATTCTTTCCCGACAGGGGATAGCCCCTGAACATAATGATGTCATTACCTTCTTCTCAACCTGATCTTTCAATCTGTATTGTCGCCTATAATGTCCGGGCTGTCCTGAAAGACTGTCTCCAATCAATCCGCCGGGCCGGGCCGGAGATTAATTACGAGGTTCTGGTTGTGGATAATTCTTCCCGGGATGGGACCGGGGAGATGGTGAAATCAGATTTTCCGGAATTTTTTCTCATCCTTAATGATAGCAATATTGGTTTTTCCGCCGCCTCCAACCAGGCAATTCGATTGAGCCGGGGGCGATACCTCCTTCTGCTCAATCCCGATACTCTGGTTGCCAAGGGTGCTTTAGAAGAGATGGTCCGTTTTCTCGACTGCCGTCCTGCGGCCGGCGGCGGCGGCCCAAAACTGCTTAACCCCGATGGCCGCCTGCAGTTTTCGGTGAGGGCTTTCCCCACCATCGCCTCGGCCTTCCAGCAGTTCACCATCCTGGGTGAGCTGGGTTGCTTCCGACGTGCCCGGAACGATTATCTTCAGTCTGGATTTGATTATGCTCGGCCGACGACCGTAGATCAGCCGATGGGGGCGGCCCTTTTCCTCCGTCGGGAGGCCCTGGACGAGGTCGGGCTACTCGACGAGGGTTTCTTCCTTTATTTTGAGGAAGTTGATCTCTGCCGTCGTCTGACCGGGGCCGGTTGGGCTCTCTGGTATAATCCGGCGGCGGAGATTGTTCACCTGGGAGGGGAGAGCACCGGGCAGGAAGGCGGCCGCGCGCTCTATTATTTTTACCAAAGCCAGTTCCGGTATTTTGAGAAGGTTTTCCCCCCCTCCCGGGCCCGGATATTCAAGCTGGCGTTTAAGCCACTGGCGGTTCTCGGCCTGTTATGGTCGATGGCGCTCACCGGCCTCTGCCTGGCGGGGGGGTATTTTGCCCGAATTCCGGCCGAACGGCGGTTGAGGAAACGGGCCCGGCTGAGACTTAAGCGGGAGTTTTTCTCCCGGTATCTCCGGGAATTTCTCCGGCTCTGAATCTCGCCCGCGGCGGCGGTTAAGATAAGGTGTTGAATTAAATGAAAATCAGGACGGGTTTTATATCGCACGCTTCGGTCCTCAACGGGGCTCCGATTACCCTGGTCGAACTGGTGATCGAGTTGGCCCGGCGGTCGGATTCGGGCCATTGCGTTCTTGGGATCCCCATCTCCGGTCCGCTTCTGAAAAAATACGATCTGTCCCGGGTGGAGCTGTTCCGTTACGGCCAAGGCCGGTTCGGCCGGGAAATCCCGGTCGGCCGTCCCCGGATCCGGGGACGGCTGAGAAGAATCCTGACCGACCAAAAAATTTCACTGGTGGTGGCCAACAGCCTGGAGTCTTTCCGGGCGGTGGAAGCGGCGGCCGATCTCGGGCTCCCGGTGATCTGGCTGATCCACGAGTTGGCGGCCGGTTACCGGGAAAGGCGGGAGTGGGAAGAGATGCGGTCGGCGGCCGGCCGGGCCGACCGTCTGATCTTCAACTCCCGGATCGGGGCTTCCCAGGCGGGGCTGCTGGGCGAGGGCATGGAGGCGAAGAGCCGGGTTATCTATCCCGGAATAAGCCTTGACCGGCCGGGAGGAGAAGATGTATTTATCACCGGGAACTTCCGGGCGGGGAAATCGTCGCCGGTTCTGGGGGCGATCGGCGATATCTGTCCCCAGAAGGGTTATGCCGAACTGGTTGAGGCTTTCGCCCTCATCGCTCGCCGCCGCCCCCGGGCCCGCCTGGTCATCGCGGGCCGGCTGCCGGAGCAATTCCAATCTTTTAAAAGGGAACTCGACGGCCGGATCCGGGAATTGAGTTTAAGCGGCCGGGTCCGGTTTGCCGGTGAATTCTTTGATCTCCGAGGGCGGCTGGAAGAGTTCGATCTGCTCCTCCATCCCTCCCGCTCGGAGTCTTTCGGCCGGGTAGTGGCGGAAGCGCTGGCCCTCGGGGTGCCGGTGGTGGCCGCCCGTTCCGGAGGGGTGGAAGAAATCATCAGCGACGGCGAGACCGGCTTCCTGGTTACGCCCCGGGATCCGGCCGCGCTGGCCGGGGCCGTCTTCCGGATGCTTGAGGACCCGGACCGGGCTCGGCGGACGGCCCGGCAGGGCCGACGGGCGGTGGAGGAGAGGTTCTCTCTTCCCCGGTACGCCGGAGAGGTCGCTAGCGAGATCAGAGCGCTGCAGGAGATGAGCAAGAATGCTTAGGTAACCGAAATGACCATCGCCCAGACCAGAATCGACAGTCCGGAGAGGATGCCGGACGGCAGGGACCGCCCGGAGGAGGGTTCCCGGTCAAGAGACTGGCGCGGGAAGTATCGGGCGCTGCTCGGGATCTTTTTGTTGTTGGTGATTATTTTCGTCGGGGTGGGCCAGGTATCATTAAACCGGAACGACATCTCCCTGGAGCAGCCACTCTTCCGGTTTTCCCTTCCCTCTCTTCCCGGGATCTCTTTCAGTGTCGGGGGCAAGCTCGAGAACCTGGTCCTCCCGCTGTTGGTTCTCTGGATTCTGGGCGTGGCCTGGGATCGGAGTTTGCGTCCGCGCAAGACCCCTTTTTTTCCGCCCCTGCTGATTTTTCTCGGCTTCGCCGTTCTGGCCTATATATTTTCCCCTTTTCGGTCGGCCAGCTGGTCAAACGGGTTGCGGGAACTCCTCCTCGGCGGCGGATTCTTCCTCGCCGCCGGGGCGATTCTCTCCTCGCCAACCCGGCAGCGGACCGCGCTCTCGGTCCTCTATATTTCCGTCGGCGTCTCGGCCCTGGCGGGCCTTTATCTCTTCAGCTGCCGGATATATTTTCCGGACACCCCCCAGAGGATCTGGCTTTCATTTATGCACCCCAACACCACCGGTTCGGTCCTGCTGCTTTTGATCCCCCTGGGTATATCCCTGGCCATCGGTAAAAACCATATCCGTTTGCGGATCCTTACCGGGGTGGTGACGGTCTTTCTCAGCCTGGCGATGGTTTTGACTTTCTCCCGGACCGCCTGGCTCGGC
The DNA here is from genome assembly GCA_030765265.1 of Candidatus Erginobacter occultus. GTDB lineage: Bacteria > Auribacterota > Erginobacteria > Erginobacterales > Erginobacteraceae > Erginobacter > Erginobacter occultus. The sequence continues at coordinate 37,729 of JAVCCZ010000061.1, forward strand.
CTCCTGCTCGCTCTCGGGGTTCTGGTGATGCACTGCCGGCTCCGGTTCTATCTGCTGGGAGGGTTTGCCCTGATGGCGGCGATTCTGGTCCTGGGGATCAATTTCGGCCCCCAGTCATACCTGCAAAACAGGGTCAAAAGTATCTCCGCTTTCACCAGCGATCCGAATATCCTCAAGCGGCTGGTTTATTGGAGTTCCGCCTCTCGGATGATCCAAAATCGGCCCCTTCTCGGTTACGGCCCCGGCGCCCGGGTCTTCCAGGCGGCCTATGAAAAGGATTTCAATTTAGTGGAGACTGGCGAAGCGCCGGTGCACGCCCATAGTATGTACCTGGCTCTGGGGATCGGGGTCGGTATCCCCGGACTGCTGGCCTTTTTCTGGCTGATCGCGGTCTCCTTTAACATGCTCCGCTCCGCGGCGGCCCGGGGCTCCAGCGCTTTCCGGCGGTTTTACGGCCGGGGGCTGACGGCCGGTCTGGCCGGGTTCCTGATCGGCGGTCTGGCCGATAACCCGTTCTTTTCCTTCCGGGTAATGCTGGTCTTCTGGCTCCTGCTGGCGGTGGCGACGGCCGGGAAAACCCGGTTATTCGACCTTGTGAAAGCTACCGAGGTTGGGTAATATCTTTCCCCTACGTCTTTATCGCTATCGTTATCGGGCTCGGGGCGGCGGTTAAAAGGGATCGAACCAACAGGAAAGAATTGTGAGCGAGAGGATCGTCATTACCGGCGGGGCCGGCTTTATCGGTTCGGCCCTGGCCTGGCGGCTGAACCGCGAAGGTGAGGAAGATATTTTGCTCGTCGATTCCCTGGGGGCGGGCGAAAAGTGGAAAAACCTGGCCGGTCTGCGGTTCTCCGATTACCAGGAGAAGGACGACTTCCTGGAGAGGGTCCGGTCCCGGGACCTCCCCGATACCCTGGAAACGATCTTTCATTTCGGGGCCTGTTCTTCCACCACCGAGGCGGATACCCGTTACCTGGTCAAGAACAATTTCGAATACAGCAAGTCCCTGGCCCGATACTCGCTCGAAGCCGGGGTCCGCTTTATCTACGCCTCCAGCGCTGCCACTTACGGGGACGGGAGCCGGGGCTACCGCGACCGGGCATTGGGGCTTGGGGAACTGCGCCCCCTGAATAAGTACGGTTTTTCCAAGCATCTCTTCGATCTCTACGCTCAGCGCCGGGGCTGGCTGGACCGGATCACCGGGCTGAAATTTTTTAACGTATTCGGGCCCAACGAATATCACAAGGATACAATGCGTTCGATGGTCTGCAAGGGCTATGAACAGATTCGTCAGGGCGGCCGGATGCGGCTCTTCCAATCCTACCGGGACGGTTGGCTGGACGGGGAACAGGATCGGGATTTTATCTATATCAAGGACGCGTTGGAGATGGTCCTCTTTATTTACCGGAATCCCGCTCTGAGTGGGATCTTCAATATCGGTTCCGGTCGGGCCCGGACCTGGAACGAACTGGCCGCCGCCCTCTTCGCCGCCCTGGAGGCGGAAACTCAGATCGTCTACGTTTCGATGCCGGAGGAGATCAGGGAGACCTACCAGTACCATACCGAGGCGGAGATGGAGAAGCTCTTCCGGGCCGGATACGACCGGCCGGTGGCGTCACTTGAAGAGGCGGTGAAGGATTACGTGGTGAATTACCTGGTCCCGGGGCGTTGCCTGGCCGGGACGGGGGAATAAATTGCCCGCGACCGGCGCCGGGAAAAAATTCGATCCCGATAGCGATCCCGATACCGATAGCGATTAAAGAATCGGAAAAGCTCTGGGAAATATAAATAATATGAGCGAAAGACGGAATTCGATTGTCTCCGGGTTTGCCGGGAAGAAGATCCTGGTTGTCGGCGACGTGATGCTCGATCTCTATATCCAGGGAGAGGTGGAGCGGATTTCCCCGGAAGCCCCGGTTCCGGTGGTCAGGATCGCCGCCGAGACCTCGGTCCCCGGAGGGGCGGCCAACGTGGCCAACAACATCAGTTCCCTGGGCGGGAGGCCGATCCTGGCCGGGGTGATTGGTTCCGACCCGGCCGGCCGGCGGCTAAAAGCCCTGCTCAAGGAGAGAAAGATCGACGGCCGGGCGGTGGTGGCCGCGCCCGGCCGGCCGACCGTGACCAAGTCGCGGGTGGTCGCCGGGCATCAGCAGGTGGTCCGGATCGATCGCGAATCTTCGGGGGATACCGGCCCGGAGCTGAGAAAGGATCTCCTCCGGGCGATCCGGAAGATCCCCGGGAAGATTGACGGGATTATCCTGGAGGACTACGCCAAGGGAATCGTCGACCAGGATCTGATCGACCGGCTGATCGTTTTCGCCCGGGACCGCGGTTGTTTCCTGGTGGTCGACCCTAACGGCCGCCGCCGGTTTACTTACCGGGGGGCCCGGCTGATCAGCCCCAACCAGAAAGAGGCGATCGAGCTGGCGGGCCTGGGGGACGAGGTTCTCCCGGCCAAGCTCGGCCGGGCCCTGCTGAGAAAGTGGGGGACGGAGTCGGTATTGATTACCCTGGGCGAAGAGGGGATGTGCCTCTTCGAGCGGGGGAAGAAGCTTTTCCGGATCCCCACCGTGGCCCGGGAGGTCTTCGATGTCTCGGGGGCCGGCGATACCGTGATCGGTACGATCGCTCTCTCCCTGGCCTCGGGGGCCGACCTCCGGGAGGCTTCCCGGATCGCCAACTGCGCCGCCGGGGTAGTGGTGGGCAAGCTCGGCACCGCCACCCTGACCACGGATGAACTCCAGACCGCGCTCAACTGGAAATAACAAGGGTGTGTTTCTCGATCGGGATGGGACCATCCACCCCGATACCGGATATCTCCACTCGCCGGCCGCGGTCGAGATCTACCCGGCCGCCCGCCGGGGGCTGAAGCTGCTCGCCGAACAGGGATTCCTCCTCTTCCTGGTGACCAATCAATCGGGGGTGGGGAGAGGGTATTTCTCCGCGAAGGCGGTGGAAAGCGTCCATCGGAAGATCGAAAGCGAACTGGCCCAAGACGGGGTCCGGCTGGCCGGGATTGCTTACTGCCCTCACCATCCCGACGCCGGCTGCCGGTGCCGGAAACCTTCGCCCTACCTGGTGGAAGATCTGGCCGCCCGCCACGGGGTCGATACCGGCCGGTCCTATTTTGTCGGCGACAAGATCAGCGATGTCCTGGCGGGGGCGAACGCCGGCTGCCGGACAGTGTTGCTGGCTACGCCCCGCCGGGAGGCGGAGCTGCGTCGCCATTCCGGCTGGCGGGAGCCGGGCCGGGTGGTGGAGGATCTATACCGGGCGGCCCTTTGGATCAAGTCGGAACCCGACCCCGGGGATTGAGAAGATCGATGAAAGCGACAAAATCAGCTGATCGGACGCGGGCGATCGGGATGATCCCCGCCCGCTGGGGGGCGACCCGGTTCCCGGGTAAGCTATTGGCCCGGCTCGGCGGCCGGTCGGTGATCGAGCGCGTCTACCGCCGGGCGGCGGAGGCGATTCACCTCGACACGGTTTACGTGGCCACCGACGACCCCCGGATCGCCCGGGAAGTGGAGGGATTCGGAGGGAGGGTGATTATGACTTCTTCCCTTCCCCGGACCGGGACCGAACGGTCGGCGGAGGCCTGCCGGGAGTTGGAAGCGGAGATCGTCATCAACATCCAGGGCGACGAGCCCTTCCTCCGGGGTGAAATGATCGACACAGTGGTCCGGGAAATGGTCCGGGATCCGGGGTTGACGACGGTAACCCTGGTCCGGAAACTGGCGGGGGGCGCCTGGCTGGATGATCCCAACCAGGTCAAGGCGGTCCTCGACCGGGAGGGTTTCGCCCTCTATTTTTCCCGTTCCCCGATCCCGGCGCCGGGGCCCGCCCCGCCTCCGTTCGCTTTCAAGCATATCGGACTTTACGGGTACCGGGCGGATTTCTTAAGGCGCCTGGTCGAGCTGCCGCCGGGTCCGCTCGAGATCCAGGAACGGCTGGAGCAGCTCCGGGTCCTGGAATACGGCTACCGGATCAAGACCCTGGAGTCCGACTATGATACCATCGGGATCGATACCCCGGAAGACCTTAAACGGGCCCGGGCCCACCTGACTGATCTTCACCGCGGAGGCGCGGAGGCCGCGGAGGGAAAAATAGAGTAATTTCACTGCGGAGATTTCGGCAAGAGGGGGGAGATGAATTTCCCCCCTGGAGATCATAGGTAGTTGGTATTCTCCGGGGATCGTTATATTCGTTTTCTCCGCGCCTCCGCGGTGATAAAATTAGCCCCGGCCGTCAGGGATCTATGGTAAATATATAAACGATTAGGTCATAATTCGGGTTAAGGAAAAGCGGGATAACAATATGATGGAGAAAACCAGAGAATTCGAAATCGGGGCCGTCCCCTTCGGGGGGAGGCGTCCCCTGGTGCTTTTTGCCGGGCTCTGCGTGATCGAGAGCGAGGACCATACCCTCCGGATCGCCGGCCGGCTGCGGGAGATCTGCCGGGAAGTTCCCGTTCCGCTGGTCTTCAAGGCCTCCTACGACAAGGCTAACCGGACCTCGATCGAGTCCTACCGGGGGCCGGGACTGAAGAGGGGGCTGGAGATCCTTGCCCGGGTAAAGAAAGAATTGGGGCTCCCGATCCTGATTGATTTTCACCGCCCCGAGGACGCCGGACCGGTAAGCCGGGTGGCCGCGATTATCCAGGTTCCGGCCTTCCTCTGCCGCCAGACCGATATGCTGTTGGCGGCGGCGGAGACCGGACTGCCGGTGAACGTGAAAAAGGGCCAGTTCCTCGCCCCGGAAGATGTCCGGCATATTAGCGCCAAATGCGAAGCGGCCAACAACCAAAAGGTCGTGATTACCGAGCGGGGGACGAGCTTCGGGTATCATAACCTGGTCAGCGATTTTCGGGCGCTTCCGATCATCCGGGGGTTCGGTTTTCCGGTGATCTTTGACGCCACCCATAGCGTTCAGCTCCCCGGGGGCGGGGAGGGCCGCAGCGGCGGGCGGAGGGAATTTGTCCCCGGCCTGGCCCGGGCGGCGGCGGCGGTGGGGGTCGACGGCCTCTTTCTGGAAACGCACGACCGCCCGGAAAAATCGCGTTCCGACGCGGCCAGCGTCTTCCCCCTGGATCAGCTGCCGGGGCTGCTGCGCCAGGTAACGACAATCGACCGGCTGGTGAAATCCGATGAATAAGCGCCGGGAAAGCAAAGGCGGCGATCTTCTGCGGATCGCCCGCGAGGTCCTGCGGATCGAGGGGGAGGCCGTATTGGCCCTGATCCCCCGGCTGGGGCGGGAGTTCGAGACGGCGGTGGAGATTCTCTACCGCTGCCGGGGCCGGATTATCGTGGGCGGGATGGGGAAGGCCGGGATTATCGCCCGCAAGGTCTCCGCCACCCTGGCCAGCACCGGTTCCCCGAGCTTGAGCCTCCATCCGGTGGAGGCTCTCCACGGAGACCTGGGGATCGTCAGCGGGGACGACGCGGTGATAATGATCTCCCGGAGCGGGGAATCGGACGAGATCAAGAATCTGATCCCCTTCATCAAGCGGATGGGGATTCCCCTGATCGCGATCACCGGCAACTTGAAATCCGCCCTGGCCGCTCACAGTGACGTGACCCTGGACGCCGCGGTGGAGAAGGAAGCCTGTCCGCTCAACCTGGCTCCCACCGCCAGCACCACCGCCGCCCTGGCGCTGGGCGACGCTCTGGCCGTGGCCCTGATCGAACAACGCGGTTTCGAGCCCGCCGACTTTGCCCGGCTCCATCCCGCCGGCGCCCTGGGCAAGAGCCTGCTCCTGAAAGTTTCGGACCTGATGCGGATCAAGGACGCCAACCCGGTGGTGGGGGAGGAGACCCCGGTCAAGGACGTGATCCTCCGAATCACCGCCGCCCGGGCGGGAGCGGCCAGCGTGGTGGACGGTTCCGGCCGGTTGTCCGGTTTCTTTACCGACGGTGACCTCCGCCGGCATATCGAGGA
>JAVCCZ010000108.1 GCA_030765265.1 Candidatus Erginobacter occultus
GGGCTTAAATAAATTTACCGTATATTTCCGTCCCCGGGTTTGCGCCCGTGGCTATTTTTGTGTCACCCCCTGCTGGGGTTCCTTGATTGCTTGTTGACTCGAATCCACGGGCTGACGCCCGTGGCTAATTGTGTGCCGCCCCCTGCGGGGGCTTAGACAATATGTTCGTGACTCGAATCCACGGGCTTGCGCCCGTGGCTAATTGTGTGCCGCCCCCTGCGGGGGCTTATAAATACGTTGTTAAGTTGGAGAGATAAAATCCAAACCCCCGCAGGGGGTGACATATTTTTAGCCACGGGCGCAAGCCCGTGGATTGGAGGTATCAAGAAATCCAATGAACCCCCGCAGGGGGTGACACAACTTACAATCCATCCTGCCTCCGCAAGATATCCAGGTCCTTGTCGCCGCGGCCGGAGAGGCAGACGATGATTGATTCCTGCTTCTTCATCTTCCGGGCCAGCTTGACGGCGTAGGCGACGGCGTGGGCCGACTCCAGGGCGGGGATGATTCCCTCCAACCGGCTTAAGAGGACGGTGGTTCGCAGCGCCTCCCGGTCGGTGACCGAAACGTACTCGGCCCGTCCGCTATCCTTGAGCCGGCTGTGTTCCGGGCCGACGCCGGGGTAGTCGAGGCCGGCGGAGACGGAGTGGGTCTCGGTGACCTGGCCATATTTATCCTGGAGGAGGTAGCTGTAGCTCCCGTGGAGGACGCCGGGGCGGCCCTTGAGCAGGGTGGCGGCGTGGCGGCGGGAAGCCAGCCCGAGACCGCCCGCCTCCACCCCGACCATCCGGACCGGGTCTTTGAGAAAGGGGTGGAAGAGGCCGAGGGCGTTGGACCCCCCGCCGACGCAGGCGACCAGGCAGTCGGGGAGTTTCTTCTTCCGGGCGAGGAACTGCCTTCGGGCTTCCTTCCCGATCACCGATTGAAAGACCCGGACCATCTCCGGGTAGGGGTGGGGGCCGACGGTGGAGCCGAGCAGGTAGTAGGTATCGCGGACGTTGGTTACCCAGTCGCGCATCGCCTGGTTGCAAGCGTCCTTGAGGGTCTTCGATCCGGTCTCCACCGGGATCACCTTCGCCCCGAGCAGTTCCATCCGGAAGACGTTGAGGGCCTGGCGCCGGGTGTCCTCGCTCCCCATATAGACCTCGCATTGCAACCCGAGCAGGGCGCAGGCGGTGGCGGCGGCCACCCCGTGCTGGCCGGCCCCGGTCTCGGCGATCACCCGCTTCTTCCCCATCGCCTGAGCGAGAAGGGCCTGGCCGAGGCAGTTGTTGATCTTGTGGGCCCCGGTATGGCAGAGGTCTTCACGTTTGAGGAAAATCTCCGCCCCGCCGGCGTATTCGGTCAAGCGTTCGGCCAGGTAAAGCGGGGTGGGGCGCCCGGCGTAGTCTTTCAGCAGGCTTTTCAGACGCTTTGAGAATTCCGGGTCCCGACGGAAATGGCGGTAGGCCTCCTCCAGTTCCCGCAAGGGGGCCATCAGGGTCTCGGGGACGAACTGTCCGCCGAATTTCGGGTCGGGTGTCCGGTTATCGGAGTTCTTGTTTCCTTTCTTCATTTTATTCCGTTCCGCTTTTTGAGATGACGTCGATTGAACCTGTCATTGCGATCCGGCTTTAGACGGAGAAGCAATCTCAGTCTGCCGGGGGAGATTGCTTCGTCCACCTCACTTCGTTCGGTGTCCTCGCAATGACAGCCGAACTCATTGCGTGTGTTCTCGCGCCGCCCGGACAAAGGTTTTCAGCTTTGCCGGGTCCTTGATCCCGGGGGCGGATTCCACGCCGGAGGAGACATCGACGCCCCAGGGCCTGGCTTCGCCGATCGCCCGGGCGACGTTTTCCGGGTTGAGGCCGCCGGCAAGGATGAATTTTAACCCCCCTTCGGCCGCTTCCCGGGCCAGGGACCAGTCGAAGGTCTTGCCCGTCCCGCCGGCTTCCCGGGGGGAATAGGTATCGAAGAGGAAGGCCTCGGGGCGGTAGGCGGCGAGACGGTCGGTCTCGATCGGGCCCAGGACGCGGATGGTCTTGAAGTAGGGGAGGCCGAACTGTCCGCAATATTGGGGCGATTCACTTCCGTGGAACTGGAGGAGGTCGAGGCCGCAGGCGCCGGCGATCCGGCGGACGCTCTCCGGCCGCTGGTCGAGGAAGACGCCGACCCGGCGGACCCCCGGCGGGACCAGCCGGGTCAGCCGGGCCGCCCGGGCGATGTCGAGGCAGCGGGGGGTGCCGGGGACGAAGATGAAGCCGGCAAAGTCGATCCCCAGGCCGTTGAGGGCGAGGACATCCTCTTTCCGGGTCAGGCCGCAGATTTTGATTTTTATCCCGCGCATAATCGGTTTGAAATCTTTCGCGTCAGAAGAATCAATCGAGCTGGAGTGTCGCCCCCTGCGGGGGCTTAGACAATATGTTCGTGACTCGAACCCACGGGCTTGCGCCCGTGGCTAATTATGTTTCGCCCCCTGCGGGGGCTTAAATTATTTTACCGTATATTTCAGTCCACGGGCTTGCGCCCGTGGCTATTTTTGTGTCACCCCCTGAGGGGGTTCAAGCGGAATATCGAGCAGTCAGCAACTCCCGGATTTTGGCGGTCGGGTCTTCGGCCCGGGCCAGGGTTTCTCCGACCAGGACGGCGTCGGCGCTGGCTACGGTCAGGCGGCGGATGTCTTCGGCGGTCTTGACCCCGCTCTCGGCGACCCGGACCCGGTCTTCCGGGACCAGGGGGAGGAGGCGGATCGAGGTCTCCAGATCGACGGTTAAGGTCTTGAGGTCCCGGTTGTTGATCCCGACGATCACGGCCGGGGTGTTCAGGACCATCTTTAGCGCCTCCCCGGAGTGGGCTTCGACCAGGCAGGCCAGGCCGATCTCTTCCGCCCGGCCGAGGAAGTCGGCCAGGGTCTCCGGTTCGAGGAGTTCGGCGATGAGGAGGACGGCGTCGGCCCCGGCGGCCCGGGACTGGTGGAGCTGGTAGGGGTCGATGATGAAGTCCTTCCTCAACACCGGGAGGTCGACCTCCGCTTTCACCATTGCCAGGTCGTCGAGCGATCCGCCGAACCAGCCGCTCTCGGTCAGGACCGAGATCGCCGCCGCCCCGCCTTCCCGGTAGAGACGGGCCAGGCGGCCCGGGTCGGCGATCGGGGCGATCTTTCCCGCGGAGGGGGAGGAACGTTTTACTTCGGCGATCAAGGCCAGACTTTCCCCGGCCAGGGCGCCCCGAAAATCCCGGGTTTCCGGGAGGTCCGAGATCAGGGAACGGAGCTCGCGGAGCGGGGCGGCGGTTTTGGCGGCCGCCACCTCTTCTCGTTTGAGCGCTATTACCTTTTTGATGAAATCATTCATCTAGTTTAACCACCGAGACTGGAGTTAGTTTTACCACAGAGACACAGAGGACACAGAGAGGGAAGAAAAATGAGTTATAAAACCATTCTTTTTAGGCCGTCTTTCAGCAATGGTACGTTGAAATTTATGATCAGTCCTTTCTTGTATCCGGATAGTTTCATATAAGTCAACAATTGTGCTTCGTATATGGGATGAAGTTCCTTTACCGCTTTGAGCTCAACAACAACACTGTTGTCTACAATCAGATCAATTCGGAAATCAAAGGCCGCTCGAAGATCTTTGTAACTTATTTCAATCGGTTTCTGTCTTTCGAAAAGTATTCCCCGCAATTCCAGTTCGTGGCAGAGGCATTCCTCGTAAATCGACTCCAGCAAACCGGGCCCAAGATGCTTGTGAACCTCAATCGCGGCCCCGATTATTTCTCTGGTTAAGCTGTCGGGCATCACCATACCCCTTCTTCAAACCACTAAGGGATTATTTAACCACAGAGGCACAGAGGACACAGAGAGGTTAAATTTTACCCTGGATTTACGAGATACGTATTTAAAATCTCTCTGTGTCCTCTGTGTCTCTGTGGTAATAAATCATCTGTTCTCTGTGGTTGAGGTCAGTTCGCGCAGTTTCTCCAGTTTGTCCATCGCCTTCCCGCTCTCGACGGCGGTTCGGGCTTTGGCTATCCCTTCGGGCAGGGTCTCCGCCGCGCCGCCGAGCATAATCACCGCCCCGGCGTTGAGGAGGGCGGCGTCGGTCTTCGGGCCTTTTTTGCCTTCCAGGATTTCCAGGATGATCTCGGCGTTTTCGGCCGGCTCTCCGCCCTTGAGGTCCTCGGGCCGGCAGGGGGTGAGCCCGGCCTCCTCCGGGGTGAGGTGGAAGGTTCTCACCTCCCCGTCTTTCAGTTCCGAGACCACCGTCCCCCCGGTCAGGGTGATCTCGTCGAGGCCGTCGGCCCCGTGGACCACCCAGGCCCGCCGGCTCTTCAGGTCGCCGAGCACCCGGGCCAGGGTCTCGGTCAGGGCCTCGCTGTAAACGCCCAGGAGCTGGACGGAGGCCCCGGCCGGGTTGGAGAGGGGGCCGAGGATGTTGAAGACCGTCCGGATCCCGATCTCCCGGCGGGGGCCGAGGGCGTGCTTCATCGCCGAATGGAGCAGCGGCGCGAAGAGGAAGGCGATCCCGATCTCCTCCAGGCATCGCTCGAGGATCTCCGGGGGAGCCATTATGTTCACCCCCAGTTCCTTGAGGACGTCGGCGCTTCCGCAGCGGCTGGAGACCGAACGATTGCCGTGCTTGGCCACCGTGACTCCGGCACCGGCGGCGATCAGCGCGGCGGCGGTGGAGATGTTGAAGGTGTCGGACTTGTCGCCCCCGGTGCCGCAGGTGTCGACCACGATTCTATCCTTCGGGACCCGGATCTTCCGGGCCATCTTCCGCATCACCTCCGCGCAGCCGGCGATCTCCTCGACCGTCTCGCCCTTGAGCCGCAACCCCGTGATGAAGGCCGAGATCTGGGCTTCGGTGGCGTCCCCGGACATAATCGTCTCCATCACCCCGGCCGCCTCCTCGCGGGACAGGGAGACCCCGGTGATCACCTTGTCGATGGCGTTCTTGATCGGGATCCCCTCGCTGGTCCCGGCGATGAAGTTATGCAGCAGCCGTTTCCCGGACCGGGTCAGGATCGACTCCGGGTGGAACTGGACCCCCTCGATGGCCAGCTCGCGGTGGCGCAGGGCCATAATCTCCCCGTCGGGGCCGCGGGCGGTGATCTCCAGCTCCCCCGGCAGTGAATCCTCCTCGACCACCAGGGAGTGGTAGCGGGTGGCCTCAAAGGGGTTGTCGAGGCCGGAGAAGACGGTCTTGCCGTCGTGTTTGACCGGGGAGGTCTTGCCGTGCATCAGCTTCTTCGCCCGGACGATCTTCCCGCCGTAGGCGGCGGCGATCGCCTGGTGGCCGAGGCAGACCCCGAGGATCGGGACCTTGCCGGCAAAGCGTTTGATCAGCTCGATCGAGACCCCGGCGTCCTCCGGCCGGCCCGGGCCGGGGGAGATGACGATCCGCTCGGGCTTGAGGGTTTCGGCCTCCTCGAGAGTGACCTGGTCGTTGCGCCGGACTGTTACCTCGGCCCCCAGTTCCTCCAGGTACTGTTTCAGGTTGTAGGTGAACGAATCGTAGTTGTCGATCAGCAGGATCATTTCAGACCTCCTTCGGCCATTTTGACCGCCCGGAAGAGGGCCTGGGCCTTGTTCAGACATTCCTGGTGTTCCCGCTCCGGGACCGAGTCGGCGACGATCCCGGCCCCGGCCTGGATATAGGCGGTCTTATCCTTGATGATGATCGTCCGGATCAGGATGCAGGAGTCGAGGTTGCCGTCGAAGCTGAAGTAGCCGACCGCCCCCCCGTAAGGGCCGCGGTGGAAGGGTTCGAGTTCCTCGATGATCTCCATCGCCCGGATCTTCGGCGCCCCGCTGACCGTCCCGGCCGGGAAGGCGGCGGCGAAGGCGTCGTAGACGTCCCGGGAGGGGTCGAGCTTCCCCCTCAGGTCGGAGACGATATGCATCACGTGGGAGTAGCGCTCGATCGACATCATCTCGCTGACCCGGACCGACCCGGGGACGGCGACCCGGCCGAGGTCGTTGCGGCCGAGATCGACCAGCATAATGTGCTCGGCCAGCTCCTTGGGGTCGGCCAGGAGTTCCGCCTCCAGCCGTTCGTCTTCCAGCTTGGAGATCCCCCGGGGCCGGGTCCCGGCGATCGGCCTCAGCCGGACCTCCCCGTCAGCCGCCTGGACCATAATCTCGGGCGAGGAACCGACCAGGTGGAGGTCGTCGAAACGGAGGAAGAACATATAGGGCGAGGGGTTGATCGTCCGCAGGGCCCGGTAGACGTTGAAGGGCGGGGCGGAGAGCGGGGCCGAGAAGCGTTGGGAGAGGACCACCTGGAGGATATCCCCGGCCCGGATGTACTCCTGGGCGGCGCGGACCGCCCGCTCGAAATCTTTCGGCTTGGTCTGGCCCTGGAGTTCCCCTCCGGCCCGGTCGGCCGGGGGCTGGAAATAGGTCCCGGGCGAGGTCCCCAGGAGCCGCCCGAGGAGGGTCTCGATCCGGGAGACCGCCTCCGAGTAGGCGGCGTCGGGGTCGCCCTCGATATGGGCGTTGGCGACGATCTTGATCTTGTTGGTCAGCCGGTCGAAGATCAGCAGGGTGTCGGCGACCATAAAGCTCAGGTCGGGGAGGCCCAGCTCGTCGAGTTTCTCCGAGGGGAGTTTCTCGAAGTAGCGGGCGCAGTCGTAGCTGACGTAGCCGACCGCCCCGCCGGAGAAGGGGGGGAGGGTCTCGTCGACGACCGGGCGGTAGTTCTCCAGGAGGCCTTTCAGGAACATCAGGGGGTTGCGCGTCCGGACCTTCCGGGTCCGTCCCCGTTCGCTGATCTCGACTTCCCCGCCCCGGCTCTTGAAGACCAGGGAAGGCTCTCCCCCGAGAAAGGAGTAGCGCCCGATCCCCGCTCCCGGTTCCACGCTCTCCAGGAGGAAGGAGTAGGGCGAGTTCTCCAGTTTGAGAAAGGCCGAGACCGGGGTCTCCAGGTCGGCGATCACCTCGGTGTAGACCGGGACCAGGTTCCCCTGCCGGGCCTTCTCCCGAAATAGTTTCTGATCCGGGTAGTACATTGTGGGCTCCAGTTTGAAGTGACTACTAAAAAGAATTAACCACAGAGGCACAGAGAACACAGAGAGGTTAAATTTTACCCTGGATTTACGAGATACGTATTTAAAATCTCTCTGTGTCCTCTGTGTCTCTGTGGTAAAAATACTCCTTCTTCTTCGAATAGAAAAACCGCGGGCAGCCCCGTCCGGGGTTCCCGCGGTTCGGTCAAGACCGAAAACGGAGGCAAACCCCGGCTAAGGCCGGGACCAGCCCCAGGCGAAATACTCGACCGCGTTTTCGGCTGCTTTTCTCATCGTGGTGTTACTATAAATAGAAACACTATCCGGGTCAAGAATTATTTTTATTTATTTCCGGAGAGGCCGGTTCCGGCTCCTCCGGCGACTCTTCGCTCCCCGGCGGATTGGAAGTATCTTCGATATTTTCTCCGGTCGCTTCCGGCGCCGCCTCGGTGGGTTGAAGGTCCTCTGCCCCCGGGGCTGCCGGGTCGTTAGCTTCCGCCGGGGCTTCCTCCACGATAACGAAGCGGTGCTGACCCGGGTCGAAGACGATCCGGTCTTTATTCTCTTCGTACCAGTCGCGGATCTCTTCATTGCTTCCGCCGGCGGCGGTGAACTTGAGAAGCAGATCCCGGGCATCCCAGAACCGCATATTCGAAGGTTGGTCCAGTTCCCGAACCACCATTTCCAGCGCATCGGGATGACCGAATTCCAGCGCGATCGGGATCATTGCCTGAGTGGAGAACTGGTGGCTGTATTTGGCCCGGCGCCAGGCTTTCTCCACTGCGTCGGTAAGATCGATACCGGGCAGGTCCTTCAGGGCGTCATAGACGGTTGAATTGGATCCGCTGTAGATAAAATATTTCTTCAGATCGTCGTAAGTGTCGGGATCCTTGAAGGAAGCCACGGTTTTAATCCACTCGGTGGGGAGATGACTTGGCGAGGCGCGCAGGCCTTCGAGCAGGGTTGGCCGGGCTTCCTCGATCCACCCGTTGGTAACGACCGCTTTAATCAATTCGGAGTTTTCCAGAAGCACCTGGAGGATTATCTCCTTATGCTCGGGTCCGGCCATCCGGTTGATTACCTGCTCAAGGTAAAATGATTGTGAAGGCTCGCGGCGGAGAAATTCCAGGAGTATATTAAGGTGTTCCGGACCGACCCGGATCAGCATATCAATCTGCGGATCATTGCCGGAGCGGCTTCTCTGGTCCCGGGAGACTTCGATAATGGCTTTCACGTACTGGCGGACCTGGTCGGCGGTTGGTTGATCGGGGAGAGTGATCTCGGCCAGGGCTTCCCGGTTCGGCCCTCTCTCTTCCCGGCTGCCGCCGGCCGGGGCCGACTGCCTCTCCTTCTCCAGAATTCCCCGGATTGCTTTCAATTCCCGAAGAATTCCATACTCGACGGCGCCGGCCGTCGGTTCCCCCTCCGGATCTCCGCAGAAAGCCATCGGCTCCCATTTTTTGATCTGGTCGGGCCCGATCCCCTCCACCCGGTTGGCCACGTCGTCGAGGTTGGTAAAAGGTCCGTTCTCCAGGCGTTCGTTAACCAAACACACCGCCGTTCTCACTTCCATCCCTTCCAGCCGCATCAGTTGGTCGGGACCGGCGGCGTTGAGATTGACCAGGGCCGCGGGTTGGTCCGGATGGTGGCCGAAGCCGGGGTCGGGACGGTCGATATAGGGGAGAGGGAGTCGGCGGCTCTGGCGCCTTAAATCGGTTACCTGGTCATCCCGGTCCAGGTAGCGAAATTCGATCTCGATGTTTCTCATCTCCACATCGTCGGCCTGGCCCGTCGTCGCCCGAGCGGTGATGATCAGGAGCTTATTCTCCCCGATCTTCAGAAGATCCGGCGAGATCCAGCAGTCGGCCGTAGTCCAGTCCTTGTAGTCGAAAGCCTGGGAGTAGCCGTCGCCCTGGTCGAAGAAGAAAATCTCGTAATCCCGCGAGGAGAGATCGGCCCAGCGGGGAGAGAGGACCCCGGCCTCGGCTCCGTTGACCAGCACCCGAGGCAGTTCGGTGGCGCCCTGGTGGTAAATTCCTATCTTCAAGCGCGCGGCCTGGGGGATCCGCTCCAGCTGGAATCCGTAGGATTTCCAGAGGGTCGGCGGCTTAATAAAGGTGTCGCCGAGCTTGAAGGTTTCGGGATCGAGCGTCTGAGAACGGTAATAGGCCGGAGATTGGTTGACGGCGCAACCGGCCAGCAGCAGTAAGATCGAGGAGACCGTCAGGCAGAAAATACCGGATTTCATAGCTTCCTCCGTGGGTTGGTGGGAAGGTGGGCAAGCAAAGAGCCGGATCACGTAAGTGACCCGGCTCTTGATGAATTATGGAGCTGAGGGGGCTCGAACCCCTGACCCCATGGCTGCCAGCCATGTGCTCTCCCAGCTGAGCTACAGCCCCAAATTCCGCGTCTCGAGTGGGCAAAATAATTTTGCTCCCCGGTCGCCAATTTAATTGAGAACGCTTTAGTGAATCTACCGTCTAATATAGTAAGGTTGATTCCAATGTCAATTCCAAAATTCCCCCAGAAAATTTCCCCAGGGGGTTTTCTCCCTAATTTGGTGGAACAATCTCCTTTTGCTGGTAGAATAAACTTTCACGGGGATATGATTATGAACCTTGATTTGATCTGGCAGAGTAAACCCTTCCGGGTCGGCTTTCTGTTTTACCTCTTCCTCCTCCCGCTGGTCGCTTGCTCGGGACAGGAGTCCGTTTCGGCCGGGAAGAAACCGGAGGGAAAGATCCGCCCGCCGGCGGTGGCGGGGCAGTTCTATCCCGGCGATCCGGCCGAACTGGGCCGGATGGTGGACGGCCTGCTGGGGGAGACCGAAGCTGCCCCGGGGAAAGGTGAGCTGATCGCGGTGATTGCCCCCCACGCCGGGTATGTCTTCTCCGGTCGGACCGCCGCCGAGTCCCTTTCGCTCCTTCGAGGGAAGGGATTCAGGAACGTCCTCCTGATCGGCAGCGCTCACCGGGAAGGATACCCGGGGGTCTCGGTCTTTGACGGCGCCGGCTATCGCACCCCGCTGGGGGTGGTCCCGGTCAACCGGGAACTGGCCGACTGGCTCCGCGACCGGGATAACTCTTTCACTTATGTTGAGGCGGCCCACCGGGCGGAGCATTCGCTCGAGGTCGAGCTGCCCCTCCTCCAGCGGCTCCTGGGGGATTTCTCCGTCGTCCCGATCCTGGTCGGCCGGGCTGACCCGGCGACCGTGGAGAAGCTGGGGGCGGCGCTGGCGGAGGCGATCCGGAAGAACCCCGGGACGGTGATCGTCTGCAGCACCGATCTCAGCCACTATCCGCCCGAGAAATCGGCCCGAGAGATCGACCGCCGAACCCTGGAGGCAGTCGCCTCCCTCGATCCGGATCGGGTCCGGACCGCCTGCCGCCACCCCGCCCCCGGTCCGGTTCCCGGCCTCTCCACAGCAATGTGCGGGGAAGAGGCGGTGATCGCCACCCTGACCGCGGCCAACCTCCTGGGCGCGGAGCGGGGGGAGATCATTCACTACTCCAACTCGGCCGACTCGCCTTACGGGGATTCCAACCGGGTAGTCGGTTACGGCGCAGTGGCCGTCTGGGGTCCGCCGCCGACAGAAGGCAAAGAGGAGACAGAAATGAGCGAAGAAAAGAAGATCGAGGAAGGTATGAGCCCGGCCGCCCGGCAACGGTTGCTAAAGATCGCACGGGAGGCCCTGACCGAGGTGGTCAACGGCCGGCCGCTTCCCGCCGAACCGATTGACCACCCTGAACTCCAGGGACACCAGGGGGCGTTCGTCACTCTCAAGCGCGGGGAAGCCCTCCGGGGCTGCATCGGTCAGTTCACCGCCGACCAGCCGCTCTACCGGGTGGTAAGAGAGATGGCCCAAACCTCGGCGCTCCGCGATCCCCGCTTTCCGCCGGTCCGTCCGGAAGAACTCGACGGCCTTACCGTCGAGATCTCGGTCCTCTCCCCGATGCGGCGGATCTCCGACCCGCTGAAGGAGGTGGAGCTGGGGAAGCACGGGATCTACATCAAGCGGGGTTTCCAAACCGGGACCTACCTCCCCCAGGTGGCCACCGAGCACCATATGTCCAAGGAGGAGTTCCTCTCCTCCTGCACGGCCGGCAAGGCCGGACTCCCCCCCGACGCCTGGAAGGACCCCGCCACCGAGGTCTACGTCTACACCGCCGAGGTCTTCTCAGAAGGGGGGTGACCCGGGGAAGGGCGCTGTATTTCGGGGCCAGGAATTCGACAGTTCGATTTCAAACTTCTCAGTCCTCTTCGTCGGTCCATCACCTCCGGCAGAGGAAGTTTAGCCAAGTTCAACGGAGTGGAACGATAACCTTGTTGACTCAGTGGTCATTTTAGTGTACAGTGTTGCACACTGAGGGGCAGCATTATGAGAACTATCAATTTCACGGAGTTTAGAAGCCGCGCTTCGGACCTGATGACCGAGGTTGAGGGGGGCGAGACCATCTTGGTGCTGCGGCACGGCCGGCCTATCGCCGAAGTCTCTCCGGTCGGCGATCCGTCGCCATCCTGGAAGCAGCCCGCCCTGCGGTTGGCCTCCCGGGGCGGGGGTCTGGCTTCCGCCATCATCGGGGACCGGGCGGATGAAGCTGTTTCTTGATTCCTCGGCGTTCGCCAAGCGGTTCATCGAGGAGCCGGGGAGCCGGGCGGTCGAGGATCTCTGCCGCCGGGCGGACGAACTGGGTTTGAGCGTGATCTGCGTTCCGGAGATCGTCTCCGCCCTCAACCGCCGCCTCCGCGAGAAGAGCATATCACGCCAGGATTATCTTCGGGCCCGGCGTCGGCTCGCTCTGGAAGTTGGCGACGCGATGGTTGTCCAGCTGACGCCGGAAGTCGTCCGCCTCAGCCTGGAACTCCTGGAGGACAGCCCCTTGAGGACAATGGATGCCCTCCAGGTTGCCTCGGCCCTGGCCTGGGAGGCCGGCCTGTTCTGCTCCGCGGATTCCCGCCAGGTCAACGCGGCCCGGAGGGCCGGCCTGATTACCAGGCGGATTTCATCGGAGTAGCAGGCATTACTGCCGTGTCCACCGGTCGTACAGACAGGAATGACTGGGCTACAATATGCGAATAGGAGCGCACATCTCGATCGCCGGGGGGGTGGCGAAGGCGGTGGACCGGGCGAAGGCGGCCGGCTGCGAGGCGGTCCAGATCTTCAGCGGCAACCCCCGCGGCTGGAAGATCGTCCCCTTCGATCCGGAGGCGGGGGCGGAGTTCCGCCGCCGCTGCCGCGAGGAGGATATCCATCCGGTTTTTATCCATTCCCCTTACCTGATCAACCTCTCCGCCCCCGACGAGGAGATCTACCGCAAGTCACTGAGCGCCTTCCAGAATGACCTCCAGCGTTGCGACCTGCTCGGCGCCGACGGCTTCGTCATCCACGTCGGGTACCACCGGGGTGAGGGGATGGAGGCGGGGATGAAGAAGATGGCCGGGGCTTTGAAAGAAACCCTCGCCGCCCTCCCTGATTTGAAGACCACCATCCTCCTGGAAAACACCGCCTCGGCCGGCTCCAGCCTCGGCCACCGCTTCGAGAACATCGCCGAGATCATCGAACTGGCCGGGGCGGGGGAGAAGCTGGGGATGTGTTTCGACACCTGCCACGCCTTCGTCTCCGGCTACGATGTCTCCAGCGCCCGGGGACTGAAGGAGACACTGGGGGAGATCGATCGCACCATCGGCCTCGATCGGCTCAAGATCGTCCACTTCAACGACAGCAAGTACGGTCTCGGCTCCCGCCGCGACCGGCACGCGCATATCGGGGAAGGGGAGATCGGCCTGGCCGGGATGCGGAGAATCGCCTGCCACCCGGCCCTGAAGGATAAGGCTTTCATCCTCGAGACCCCGAAGAAAACCCCCGAGGACGACCCCCGGAACATAGCTTTGGTGAAGAGCTTCCGGGATCAGTCGGACTGAGCGCGCTAGGATGCCCGGCTGCTATGTCTCGGTCCAGGGGTTGAAGATCTCCGTGCCGGTCGAGGCGAGAACGCCGGTATCCCGGGTGACCAGGGTTAGACCGTGGGTCAGGGCCGTGGCGGTCAGCATCCCGTCCAGCACCGGCAGCGGCTTGCCCTTCCGTCCGGCCTCCCCCGAGATCCGGCCCCAGCGGGAAGCGGTCTCATAGTCGAAGGACAGGATCCGCCCGCTGAACCTCCGACTCAGCGTGTTGTCAACCCAGTCTCGCAGAAGTTGCTTCCGCCGGTTTCTCTCCAGCCGGGCGATGCCCTTTTCGATCTCCCCGATAGTGACGACACTGAGGAAGAGGGCGGTCTCGTCCTGCCGCCGCACCCATTCCACGACCTTCCCGTTGGGTTGCGGCTTGACCAGCTCCGAGATGACGCAGGTGTCGAGGAGATACTTCATAGTTCCACATCCCGGCCGTAGTCCGGCTTCCGCTCCAGGTCGATATCCGCTCCCTTCAGCGGAGATTGCCCGAAGAAATCCACCAAATCGCCGTCTCCGGCTGCCAGATTCTGGAAAGCATCGCAGGAGATCAGGATCGCCGTGGGCTTGCCGCGCCGGGTAATCGTCTGCGGCCCGTAGTGCAATGCCTGTTCCACGACCTGGCTGAAGCGGTTCTTGGCATCCTGTAATTTCCAGACTGTCTTCATCTTATTTCGCCTCCTGTTAATCTAGCCTGTCTAGCCATAAACCTAACATACAGTCTGGGGGAAGGCAAACGGGAAATGGCGGAGGTTCGGGGTGATTTGACAGTCTTGCCGGGCGGTGCTATGCTCGCTCCGAACTCTTGAGGTGGAATTCCGATCCGGAGATGGTGAACGTTTAGCATTCCCAAGCTGATAGGGTAAAAGTATTTCAAGATCTCATCGTGATGAAGATGGTAACCGTTTCTCCGAAGTTCCAGGTGGTGATACCGCGGTCGATCCGGGAGTCGCTGGGTCTCCGGCCCGGGCAGAAAATGCGGGTGGTTGAGCACGAGGGCCGGATCGAGTTGATCCCGGAGCGGGGGATCGGCGAGCTGAAAGGTTTTCTCAAGGGGCTCAAACTGGGATTCGAGCGGGAAGGAGACAGTGAGATTGCTTCGTCGCTGCGCTCCTCGCAATGACTACAAATATGGCGATACGGCAAATCAGATTCAGGGGTTGAGAATGGAAAATTACGATTTCAAGTCAATCGAACCAAAGTGGCAGGAGCGGTGGGGGAATATGGAGCTCTTCGCCGCCCGGGACGGGGAGACAGAGCGGGAGAAGTTTTACTGCCTGACGATGTACCCCTACCCCTCCGGGGTGCTCCATATGGGGCACGTCATCAACTACACGTTGGGCGATGTGATCGTCCGCTACCAGATTTTGCGGGGCTACAACGTCCTCTCCCCGATGGGCTGGGACTCCTTCGGGCTCCCGGCCGAGAACGCCGCCCGCAAGCAGGCGAAGGCGGCCAAGGAACGGGGGGAGGCCCCGCTTCACCCGGCCGATTTTACCGAGAAAAACATCGCCCATATGAAGACCCAGATGGCCCGGGCGGGCTGGGGTTACGACTGGTCGCGGGAGCTGGCTACCAGTCGCCCCGACTACTACCGCTGGACCCAGTGGCTCTTTCTCCTTTTCTATAAGAACGGCCTGGCCGAGAAGAAGGTGGCCCCGGTCAACTGGTGCGGATCCTGTGCCACGGTCCTGGCCAACGGACAGGTCCTGGCCGACGGGACTTGCGAGCGGTGCGGGGCGGCGGTCGATCAGAAGGACCTCAACCAGTGGTTCTTCAAGATGAGCCGCTACGCCCAGGCGCTGCTCGACGGCCACCGGGAACTTCGAGGCGGCTGGCCGGAGAAGGTGATCAAGATGCAGGAGGAGTGGATCGGCCGTTCCGAAGGGGCGAAAGTGGTCTTCAAGGTGGCCGGGACCGGCGAGGAACTGCCGATCTTCACCACCCGCCCCGACACCCTCTGGGGGGTGACCTTTATGTCGCTGGCCCCCGAGCACCCGCTGATCGAGAAGCTGGTTAAGGGGACCGAGCGGGAGGCCGAGGTGATGGCGGCGGTGAAGAAGATGCGCTCGCAGGGAACGTCCGCGCGGCAGCAGGCGGAGCTGGAGAAGGAGGGGGTCTGGACCGGCTGCCGCGTCATCAACCCGGTCAACGGGG
This sequence comes from Candidatus Erginobacter occultus, assembly GCA_030765265.1. Taxonomy (GTDB): domain Bacteria; phylum Auribacterota; class Erginobacteria; order Erginobacterales; family Erginobacteraceae; genus Erginobacter; species Erginobacter occultus. The sequence goes on from JAVCCZ010000108.1 coordinate 15,094, forward strand.
AGCAGGTCCCGCTCTGGGTGGCTAACTTCGCCCTGATGAGTTACGGGACCGGGGCGGTGATGGCGGTCCCGGCCCACGACCAGCGGGACTTCGAGTTCGCCCGGAAGTACGATATCCCGATCCGGGTGGTGATTCGCCCGGAGGAAGGCGAACTTGACCCCGAGAAGATGACCGAGGCTTACGTCGATCCGGGGATAATGACGGACTCCGGCCCCTTTACCGGGCGGCTCAACACCGAGGCGATGGGAGATATCGCGAGCTGGCTGGAGGAGAAGCAGATCGGGGGACCGACGGTCAACTACCGGCTCCGCGACTGGCTCCTCTCCCGGCAGCGCTACTGGGGGGCGCCGATCCCGATCGTCTACTGCGAAAAGTGCGGAGAGGTTCCGGTCCCCGAGGAGGACCTCCCGGTCGAACTGCCCCTCGACGTCGACTTCCAGGCGCCCGGCAACCCCCTGGAGACCTCACCCTCCTTCGTCAACTGCGCCTGCCCCACCTGCGGAGGCCCGGCCCGGCGGGAGACCGACACGATGGACACCTTTGTCGACTCCTCCTGGTACTTTCTCCGTTACTGCTCGCCTGGCGAGGAATCCCGGCCGTTCGACCCGGCGGCGGTCGGCTACTGGATGCCGATCGACCTCTACATCGGGGGGATCGAGCACGCCACGATGCACCTGATCTACTTCCGCTTCTTCACCCGGGCGCTTTTCGATCTCGGCCTGCTCAACTTCGCCGAGCCGGCGAAGAAACTCTTCTGCCAGGGGATGGTTTGCAAGACCGCCTACTACTGCGAAAACTGCCAGTGGATCCCCGGGGAGAAGGTGGAAGGGGGAGAGAAGGAAGGCGACGCGATCGTCGGCGGGACCTGTGCCTCCTGCGGCGGGGAGGTCCGGGGGGAGATGACCAAGGTCAGCAAGTCGAAGCTGAATATCGTCGACCCCGACCGGATGATCGACCGCTACGGCGCCGACTGCGTGCGGCTCTATATGCTCTCCGACACCCCGCCCGATCTCGACCGGGTCTGGTCCGACGAGCGGATGCAGGGGGCCTGGCGGTTCCTCAAGCGGCTCTGGGAGACCGCGGCCGTGGCGGCCGGGGAACTGGGAGAGGCGGCCGCAAAGCTGCCGGAAAAGCTCTCGCCCGCCGACCGGGACCTGCGGCGGAAGACCCACAACGGGATCAAGCGGGTGACCGAGGCGATCGAGGGCGGGTTCCGTTTCAACACCGCGATTTCTTCGGTGATGGAACTCTTAAACGCCCTCCGGTCGGCCGAAAAAGTCCACCCGGCAATCCGGCGGGAGGCGGTCGAGAGTATGCTGGTCCTCCTGGCCCCGATCACCCCCCACTTCTGCGAGGAACTCTGGTCCCGTCTCGGGCATAAGGAGAGCGTCTTTCAGACTTCCTGGCCCCGCTTCGACCCGGAAGCCCTGAAGACCGCGGAGATCGAGATCGCGGTCCAGGTCAACGGCAAGCTGAAAAGCCGCCTCACCGTCCCCGCCGAAGCGGGGGAGGAAGATGTCAAGGCCGCCGCCCTGGCCGACGAGCGGGTCCGGGAACAGCTGGCCGGGAAGGAACCGGTAAAAGTGATCGTCGTCCCCCGCCGGTTGGTCAACATCGTGGTCAAATAACCAACCCCCGACCTCGCCCTCTTTATTTGAACCGCAGAGAACGCAAAGAACGCAAAGAAAGATAATAGGTTCATTCCGAGTATATACCGCGATTCGATAGCTCAAATGATTCCGAATTTCTTAATTCCTTTCGGAAAAATATACTAAAATACTCTTTGCGTTCTTTGCGCCTTTGCGGTGAATTTTTCCAGGTGAAGCAATGGACAAGGTTGATTTAACGGTGATTGGGGCCGGGGTGATCGGGCTGGCGGCGGCGGCGGAGCTGGCGGGGGAGGGGAGGGAGATCGTGGTCGTCGAGCGCCACGACGGGTTCGGGCGGGAGGCCTCGAGCCGGAACAGCGAGGTGATCCACGCCGGGATCTACTATCCCACCGGGTCGCTCAAGGCCCGGTTCTGCGTCGAGGGGCGGGAGCTGCTCTACCGGCTCTCGGCAGAGGAGGGGATCCCGACCCGGAAGATCGGGAAGATTATTATCGCCCTTGACGAGAGGGATCTTCCCGCTCTGGAGGACCTGAAGAGACGGGGTGAGGAGAACGGGGTGGGGGGCCTGCGCCTTCTCTCCCGGGCCGAGGTGGAGAAGATGGAGCCGAACGTCCGGGCGGCCGGGGGGCTCTTCTCGTCGGAGACCGGGATCATCGATAGCCACCGGCTGATGGAGCATTTCGAGAAGCGGGCCTCGGCCTCCGCCACCTTCGCCTACAACTGCGAGCTGACCGGATTGCAGAGAGCTCCCAAGGGTTACCTGGTGGTGATCCGGGACGCCGACGGGGAGGAGTACTGTTTCTTGAGCCGGGTGGTGATCAACGCCGCCGGGGTGGGGGCACAGGAGGTGGCGGAGCTGGCCGGGATCGATACCGCCGCCGCCGGTTATACCGTTTACCCTTGCAAGGGGGAGTACTTTCGGGTCCGGGGCGGGGAGGGGGAGCGGACCGAGCGGCTGGTCTATCCGCCCCCGACCGGGATCAGTCTCGGGCTCCACACCGTGATCGACCTTCAGGGGGGGGTGAAGATCGGACCCAACGCCTTCTACGTTGAGGGGATGGACCACACGGTCGACGAGGGGCATCTCGACGAGTTTTTTCAGGGGACCCGGGGTTACCTCCCCGCCCTGAATCGGGAGAGCCTGACCCCGGATATGGCCGGGATCCGGGCCAAGCTCTACCGGAAGGGGGAGCCCGAGCGGGACTTCGTCATCCGCCGCGAGGACGACCGGGGGTTTCCGGGGTTGGTTACCCTGGCCGGGATCGAGTCGCCGGGACTGACCGCCTCCCCGGCGATCGGGAGGTATGTCAGATCCCTGGTCGAGGATCTGCTCTGAAACAGCAGCACAGACAGGAATGTCTGTGCTGCTTTTATTCCCCGATGATCTTGACCAGGACCCTTTTGCGCCGCATCCCGTCGAATTCGCCGTAGAAGATCCGCTCCCAGGGGCCGAGGTCGAGCTTCCCGGCGGTGATCGCCGCCACCACCTCCCGGCCCATCACCTGCCTTTTTAAGTGAGCGTCGGCGTTATCCTCGAAGCCGTTGTGGCGGTATTGCGAGTGGGGCTTCTCCGGGGCCAGCTTCTCCAGCCAGACCTCGAAGTCATTGTGGAGGCCGGATTCGTCGTCGTTGATGAAGACCGAGGCGGTGATGTGCATCGCGTTGACCAGGCACAACCCCTCTTGGACCCCGCTCTTTTTCACCAGTTCCTCGACCCGGGGTGTGATGTTGATAAACGCCCGCCGGGTCGGGGTCTCAAACCAGAGATGCTCAGTCAGCGCTTTCACTTGATGACCTCCTTTGGGAAATTATGGTTTCAAAATCAGCCGGTCTGCCCTAAGATAAAGTGTGTACATTATCAATCTAACACAATTCATCGGAGGAAAATAATGAAGGATAAAAAGTTCAAGCTGATCCGCAGCCGGCTGCTCTTGCCGCTGGACGAAAAGATCGGTCTGGAGACCCGGATCGAGGATGGTTACGTCTTGACCGAGGGGAGTTTGGTCAAGGAAGCCGGGGCTTTTAAAAGTGAAATCGGGGAGAGGATTCTTCAAGAATGCGGAAATGAGCTGGAAGTAATCGGCGCCGAAGGTTTACCGTCCGCCGGGAAGGATATCCCCTGTCTGGACGGGGTGGTTCTCCCCGGGTTCGTCAAGGCTCACGGCCACGATCACGAGTCGCCGATCATCGGGATCGCCAAGGACGAACCGCTGACCGACTGGCTCGACCACGCGGTCAATGTCTTTTCCGGTTTTCTCAACGAGAACGCCAAAGAGCTGGAGGAAAGGTTCGGGGTTTCGGCCAATACGCTCACCTACTCCAAGGCCAAGCTCGACGACATCTACTACGGGATCACTTCCGCGCTCACCCACCACTGCAACTTCAATAAATACCATCTGACGGAACTGGTTGAGGCCAATGGCCGGGCGGGGACCAAGATCATCATCGCTATCGGCGGCCAGGACCGCAACTACGATCCCCGGATCCTCGATACCGTCTCCGCGGCGGTGGGGCGGCTCGACGACTGCGCCGCTGAATTCGGAGACAGGGAGCGGACCTGGATTATCCCCGGACCCGACCAGGTCTTCTCCAATTCGGCCGAGATGATTCAGGCCCTCAAGGAGTGGGCCAACCGCAACGGCACCCTCTTCCATATGCACAGCTCGGAAGAGCCGAACACCACCGCCTGGTTTTACTCCGAGTATCTCTGCAGCCCGGTGGAATACCTCCACCGGGTCAACGCCCTGGACGGGAACACCATCCTCGCCCACCAGGTCAACAACACCCCGATCGATCTGGCCATCCTCAAGGAGACGGGGACCAATCTCGTCCACAACCCGCTGGCCAACACCATCCTCGGGTCGGGGATGCCCCCGCTGATCGAGATGATGGAGCTGGGGATCCCGGTCGCCATCTCCACCGACGGCTCCGGTTCGGCCGACAGCCAGAATATGCTCGCCGCCGCCCGGCTGGCCTCCCAGTACCAGAAGGCCTTTCACCCAGGACGCCCGGCTGCTCCCGGCCAGCAGGTTCTGGAGATGGTAACCGTGGTGCCGGCGAAGATGCTGAAACTCAACACCGGATCCCTGGCGGAGGGGAAGGACGCCGACCTGATCCTGGTCGATCTGGGCCGCCCCAACCTGACCCCGACCCGGGTCGACAACGTGGTCGAGAACCTGATCTGGGCTTCCGACGGGAGCGAGGTCCGCTGGGTGATCGCCAACGGGGAGGTTCTGAAGGACGATTACCGCTTCCTGACCCTGGACGAGGCAAAGATCAAGCGCGATGTCCAGAAGCTTTCCGAGCTTTTGATCGAGTACCGGTCCAGCCGGGAAGAGATCAAGGCCACCGGGGTGAGGAAGGAATAATAGCCCGCGTCCGTTATTGCCGGAAAGCGGTATGACTTGTCGGTAAATTAAGCGGGCTCGCGGAGGATTTCGTAGAGTCCCCGGTTGGAGCGGCATTCCAGGAGGCGGTCGCGGTTCTCCGGGCGGGAGAGGAACCGGGACAGGACCGCCATCATCTTTAAATAGGGCTCGGGCTGGTTGGCCGGGATCAGGGTGGCGATGAAGATCCGGGCCGGCTTCCCGTCCAGCGACCCGAACTCCACCCCTTCCCTTTGGACCCCGGCCACGGTGATCATCTTCTCGACCAGTCCGGTCCGGCCGTGGGGGAAGGCGATCCCGTCCTGGAGCCCGGTCGAGAGGTCCTTCTCCCGGTCGAGCAGGCTCTGGAGGATCTCCTTTCGGCAGTCGGTCGGGATTTGGCCGGAGGCGATGAAGAGGTCGACCAGTTCCTCGATAATTTTTTCCTTGGTCTCCCCCTGCAGCGAGCATTCCACCCCGTTGGGGGTGAAGAGGCGCGAGAGCCGGGCCCGTTCCTTCCCGTTGACCCGGCCGGGCCGGGCGGTCTCCTCGAAGATCCGTTTCCCGATCGCCTTCCGGTCGGTCAGGGTCTGGAGCTGGCGCATCACCCGCTGGAGCTCGGCCAGGGCCTCGTAAAACAGGGTGTGGATGAAGGCGGCGTCCTCTTCCCGGCAGGTGAAGACAATCTCTTTCGGCGAGAACTCCATCGTGATGAAGCTCTCGTCGCGCCGGATGCCGTAAAGGTGGCGGCGGATGTCGAGGAGGTTGACGAAGAAGCCCTCGTTGCGGAAGGCGGTGATGATCCGGGCCAGGAGGAGTTCGCCCGTCTCCCGGTTGGGGAAGACGTAATCGATCCGCCGCTTCCCGGAGACCTTCCGGGCCGGCTTGCGGAGGACCTCACCTCCGTTTTCCAGGATCCGGGAGAAGACCGGGGGGGCGATCAGGATGGTGAGAAAGGTCATCAAAACCGCCGCCGAGAAGGCCTCGGAGGGGAGGACCCCGGAGGAGAGACCGATCCCGGCGATGATCAGGGCGACCTCGCCCCGCATAATCATCCCCGCCCCGATCTTTCCAGCCCCCCTCAGGTTGAAGTTGAAGGCCAGCGCCGGCAGCCCGCAGCCGACGAGTTTCCCCACCGCCGCCAGCAGCGCGTAGGCGAGGGCGAAGAGGAGGATCCGGCCGTCGAAGATGACCCGGATATCGATCAGCATCCCCATCACGCAAAAGAAGACCGGGACGAAGAACCGGTAGAGGACGGAGAGGTTGGCCTGGATCAGGTAGGTGAGATCGGTCCGGGAGAGGGAGAGGCCGGTGATATAGGCCCCGATGATCATCGCCAGTCCGGATTTCTCGAAGATCCCGGCGACCAGCAGTGCCAGGGCGAAACTCATCACCACGATGGTGTTGGTCTCCTTGAAACGCTTCAGCCCGGCCCCGATCTTCCGGGCGAAGAAGAGGCCCAGGAACATAAAGATCAGCCAGACCCCGATCGCCTTTCCCCCGATCCGAACCGCCTCGATCCAGCGGATGCCCCCGGACTTGATCATCCCGATGATGATCGCCAGGAGGATGATGCCGAGGATGTCGTCGATGATGGCGGCGGAGAGGATGGTCACCCCTTCGGGGGAATCGAGTTTCTGTTTCTCGGTGAGGATGGTGGCGCTCAAACCCACCGAGGTGGCGGTGGCGATGACCCCGAAGAAGAGGGGGACGGGATCGGCAAATCCGAAGTGAACCCCGAAGACCGAAGAGGAGAACCAGACCGCGGCCAGATCCCCGAGGACGAAGCTGGCGGCGATCCCCCCGATCCCGATCGCGCTTCCGGCCAGGGAATAGCGGATGAAGGTATTGAGGTCGGTCTCCAGGCCGATCAGGAAGAGGAGGACGATCGAGGCGACGGTGGCGAAACTGTAGAGCTCGTAGGAGACCGGGAAGCCGCCGTTGAGGGCGAAGAGCCCGGCCGGGAATCCGGGCAGGTGAACGGCGCCCAGGAGATAGGGCCCGATCACCACCCCGGCCGCCAGTTCGCCGAGGACGATCGGGAGGCGGAGCTTCTTGCAGGCCGCCGCCCCCGCCCAGGCCGCCAGGAGGATGATCGCGATCTGGAAGACCAGGGTGGCCATCCGTTCGGCCAGGGCGGCTTCCTCCGCCGGGAGTTCGGCGCCCAGCGCCCCCCCGGGGACGAGGCTGAGCGCGGCCAGGGCGAGGAGGATGACGAGGAGATGTTTTCGGTTCGGTTTCATTTTCGCGTCCGCCGGCGGGCCCGGCGTCAGCCGGATCAATCAGCAGCGTGGGGATAATACTCCGGGGAGAGGCGGGGGGCAAGGGCGTAAATCGCCGCGATCTCGAAGGTGGTCGTCCGGTCGATCAATCCGGCGGTCAGGAGCCCCTCGGCGCCCATCTTCTGTTTGCTCATAATCGTGCCGGCCAGTTCGTCCATCGCCGGCCCCATCTCCTTTCCCTCTTCTACAATCGACCGGACCACCGCCGGCGGTAGCTGGAAGTGGACCCCGCCCCCGGCGGTCGCCCGCCGCCCGTCAAAGATCACGCACCAGACACAGGTGAACCAGTCCGTCCCGACCCGGTTCATACCCCCCTCCAGTCCGACCCCCCAGTCGGCGCCGGCGATCTTCCGGGCCTCTTCCGCCCGCCGCCGGGCCCCGGCGATCGTCTCGGAGTTGGAGAGCGGGGTGTGGGAGACCCCGGACTGAGCATCCACCGGGATGAATTCGTCACCCTCCCGGATCCGCTCCAGGACGCTCTTGACCGCCGATAACTTCAGCGGGTTATGAGAACCGACCGCGATCTTCAAAACTCCCTCCGCCACGACCTTTGATTGAAACCACGAATCTTCACCAATCTTCACCAATCTTGCCCCCCCGCCTCGCCCCCTTTTAGTAGTCCACTAATTACACCAATTACCACTAATTCAAATTTTGTGAATTGCCTCGTCTGCTTACTGCTCAATGCATACTGACTATTTTTGGTCCACTGATTACTCTGATTGCCGATTCCCCATTCCCTATTCCCCATACCACCGGTATGAAATAAAGGGAGCCAGGGCGTAGATCAGGATCGATTCGTAGGCTTGCTGCCGGCTGGAGAGGCCCCGGGTCAGGCTTCCGATCGCGCCCGCCTTCTGCTTGGTGTTCTCCCCTCCGATCAGGCGGTCGATCGCCGTCCCCAGTTCCAGCCCTTCCTCCCGGATCATCCGGGCGACTTCACCCGGGAGCCGGAGGTGGCCCCCGCCCCCGATCCCGTAGCGCCGGCCGTCGAAAACCGCCGCCCACCCCGCCGTCATCAGTTCTCCGTCGAAGTCGGCGGCGCCCCCCTCGAAGCCGATCCCCAGGTCCGCTCCCAGCCGCTCCCGGGCCAGCCGGGCCCGCTGGCGGCCGCCGGCGATCGCCTCTTCCTCGGTCAAAGGCATCTCGGCGACCCCGGATTCGACCGCCACTCCGCTGACTTCAGCCTCCGGATAAAGCCGGAGGAGTACGGCCCGGGCGGCCGCGATCTTAATAGGATTGAGAGAGCCGACGGCGATCTTCATGGCTCAATCCGGATTTCCCAAAAGAATTGGTTCATTATGTGCCGCCCCCTGCGGGGGCTCTTGATTGATCCTCGTAATCTTTTTTCCACGGGCTTCCGTCTGAAGCCGGATCTTCGAGACGCCCGTGGCTATTAAGAAGTTTCGCCCCCTGCGGGGGCTACTTATCCTGTTTCCATACGGATATTACTTTGCCTAATAGAAGCCCGCGCAGCGGGCGATACACTATTAGCCACGGGCGTCAGCCCGTGGAACCGGAGAAGCAAAAATATCTCAGAGCCCCCGCAGGGGGCGGCACAA
>JAVCCZ010000178.1 GCA_030765265.1 Candidatus Erginobacter occultus
GCCTTTTTCAGCCGGGTGGTGATCTCGATATCGTCGTCGCTCGGACGCATCGAACCGGCCGGGTGGTTGTGGGCGAAGATCACCCGGCTGGCGTTGTGCTTCAAGGCGGCGGCGATCACTTCCCGGGGATGGATGGCCGCCCGGTTGACCGTCCCCTCGGCGACCTGCTCGACCTCGATGATCTTGTTGGCGGTATTGAGAAAGACCGCCGAGAAGACTTCCCGGTGCAGACCCCCCAAATCCTGGCGGAGATAGTCGAAAACCGCCCGGGGCGAGCCGGCCAGCGGCCGCTCCCGGAGCCGGTCCTTCAGGTAGCGGGCCGCGACCTCCTTGACCAGACGCAGGGCGATGATATTCTTCGGACCCACCCCCGGAACCTCGGTCAGCCTTCCCGGCGGCGCGTCGAGAACGTCTTTCAGGGACCCGAATTTAGCCAGGGCCGCCCGGGCCGGTCCCTTGGTGTCCTTCCGCGGGGTGCCCAGCGCAAGGAGCAGTTCCACTATCTCGTGGTCGTGGAATCCCTTCAGACCGGAGCGGGCAAACCGCTCCCGCAGCCGTCGGCGATGCCCGGAACCGTCAGCCTGCTTCCTGTTTGCCATAGCCTCTATACCCCCATCAGGACGAACCGGAAAAATATCTTTCTTGTTTTGCCGCCGCTATACTACTATATTCATCTCCGGTTTTCAGCAGGTAATTCCCGCCGGACAGGAAAACGGCGGGAGCGAACGGATATCGTTAGCTAATTAAACTTTTAAGGAGAACCAGATGAAGACAAACAAGATCGACGGGGTCCTGGTCGTGGAGATGGTACCCCGGTTCGACGCTTATTCCGCCAAGGAAGTTGAGGCTTTCCTCCAGGAAGAGGTCTCTTCCGGGACGGACAAGCTTGTCTGCGATTTTTCCCCGACCGAGTATATCTCCTCGGCCGGGCTGCGGGTCCTGCTCGCGGTGGCCAAGGCCCTGAAGAAGGCGGGGGGGACGATCGCCCTCTGCTCTCTCGGTTCCCCGGTCCGGGAAGTCTTTGAAACCGCCGGTTTCACCCCGCTCTTCCCCATCTACGGGGACGAAAAAGAAGCGGTCGCCGCGATCAAGTAACCCCCCGCGCGGATCGTCGCCGATTACTTTTTCGCGGCCGCGCGGTCCAGCCGGAAGACGGCGGCCTCGACCAGATCGGAGAGGAGCCGATTGATCTCCGGATCGTCGGGGTTGTAACCCCGGAAGGCCGCCAGGTCCCGGGCGATGGCCATCGCCCGGGATTTTGTTCTCTCCCCGCTCTCCGGAAGTTCCGGCCCGCCGCCGGACCCCAGGGGCCGGCGGGACGCCTGCTCGACCGAATCCACCGCGGTTTCGGCCAGGCTCTTGAGCACCTCGTAGGCGAAGTCCCTCCCCTTGATATCCTGAATCAGGCGGGTCCAGATCAGGGTAAACCAGCGCTGGTATCTTTTCCCCAGCCAGGGGACCCGGGCGAGGAGAAAGTGGAGAACGAGCAGGAGCAGGGCCGAGGCGGCATACGTGCTGACGGTGAGAAAGTGGTTGAAGAGATCCCCACGGAACCGGCTGGCGAAACCGCTCCAGAGATCGACCGCCGAGCCGTGCCGGGGCTGGTCGAGTTCAGCCTTCAGCTCCCCGAGCCGCTTGGCCTCCGGGACCGGCCCCCGAAAAAACAAACTGGCTCCGGCGCCGGGGGGAAAGAGCAGGAGCTGCTCCGGTTTTAACTCCAGCCCGGCCGCCCGGGCAAGGGCGAGCAGCTGATTCCGCATCGAGGGTCCGCTGAGATGCCCGAGCGGGATCGCGGAGAGGGTGACCGGGTCGATCGGGTCCGGATAAAACCGGTCCATCTCTTCGGCGATCCGGGCGGCCTGGGCGACCTCCTCCTGCCTCCCCCGGAGGTAGAGCAGCTCTACCCCGCCCTCCCCAACCGGCAGATCCAGGTACTGCAGGGTCGGGAAAATTCCCCAGTTCCGGTTGAGAAGAGCCAGGTTTTCCCGGATCCACTCCGGCCCGGCGCGGCGGAGCGCGACCAACATCACCGTCCGGTCGTAGGCGGTTTCCGGGAACTCGATTTGGGCAGGGGCCTCTTCAACCGCCGGGGAAAACCCCGCGGAGAGGGAAAGCAGCAGGGGTATCAGGAAGAAATATTTTTTCATATTTTTATTCTCCCGGTCCGGCTCCCGGCCCGGAAGGAATTCGGCCGGCCCGGACTTCCGCGTTATCGTGATAGACCTTGCCCCCCTTCCCCGAAAGGTGTCCAAGCAGGAGGGGAAGCTGCGAGTACCCGAAGGAGATCCGCTTCCGGGAGTAATAGACCAGTTCGCCGTCAAGACGGAACTCGACGAAGCCGCTCTGAAGAATCGTGATCTCGAAGTTATGCCAGCTTCCCAGCCAGCGGGTGAGATAGGGGCGGCGGCTGATCTCCAGCCCTCCGTCCTCGTCGATCAGCGAGCAGGTCAGGATCCCCCCTTCCGGTATCGCCCCCCGGGACCAGTCGGTCCGCCCGATGTAATCGTAGCTCATCCCCACCAGCCATTCCGGCCACCGGCCGCGGATAAAGGCTTCCGGATCGCGGGGCAGGCCGAGCGAACCGCCGAAGACGGCGTCTCCCCCGCCTCCGGAGATCAGGATATCGGCCTTCAGGATCAACCCCGGCTCGAGCTGGAAAAGCCGCTTGCTGATCACCCCGCCGCGCCGGTTGGCGGCGGAACCGTTATCCAGGCCCGGGGGAGGGTTGCCCCGAACCCGGGTGATCCGGGGTCCGGGAAAGGAAAAGGGTATCCAGCGGTCGGCCAGGTCGCCGCTGAAGTCATCGAAAAAGAGGCGGAAATCGGCCGGGCGGCCGGCGGGGGGAAGTAACACCGCAAGGGCGCCGAGAAAGGCGAGAACGGGAAGGATGGCCGGCACGGACCTGCTCATCGTTCCTCCAGAGATTATCCTGTCAATCCTGTTATCCTGTCGAAATTTATCCTGTTATCCCGTCAGCTCGTCCTCAACCCGGGAGATCAGGTTTTTCAGGGCCTCGAGACCGGGGGCGGGGAGGAGATGAGAGAGTTCGACGGTGTTTCTGATCGTCCGCAGGGAACCGAGGACCCGCTTCAGAGCCTCCTTCCGCTTCCTCAGGTAGGCTTCCTCGGGGTCAAGCGCGGCTTCGCGGGCGGTTTGGAGCAACCCCCGGTACTGCTGCCCCACCTCTTTGGCCGGAACCTCGTCTTCAAAGACCGCCGAGCGGAGGCGGGCGTAGTCTTCCCCGGTAATCGCTTTCTTCGCCCGGGCCTGGCGGAGAATATTTACCGACTCGTAATCGGGGAGCGGGGGTTTCTCCCCCGCCGAAAGGGCGGTGGAGAGGAATTCCGGTTCCTCTTTCTTCAGGAAACGGAAGGAGTTGAGGAGCTTGACCACCGTCGGCCGTTTCAGCTTCAGTTCCCGGGTGCAGTAGCTGTCGAAGGTGGCGAACCCCCAATCCCGGAAGACCCCCTGCTTCTCGACCGCGCTGACGAAACGCCCCAGCTCCAGCCAGTTCCCCTTGAACCGCTTGACGGCGTCAAGGACGTGGAACCGGAGGCTCTCCGGCTCCAGGTCTTCCATCAGGGAGTCGATCTCGGTAAGAGTTTTGCTGGTCATCGGATGGGGAAAGCGGCTGAGGTTAACGGGCAAATCAGTGACGGTACGACACGGTAAAATAGCGGACGACTCCAGCGAGCCCCCCGGAGGGTTATATTCCCCGGCATCAAACTGCCGGCGATCTTCAGGTCTGCAGTTCGCCGGTATAATCGGTGGCGCAGAAGAAACCGCTCAGGCAGTTGAAGCCGCCGTCCGGGCAGGAAAAATTCCCCTGGTCGCCGCATCCGTAACCGGCGGAACAGTTGTAGCCGTCGAAACAGGAAAAGGCCTCGGGGCTGCTGAAGGCGCCGCACCCGGCCCGGAGAGTCGAGCCGGCCTGGCTGAAAGATCCGGCCACGCTGCCGGCGATCTTTTCGATATCCTGGGGACGCATCTTACACCTCCTAAAAGGGGTCAGTCATTTCCTTTTGACATTTTTCTTCGATATCAGATTTCCGCGGGGCCCCCCGCCACGCTTTATATACCTGGCTTTTACCAGGAGACCGGGACATAGTCCCCGCCGCCCCAGTATATCCGGGTCAGACCCCGCACCGCCCACAAGCCCGTGACCGGACGGTAGACCGTCGGGGATTCGGTCCCGGTGCCCGAGTAATCTCCCGGCTGGGGAAAGCCCAGCCCGGCTCCATAGTAAAACCGGGTCACCCCACGGATCGCCCAGAGACCGGTCGTCGAGCGGAAGATCGCCGGGGCGGGGAGACCATCTCCACTGTAGTCGGCCGGGACCGGGTAATCCCCCTCGACCCCGTAATAAAACCGGGTCAACCCCCGCACCGCCCACAAGCCGGTCGCCGGGCGGAAGAGGCTGATCCGAGCGGTCCCCGTCCCCGCGTAATCCCCGGGAACCGGCAGGTCGCGGAGGCGGCCAAAGTAAGCCCGGGTTATCCCCCGTACCGCCCACAGACCCGTGGCCGGCCGGAAGATCCCCGGATCGGTGAACCCGTCTCCGCTGTAATCGGCCGGGACCGGGATATCGCCCGCCCCGCCGAAGTAGAAGCGGGTCACCCCCGCAGCCGCCCAGAGGCCGTTAGCCGGACGAAATACGGCCGGGTCGGTCACCCCGTCGCCGTCATAGTCTCCGGAGGCGGGAACGTCGCCCGAGCGACCGAAGTAAAGAACCTCGGGGGTGAAGGGGGCGCCGAAGTCGATGATCCATCTGCCGCTGGCCGGGCGCCAGACCGCGGTATCATCCCGCCCATCGCCGTTGTAGTCCTTGCCGTCAACCACCAGGCGGAAAGGGGTGGGCGCGGGAATCGGGGTGGGGGAAGGCAGGGTATAGGAAAAGATCACCCCGTAGTCGTAATCCCCTCCGGAATTGGTCATCCCGTAGAGGGTGTTGTCGAGCAGGAGCAGGCCGGTGAAGAAGAGGGAGTAGCCCTGGTCGGTCTGGAGGCTGAAGTCGTGGAGGATGGTATAGTCCGATCCGTCCTTATTCAGGGCGAAGATCGTTCCCCCGTAATAATATCCGGCCGCCCCGCCGTAAGTGGCGGTCCCGTAAAGACGGGTAGCGTCGGAGACCAGCCCGGCCGAGGGTATTACCCCGTCGCCGGTGAAGAGGGCAAAGCTGTGGAGAACGGCGTAGTCGGAGCCGTCGGGGTTGAGGGAGAAGACCGTCCCGTACCCGGCCGCCCCTCCGTATCCGGTGGTCCCGTAGATCCGGGTCCCGTCGGAGAGCAACCCCCCGAACGGACCATCCCCGTCGTCGGTCTGGGAACCGAAAGTATGGAGGATGGCGTAAGAGCTTCCGTCGGTCTGCAGGGAGTAGAGCACACCGGCATCCGCGCCAGGGGGAACGGGAGTCCCGACGGGCTCGGGGCCCTGCGCCGTGGTCCCGTAAAGGACGCCGGAGGCGAGAATCGGGGCGGCGTAGGGCAGTATTCCATCCTCCGGGAAGTCGGGGAAACTGTGGAGAACGGACGCCGAGGAGGGATTAGGATCGACAGCGAAGACCGTCCCGCCAAAGAGGTAATCTCCCCCCCACATCGTCGTTCCGTAGAGCATCGTCCCGTCGCCGGAAACTCCACCTTGAGGCCTTACTCCGTCGCCGGGATAAGCGGCGAAGTCGTGAAGTTCGGTGTATCCGGTCCCATCGGTCTGAAGAGAGAAGACCACCCCGAAGTAATTAGAGCCGCCGTAACTGGCGGTCCCGTAGAGGACGCTCCCGTCCGAGACCAGGACCCCGGAGGGTCCGGCAACCGGATCGGTCTGGTCGCCGAAGTGGTGGAGCACCCGGTAATCGGAGCCGTCGGGGAGGAGGGAGAAGAGGGTGCCGTAGTCGAAGTATCCCCCGTAGTAGGTGGTGCCATAGAGACGGCTGCCGTCGGAAACCAGGGTGCACTGCGGTTCGGATCCGTCGTTCCCGGTCTGGCCGGCAAAGCTGTGAAGCACTTGAAACCCGGTCTGGGAAGACGCGCAGAGGGGAAAGGAAACCGCCAGGACAATCGCCGCCGCCACCAACCACATCTTCATTTCGTACCTCCCGGTTGTGAGCATCACACTGTTGTCTGGAAGCGACCGATTCCATTTCCCGATCGTGGGATAATATTAGAATATTGTCCGTTGTGGGGTCAAGTTTATTCCCGGATTTTTAGGGATTTTTTTGAAAAGATTCCGGGAGATTTTTCCGGATTTGCCGCCGGTTTCGTGATATTCTTGGTTTATGAGAAAGCGGATCTGGATATATCTCGTCCCGGCCGTTTTCCTCGCCGCCGGGGCGGCCTGGCTGCTGCTGCAGGGAGGCAGGGTGGACCGGACCAACCTGCTTCTGATCACCCTCGATACCACCCGGGCCGACCATCTCGGCGTCTATGGTTACGGCCGGGCGCAAACCCCGGTCCTCGACTCGCTGGCCGGCCGGGGGACGGTCTTCACCCGCTTCTTCACCAACGTCCCCCTCACCCTCCCCGCCCACGCCACCATCCTGACCGGACGACTTCCGCCCGAACACGGTCTGCGGGTCAACGCGTCGGGACAGCTCCCCGGACAGATCCCGACCCTGGCTGAATTCTTTTCCGGCGAGGACTACCGGACCGGAGCGTTCGTGGCCGCCTTCGTCCTCGACCGGAAGTTCGGCCTCAACCGCGGCTTCGAGGTTTACGACGACTACGGAGTTCCCGACAGTGACGAGATTTACGACGATTCGGCGATGTACCGCTACCGGCGGGGGAACGAAGTGGCCGACGCCGCCCTGGCCTGGCTGGAAGAGGACGACGGCCGGCCCTTCTTCTGCTGGGTCCACTTCTTCGACCCCCACCACCCCTACTACTTCCCTCCCCCGCCCGGGGAGGGGGTGGAGGGGGCCTATGACCGGGAGATCGCCTTTATGGACTCCCAGGTCGGAAGACTGCTCGACTTTCTCCGGCAGCGGGGACTGGAGGAGGAGACAGTCGTGATCGCTCTCGGCGACCACGGGGAGGGGTTGGGCGACCACGGGGAGGACGAACACGGGCTGCTCCTCTACAGCCCGGTGACGCGGGTGCCGTTGATTGCGGCCCTCCCCCGCCGGGAGAGCGGTCCCGAGAAGGTCGAAACCCTCCTCTCCACCGCCGACCTCTTCCCCACCGTCATCGAACTTTTCGGCAAAAAGCCCCCGGCCGGGATCTCCGGACGGTCCTTCGCTCCCGCCCTGGCCGGAAAGCCGATGGAAGACGGCGAAATCTACCTGGAGACCGAGTTCCCCTTCACCGAGTACGGCTGGAGTCCCCTGGCCGGATTGGTTTCCGGAGAGTGGAAATACATCCGGGGACCGAACAAGGAGCTCTACAACCTGGCCGACGATCCCGGCGAGACCGTCAACCTGGCCGGCCGGGAACCCGGCCGGGTGGGGCGGATGGAGGCCGGGCTGGCCGCGGTCGAAACCTCGATGGATATCCGGGAAGCCGGGGAGGCCGAACTGGGGGAACGGGAACGGGCGCTTTTAGAGAGCCTCGGCTACCTGGGCACCGGCGGGACCGCGGTCCGCAAGGAGAACGGCCTCCGAAACCCGGCCGAGGCCATTGGACTGCGGACGGAGTTCATCGCCGCGATGGACCTCTTCCACCGGGGAAAGAGCGCGGAAGCTGAGCGTAGACTGAAACGGCTGATCGATCAGAGCCCGGAGAGCTACATCTTCCGCTTCCGCCTGGCCCGGCTCTACTATGATGAGGAACGGCTGGAAGAGGCGGCGGCCGCCTTCCGGGGACTCGCCGTAAGCTTCCCCGGGGAGTTTCGGACTCACTACAACCTGGGCAAGACCCTCAATCGCCTCGGCCGTTACCGGGAGGCGATCGCCGAACTGGAACTGTCCCTGGAGATCGACCCCGAAGAGACGGCGGGCTGGAACAACCTGGGGATCGCGTTTCTCAAAACAGGGAGGTTGGAGGAAGCGATCTCGACCTTCCAGCGGTCGATCGGGATCGACGAGCGCCAGCTCGATCCTCATAACAACCTCGGCAACGCCCTGCTGGCCCTCGGCCGGGTCCGGCCGGCGGCAGCCTCCTTCGCCCGGGCGGTGGAGATCGATCCCGAATTCTTCGAGGGACGATTCAACCTCGGCCTGACCCTGGTCCGGCTGGGGCGAAACCGGGAAGCGGCGGCGCAGTTCGAGCAAGCGGTCAAACTCCGGCCGGACTTCCTCCCCGCCCGCCGGCAGCGCGACGAGGCCCTCCGCCGGGCCGGGGAAGGCTGACGGCGCGGAACGGGGCTTAACCGGCCAGGCGGATGAAGAGGAGATAGTATAACCCGGTCAGCAGGAGGGTGAGCCCAACCAGCGGAAGGAGAAGCCGGTAACAAGGGGAGAGACCGGCCTCGAAGTAATCCCGGGAGAAGAGGAGGCAGAGGTGGACCGGGGAGAGCATCATCCCCATATAGCCGCAACCGAAGGCCAGGACCCCGTGAGCGAGGAAGAGAGCCGGGGAAAGGCCGGCCAGGAGGGGCAGGATGACCGGGAATGACGCCCCGACAAAACCAATCGCGATCCCGGAAACCAGCCCGGAGATGAAGGGGAGAAAGACGACCACCAGCAGAACCGGGATCCGGTAATCCAGCATCTCCTCCTTGACCCGGTTAACGATCCCGCTCTCGGCCAGGACCCCCCGGAAGACCATTATCGCCGCCACCAGAAGCACGTAGTTCAGGTACTTCCCGCCTTTCAGCGCCCCGAGCCAGTCTTCCCGCCCCAACCGGTCGCGGAGACTGACCAGGACAACCCCGAAAGCCACCCCGGCCAAAATCCCAAGCTCCGGAGGAACCGTCCCGGCCGCGGACCGTCGGAAGAATAGATTGAAGAAAAAGATAACGGCCAGGACGCCGAAAACCGGAGAGGCTTCCCGGAAGAGAATCTTCAGGGAAGCCTTCCGATCCGTCGGGGTGGCGGCGGGAGAGGGCTCCTTCAGGGGCCGCAGGAGGAGAAGCCAGCCGGCGAGGGCGGCGAAGGCCGCCAGCGGAAACTGGAAGAGCATCAGCCGGACGGCGGAGACCCCGAGAAGACCGGCGGCGAGAATAAAACCGGGATAGAGCGGCCACCAGTACTCCCAGACGTGGCGGAACCAGTAATTGATCACCGTCTTGCGGTCGGGGGAGATACCCGACTCCTTGACCGTTGTCCCGACCAGGGGGGCGGAGAAGAGCGCCCCGCCGGGAAGGGGAAAGATCCCGACCAGCGCCGGAATCAGGGCGGAGAGGGCCCGACGCCCCCGGACCACCCGGGAGAAAGCCTCGACGATCCGGTTGAGATTTCCCGACCGCTCCATCAATCGGCTGAGAAAGAGGATCAGGACCAGGATCGCCGCCAGCAGGAGGGTGGAGCGATCGAGAAGACTTCGGGCGACGATCCCGGACAGCGAGGCGAATGACTGGCCGGACCAGAAACCGAGGGTCAGGGACCCGAGCAGGAGCGAAAACCCGAGGTGAAGACGACTCCGGCTGAGGAGAAGGATCAGGCCGAAGACGGCGATAATTTTTACCAGGGCCGGCAATTGATACCTCTTTACTTTTAATCCTGAATCGGCATACTACTGCCTTCGCGGAATAATTAAAGGGAAAATCCGCGCCGCCGGAACGGCTTCCTTCCCGGCTCAAGCTTTAAAGAGGATAACCGTATGCTCACCGCCGCCCAATTTTATCAAGACCCGGAGGTCCAGGAAAGAATCGCCGAGTACTGCGGAGGGACCGCCCGGGAACCCGAACTCTGTACCGCCGAGTACATCGTCGGTTACGGGGAGTCCCTCCTGGGGATCCCGGCCCCCGAACCCTACGTCTCCACCCCGCCGGAAGGCTTTAACTCCATCCTGGAAAGAGGGCTCGACATCTTCCGGTCGCTCTGGGATAAATCCCACGTCCTCGGGGTGCTCGACATCGAATACTTCAACCTCGACTACCCGGGCGAGGTTTACTACGACCAGGTCAAGACTTTCGAAAAGCTGGAACCAATTTACGGTTCGATTATGGAGATCTTCCGCGGTTACGGGATCGTGCCGCTGACCATTATGACCGGACAGGGGTACCACTTTTCCTTCCAGGTCCAGTCCGGAACCCGGGCGTCCCTGATGCTGGAAGATGTCGGCTGCCTTAACGGCTCGCTGGAGGAAAAGTACCGGGGAAAAATAAGCAAGCGGCACCGCCCGGTCTCGCCCCGTTACGGGCGTGCCTTCGACGGGATGGGCCGGGTGATGGAGCACCTGGTCCACCGGATTATCCGGGAGACCTCCGACCGGACCGATCTCCCCCTGGTGATCACCGACGTGGCGATCGGCTCCCGGAAACACGGGCGGGAAGGCGTCTCCCTCGACCTCTCCTGCTTTGGCGACCCGGTCTATATGCGCGACTGCCGCTGCGCTTTTTCCACCCATCAGAAACACAAGGTCCAGCGCTGGAAGGTCGGCGACGCCATCGCCGACGGGACCCCGGTCCAGATCGCCGTCCCCCGGAAGAACCTCTCCCTGGCTGAGACCATCTCGCTGCGCCGCCACTTCCGCCGCGCCGCCGAGTACGCCCGGACCGTCCACTGCCTGATCCCCGACTTTTCCGTGAATTTCAAGAAAGTGATCAATGACTACCTCGGCTCCGATCTTTACCGCTTTCACCGGTGGTTCGACGGCGAAAAACCCCACCCCCGGGGCGAATGGGAGGAGACTTACGACCGGATGAACTACCGCGACGTGCCCCCCTGCGTCCGGCGGCCGCTGGAGACCCCCAACGACCTGCTGCTGAAACCGACCAATCTCCAGACCCTGACCCGCTGTCTGCTGGCCCTCGGCTGGCACCCCAAGCATATCGCCGGCCTGGTCACCTCCCGCTGGATCGAAGGCCCGAACTGGCCGCCGGACCAGTGGAAGCATTTCGACGCCGAGTCACGGGCGACATTTTACGTCCGGACCTTCGCCGGGCTCCTGGCGGACGGGCTCGACGACCTGCGTGATCACAACTGCGTCTCCCACCAGGAGAAGGGCTACTGTGTCGAACCCTTCTGCGGCTACAACCTGGCCGACTACCGGTGGGAGGGAGGAATGAGTTAAAAGTTAAAAGTTCAAAGTTCGAAGTGACCAAGACAGCTAAGATAATCAAAGCAAAGCCCGAGTGGCCGGCGTCTTCCCCGGTGATGTCGAGGGAACAGTTTGAGGCAATCCGGGAATTTTACCGGACTAAGGCGGTCCGGAAGCGGATCGCCGAGTTCTGCGGGGGAGAGACTTTCACCTGCGAGTACCTGGTCGGCTTCGGCGAGTACCTGGCCCGCAACGGCTATCACCGGCCCCTGAGGCTGACCAACCGGCCGGAGGAACTGGGCGGTCTGATGGAGGACGGACTCGACCTTTTCCGCGCGGTCTGGGACCGGAAATCGACCCTGGCGGTCTGGGACATCGAGTACTTCAACCTCGATACCTGGCAGGGTCTCTATTCCAACCAGCTGACTTACTTCGAGCTGATGGAGCCGGTCCACCGGGCGATCGACTCCCTGCTGAAGGGTTACGGGATCCCCCACCTCAACGACTGCACCTCTTCGGGGTACCATTACATATCCCGGATCCCCTTCGCTTCTCCCGTCCACCGGAAGCTGGAACGGATCGGGACCCTGGAAGAGACCCTGAAGACTAAATACGCCCTGGTCCCGGGGGGCGACCAGAAGCGGACCCGCCCCCTCCCCCTGCGGGCGGGCCGGGGTTATAGCGGGATCGGGCGGCTCCACGAATTCTTATCCCACCTGGTCATCGAGAAAACCCGGAACAATTCCCCCCTCCCGGTCACCATCTCCGACACCGCGGTCTTGAGAAACGGGCGCGGCCGGGAAGGATTGAGCCTGGATATCACCCAGTACGCCGACCCCCTTTATATGCGGGACATCCGGACCACCTTCTCCACCCACCAAAAACACAAGGTCTACATCGGCCAGGTCGGGGAAGAACTGGCCCGGAGGCTGCCGGTTTTCGCCACCGTCCCCCGAAACGACCTCTCCTACCGGGAACTCTTCCGGATCCGGAAAGACCTGAAACGGGCCGCCGGCTACGCCGCCGAATGTTCGGGGGTCATCCCCGACGCCGCCGCCGGCTGGGAGAAAGTGATCGCCGACTACCGCCGTTCGAAACTCTTCGCCTTCCACCGGGAATTCGACCGGGTCTCCCCAGAACCGCCGGAGACCTGGCCCAAAACCTACTGGCAACTGGACCTCGACTCCCTCCCCCCCTGCGCCGCCCACTCGATCCGGAATTTCTCCTGGGGTATGCTCAACCCGACCAGTATCCGCAACCTCTGCCGGGTCCTCTTCGCCCTCGGCTGGAACCCCAAGCACATCGCCGGACTGATCTCTTCCTACTACCAGTCCCGGCCGGGGTGGAATACCGACTGGATGAAGTACCATAGCGAGACCCGGGCCAACTTCTGGTGCCGGGTTTACTGCGGCCTGATCGTGACCGGCAACGACGATCTCTCCGACTTCAACTGCCGCTCCCACCAGGAAAAGGGATACTGCCCCGCCCACTGGTGCGGGTGCCGGCTGGAAAAACTCCGGGAAAAGATTCTCGAGCGGATATGACCACTCCGGCCGAAACACGGGGAATCCCTGATCCCCGATGAAAAGTTGGAGAGAAATCATCCTGGTCGCCCTGCTGATCCTCCTTGCATCGGCCAGGCCGGCGGCGGGCAGGCTACTCGAGGTGGAAGATTTTACCTGGGGCTTACCCCTGCTCGAGGTCGAGCGACGGGCGGAGGAACGCGGCTGGCGGTTGCGGGCGAAGGATATTTCCCTCCCCGAACCTCGGCTCGAGTACCGGGCGTTTTTCCAGGGAGGAGAATGCCTTATGCATTTTTCCTTCACCCCACTGTCCGGTAAGCTGTATTCCGTCACCGCCACCTGGAAATTCGCCGGATGGGGGAATCAACTTCGGCAGAGACTGATAAAGGATTTCGGCGAGCCCCGGGAGGAGATCCCCGGGGCGGGAATTTCGATCTGGACCCGGAGAAACACGGAACTGACCCTCCGGGTCGGCCGCCGGGAGTCCCGGCTGACCTACATCCACCTCCTCCTCGGCCAGGAGGCCCGGGACGAAAAGAAACTTCTCCGGAAGAAGGAGAATGGGGGATGACCGGGATATTCCGGGAGGTATACTATTCAACCCCGGTTAAACCCGGTACCGTGGATTAGACCTTCGGGTGGGCTGAAAATTATTCCAAAAAAAATCCCCCCCTTCTCCGGAGAGAAGGGGGGGATTTTTTTTGCTTACTGCCCGTAAACCGTGGTGGTCACCTCGCCGTAGACGCCGAGGATGCTCATATACTCGACATCAACGTGATGGATCTTGGTGATCCCTACCGACTTGGCGGCGGTATTGATGCTGGCATCACCGGTGGCGACAAAGATAATCCCGGTGGCTTTCGCCTGGCCGACCTTGGAGAAACCGGCCGTCAGGTCGTTAACAGCACCAGGGCCCATCACATCGGTGTAGATGGCGCCCATAATCGGGGCGCCGACCGGGGAGACACAACCGGTCAGCGCGACCAGCAGCACCGCCAGCGTTCCAACAACAACTAATCCTTTCATTCCAACCTCCGTGGTAAAATTTTCCTGACGGAAAATTTTAGTTGAGAAGCGGACCGTCCGCTCCAGTTGATGATCGGATACCAATACTACTCCTTCCGGCGACTTTGTCAAAAATAATTTTCCTAAAACCGGAACCTCGGTTCAGCTTATCCTCCCATCCGGCGAGGACGAAATTACGGCTGCTCTTCTCCCCGGGGGACGGTGAGTCCGATGTGGAGATCTTTGAGCTGGCGGGGCGAGACCTCGGAGGGGGAGCCGGTGGTGAGGCAGATCGCCTTCTGGGTCTTGGGGAAGGTGATCACGTCCCGGATCGAACTCAACCCCCCCATCAGCATCAGGAGCCGGTCGAGGCCGAGGGCAATCCCGCCGTGGGGGGGCGCGCCGTAATGGAGCGCCTCGAGGAGGAAGCCGAAACGGGACCGGGCCTCCTCCCGTTTGATGTTGAGGAGGGCGAAGACCTGCTCCTGGACCTCCTCCCGGTGAATCCTGATCGAACCGCCGCCCAGTTCGGTCCCGTTGAGGACCAGGTCGTAGGCCCGGGAACGGACTTTCCCCGGATCGGTCTTTAACAGTTCCAGGTCCTCCGGATGGGGGCTGGTGAAGGGGTGGTGGACCGCCTCGAACCGTTTCTCCTCCGGGTTATAGGCCAACAACGGAAAATCCACCACCCAGAGAAACTCAAAACGGTCCCGCGGGATCAGCTTCAGATCGGCGGCCAGTTTCAGCCGCAGGCGTCCCAGCACCTCGGCGGCGGTCGGGGCCTGGTCGGCGATCAGCATCAGGCAGTCCCCCTCGGAGCAGTCGAAGAGTTCTCTCAAGTGGGCAACTTCCCCTTCGGAGAGGTATTTTTTCATCGGGGATTTCAGGGCTCCGCCTTCCTTGAAGAGGATCCAGAGCAATCCCCCGGCCCCGGCCTCTTGGCAGAACCCGGTCAGGTCGTCGAGCTGTTTCAGGGAGAGGGCCGCCCCCCCGGGGACGGCCAGTCCCCGGACCACCCCGCCGGAGTCGAGGGCCTGCCGGATAACCCGGAACTCGTTTTCCCGGAAGATATCGCCGACCTCGCGGATCTTGAGCCCGAATCTGAGGTCGGGCTTGTCGCTGCCGTAGGTGAGCATCGCCTCGGCGTAAGTCATCCGCCTCAGCGGGCGGGCCATCTCGAATCCGAGAAATTCCGAGAAGAGGGTCCCCACCATCCCTTCGATCACCTCGAAGATATCTTCCGGCTCGACGAAGGACATCTCGAGGTCGATCTGGGTATGCTCGGGCTGGCGGTCGGCCCGCAGGTCCTCGTCGCGCAGGCAGCGGGCAATCTGGAAATACTTGTCCACCCCGGCCACCATCAGCATCTGCTTGAAGAGCTGGGGGGACTGGGGGAGAGCGTAAAACTTTCCCGGGTGAACCCGGCTGGGGACCAGGTAGTCCCGGGCCCCTTCCGGCGTCGATTTCGTCAGCAACGGGGTCTCGATCTCCCAGAAACCCTGTTCGTCGAGAATCCGCCTCACCCGCCCGGTCACCCGGTGTCGGAGGTGGAGGTTGCGGAGCATCGAGGGACGGCGGAGATCGAGGTAGCGGTAGCGGAGGCGGATCTCTTCCTGGAGGTCTTCCTCGTCCTCGATCGGGAAGGGCGGGGTCAGGCTGGGGTTGATTATCTGGAGTCCGTCGGCGAAGACCTCGATCTCCCCGGTGGGAAGTTTCGGGTTAACCGTCCCTTCCGGCCGGGAGCGGACCTCGCCCCGGATGGCGACCACAAACTCCGAACGGAGATCCTGGGCCGTCCGGTGAGCTTCCGGGGAGGCAGCCGGGCTGAAGACGACCTGGGTCAGGCCGGTCCGGTCGCAGAGATCGATAAAGATAACCCCGCCGTGGTCGCGACGGCGCCGGACCCAGCCGGAGAGGGTGACCCGGCTGGAATCGTCGGCTAATCGCAAATCACCGCAGAGATGACTTCTCTTCCAGAATTGCATATATTTCGCTCCAATAATAATTCGGGTTAAGTAATATTTATTGAACTCAAGAAGAAATGCACCGGGTCAGGGAAGTGATTGTCTCATTCTCGGGGACCGTGGTCTCTTTTCCGCTTTCCATATCCTTGATCTTCACCGTCCCGGCGGAGAGTTCTTCCGGGCCCCGGATCACGACCCGATCGACCCCCAGTTTGTTGGCCTCCCGCATCTGGGCTTTCAGGGATCGCTTCCCGTAGTCTGTCAGCGCCGTAAAACCCCGCCGCCGCAGCCGGGAAAGGAGATTGAACTGGGACCGGAAGGACTCCGGACCAACGGCGGCCAGGTAGAGACGGCCGGCCGGGGCGGGGACCGGGGGGATCTCCTTCCCGGCCAGGCCGAGCAGGAGCCGCTCCAGCCCGACCGAGAAACCGGCGGCGCCGAGATCGGGACCGCCCAGTTCGCCGACCAGGTTGTCGTAACGCCCCCCGCCGGCGACCGCGTCCTGGGCGCCGAGGGCGGGGCCGGTGACCTCGAAGACCAGGGAGGTATAATAATCGAGACCCCGAACCATCAGCGGGTCGAGGGAGAAGGGGAGATCAAGCCCGGTCAAAAGTTCCCGGACCGCGGCCAGATGAGAAGAACAATCCGGACAGAGGGAATCCAGCGGCTTCGGGCCCGCGGCCGCCAGCTTTCGGCAGCCGGGGTTCTTGCAGTCAAGCGCCCGGAGGGGGTTGGTCTCCCGCCGGCGGCGGCAGTTGTCGCAGAGTTTCTCTTCGACCTCCTCCAGGTATCGGCCCAGCCGTTCCCGGTAGGCGGGGCGGCACTCCGGGCAGCCGACGCTGTTGACCGCCAGCGTCCAGCCGGTCAGCCCGCACTCCTCCAAAAAGAGGAGGAGCAGATCGATCAGCTCGGCGTCGAGGGCCGGGTGACGGCTGCCCAGGGCCTCGGCCCCGAACTGGTGGAACTGCCGGCGGCGGCCGGCCTGGGGACGCTCCCGGCGGAACATCGGGCCCAGGTAAAAGTAGCGGGCCAGGGGATTGGAGGCGAAGACATTTCCCTCCAGGCAGGCCCGGACCACCCCGGCCGTCCCTTCCGGCCGGAGGGAGA
The DNA here is from genome assembly GCA_030765265.1 of Candidatus Erginobacter occultus. Lineage (GTDB taxonomy): Bacteria > Auribacterota > Erginobacteria > Erginobacterales > Erginobacteraceae > Erginobacter > Erginobacter occultus. The sequence goes on from JAVCCZ010000178.1 coordinate 16,672, forward strand.
AACTCTTGTTCCCGGAACCGGGGAAGGTGAACATCTCCTTCTCCACGATATCGGTCTCCTCCCCGATCGAGCGGACAAAGAGCTCGGTCGGCTCGACCAGCGGGGTCCGGATCTCCCCGTAGCCGAAACGCCCGGCGACGGAACAGGCCCAATTTTCCAGAGCCCGCCAGCGGCCAGACTCTTCGGGGAAGCTGTCGCCCATCCCCTTGACCGCCTGGTATTTTCCTATCCTGGCCATAACCAACCATCCCGCCCCGCCCGGGGCGGCTGAAGAGATCATTTTCGATAACGATAGCAATCCCGATAGCAATGGCGGTTCCGGCGCGCCGCCGGCTGGGGCGGGGGCGGGTTCGCTATCGCTATCGGGATCGAGAGTGGATTCGGCGAGCCGGAAGCGAACTTACTTCTTCTTCAGCCGGGCCTTCATCTCCTTGCCCGGTTTGAACCGGACCACCCAGCGCCCCGGTATCTGGACGGTCTCCTCGGGCCGGCGGGGATTCCTCCCGATCCGGGGTTTGCGGTAGACGCACTGGAAGACGCCGAAATTCCGGAACTCGACGTTCTCTCCCTCGGCCAGTTCATCAAGCACCTTGTCGAGAAACTTCTGGATTACCTCTTTGACCGCCAGCTGGGTCAGGCCGGTCTCGCCGGCAATCTTCACCACCAGGTCCCGCTTTGTCATCTCCCCGCTCCTTTTTCGCTCCGCGCCGCGAAGGCCACCGTTTCCTGAAACCGGTGTGCCAGGGCGCCGTTGGTAAAATAAATATTATTCAACCGCCGACCGAAATCCGGCGTTTCCCCAATACGATAATCCGCATCCTACCAAGGGCTAACAACTTAAGCAACCATAATTATCAAAATGATTATCAGGCCTTGATGAAGACCGTGTTTTCTCCCAGGAGCCGCTTCAGTTCGCCGAGCAGCCGGGCGCTGCAGCTGACCCGGCAGCCGTCCCCGGCCTCGATCAGGACTTTCTCCCCGGTGGGGAAATCGAAGCTCAGGTAAACCGGGCATTTCCCCGGGGATTCGGCCAGGGCCCGTCGAACCGCCTCCAGCCGCTCCCCGTCGAGCGCCACCAGGTGGAGGCTGAGATGCAACGACCGGGAGAGGGTTTCCCGGGCCTGGTCGAGGGGATAGACCCGGGTGATCGAGACGTTGCTACCCCGGTCCCGGGACCGGACCTTGCCCTCGACAAAGACGATATTTCCCGGCTGCAGGAGCCCGCCGAAAGCGGCGTACTCGTCGCTCCAGGCGGTCACCTCGACCACCCCGGTCAGGTCCTCGAGCTGGCAGAAGGCGAAGGTCCGCCCGGTCTTCTGCGAGGTCTGCTCCTTGATCTGTTCGATAATCCCCCCCACCCGGACCTGGGCCCCGTCCTTGAGTTCCTTGAGCCGGTTGATCGGGTGGGAGGCGAACGTCCGCAGGGTCTCGGCGTGGGGGGTCAGGGGATGGCCGGAGATATACATCCCCATCAGCTCCTTCTCCATCTCCAGGCACTGGTTCTGGTGCCACTCGTCCATCTCGGGGAATTCCGAGACCCCGTTCTGCTTGTTCTCCTCCTCGAAACGGCCGAAGAGGGTGGACTGGCCGCAAAGACGGTCCTGAAGATTCCGGTGGGCCCGCTGGAGCGCGCCCTCCAGCACCTCCATCTTCTGCGACCGGTAACCGGGGAGGGAGTCGAGCGCCCCGCACTTGATCAAAGCTTCCAGGGCCTTCTTGTTGACCGCCGAGAGATCGATCCGCTCGAGAAAGGTAAAGAAGGAATGGAACGGTCCGCCCTCTTCACGGGCGGCGAGGACCGCCTCCACCGCCCCGGTACCGATATTCTTGATCGCGTTGAGACCGAACCGGATATTCTCCCCGACCACGGTGAAGGTCCCGTAGCTTTCGTTGACGTCCGGCGGAAGGACGTCGATCCCCATCTCCCGGCATTCGGCGACGTAGGACATCAGCTTGTCCATATTGTTGATTTCGCTGGTCAGCAGGGACGCCATAAACTCCCGGGGATAGTGGGTCTTGAGATAGGCGGTCCGGTAGGCGATCAGGGCGTAGGCGGCGGAGTGGGACTTGTTGAAACCGTAAGCGGCGAAGCGGGCCATATCCTTGAAGATCGACTCCGCGGCCGGCTTCTCGATCCCCCGCTCCCCGGCCCCCTTGACGAAGGCTTCCCCCAGCTGGGCCATCTTCTCGGCTTTCTTCTTGGCCATCGCCTGGCGGAGGGTATCGGCCTTGGCCAGGGTGAAACCGGCCAGCCGGTTGGCGATCAGCATCACCTGTTCCTGGTAGAGCATCACCCCGTAGGTTTCCTTGAGAACCGGCTCCAGGGAAGGGTGGGCGTAGGAGATCCGGCCCTTGCCGTGCTTGCGGGCGATGTAGTCTTCGAGCATATGCATCGGCCCGGGGCGGTAGAGGGCGACCAGGTCAAGGATATCGTCGAATCTCTTCAGCCCGATCCGGGTCGAGAGGTCGCGCATCCCCGAACCTTCCAGCTGGAAGACCCCCATCGTGTTGGCCCGGGAGAGCAGGTCGAAAGTCCGGGGATCGTCGAGCGGGATCCGGGCCAAATCGATCGTCTCGCCCCGGGCCTTCTCCACGATATCGATCGTCCCCTGGATCACCGAGAGGGTCCGCAAGCCGAGAAAGTCCATCTTTAACAGCCCCACCTCCTCGGAGTCGTGCATATCGAACTGGGTAATCACCTCGTCATCTTTTCCCCGCCTCAGGGGGACGTCCTCGGTCAGGGGACGACGGGAGATCAACACCCCGGCGGCGTGGGTGCCGGCGTGGCGGGAGATGCCCTCCAGGCGGAAACTGATGTCGAAGAGGGTCTTCAGCCGCTCCTCCTTATCGTAGAGTTTCTGGAGCCGCGGCTCGGCGGAGAGAGCTTTCTTCAGGGTCACCTTGGGACCGGGGGGTACCAGCTTGGCGATCTTGTCCACATCCCCGTAGGGGATACCCATCACCCGGCCGACGTCGCGCAGCACCGCCCGGGCCTTCAGGGAACCGAAGGTGATGATCTGGGCCACCCGGTCGGAACCGTACTTTTCGCTGGTATAGCGGATCAGTTCCCCCCGGCCCACGTCGGAGATATCCATATCGATATCCGGCATCGTGGTCCGGCTGGGGTTGAGGAACCGCTCGAAGAGAAGGTCGTGCCGAAAGGGGTTGATGTCGGTGATCCCGAGCAGGTAGGAGACCAGGCTCCCGGCCGCCGAACCCCGGCCGGGTCCGACCGGGATCTTCCGGCTCTTGGCATAGCGGATCAGGTCCCAGACAATCAGGAAATAACTGACGAAGTGCTTGTCCTCGATCACTTTCAGTTCGTGTTCGAGCCGCTCGGCGATCGCCTCGGTCTTCTCCCCAAAACGTTCCGGGATCCCGGCCTCGCAGAGTTCCCTCAGGTAATCCCGGTTCTTCTTCCCCGGCGGCGGGGTGAAGGCGGGGAGGAGGTCGTTATGCAGCTCCAGCTCGAGGAGGCAGCGGTCGGCGATCTCCCGGCTCCGGGTGAGCGCCCCGGGCACTTCCCCGAAGAGGGCCGCCATCTCCTCGGCCGACTTGAGATAAAATTCTTCCGATTCCAGCTTCATCCGCCCGGTATCGGCCAGCTGGCGGCCGGTCTGGATGCAGAGGAGAACTTCCTGGGAATAGGCGTCCTCCCGGCGGACGTAGTGGATGTCGTTGGTAGCCACGGTCCCGACCCCGGTCTTCCGGGCGAGTTCGAGGAGGAGGGGTGTCACCCGTTTCTGATCGGCAAGCCCGTGATCCATCAACTCGAGGTAGAAATTTTCGGGGCCGAACAGCTCGCGGTAAAAGGCAAGATTCTCCTCCGCCCGGGAGTGATCACCGGCCAGGAGGGCCTGGGGGATCTCTCCCTTCAGGCAGCCGCTGAGCGCGATCAGTCCCTCGTGATGGCCGGCCAGCAGTTCCCGGTCGATCCGGGGCTTGTAGTAAAACCCTTCCAGGTGGGCTTTCGAGGACAGTTTCAGAAGGTTATGGTAACCGGTCCGGTCCCGGGCCAGCAGCACCAGGTGGGAAGCGGACGCGCGCGGACCGGAGTTCTTTTCCCGCCGGCTCCCGGGGGCGAGGTAAAATTCGCTCCCGATGATCGGCTTGATCCCCGCCTCCCGGGCGGCCTTGTAAAACTTGATCACCCCGGACATCGATCCGTGATCGGTGATCGCCAGGGCCGGCATCTTCAGCCGGGAGGCCCGCTCCATCAGGTCGGGGATCCGGGCCGCCCCGTCGAGAAGGCTGTACTCGGTGTGGACGTGAAGGTGGACAAAGTCGGAGGCGTTCATCGAGTGAGAATACCACGAAAAACTCGGGGAAAAAAGGGAATTTCTCCCCCCGCCTCTCCCCCTTATTTCAACCGCGGATTAAGCGGATTGGGCGGATTTACCCCCGCCTCTCCCCCCTCTTAAGTCCACTTATTACACCGGTTGGTTACCACTCCCTGCTTCCCAAACTTCCTATTCCCCATTCCCCATTCCCTGATCCGGCTGGGCGGCGATGGCCATCTTCTCCCAGCCCAGTTCCCGGGCCTGGGACATCACCCGGACCACGGTCCCGTGGCGGGAGCCGCGGTCGGCTTCCAGGATCAGGGTCCGCCCGGGAAAGGCGGCCAGGGAAGCGGCCAGCCGGTCCCGGAGAGCTTCCGGGGAGACCGGCCGATCCTCGATGAAGAACTCCCCCTCCTCGGAGATGGCGACCGTCAGGTGGTCCCGCTCCTGGGGCTCGATCGCCGAGGCGGCGGGGAGATCGACCCGCAGACCCGAGGGGGTGATGAAGCTGGAGGTGAGCATAAAGAAGATCAGCAGCAGCAGGACCACGTCCACCAGGGGGGCGATATCCAGCCGCCCCTTCTCCAGCGAGGTTTTCCGTTTAAATTTCATCCCCGCTCAAGTACCCGCTTCTTCCCCGGCCAGCAGGTTGACCACCCCGGTGGCGCTGGACTCCATATCCAGGACCATCTTCCCCACCCGGGCGACCAGGTAATTGTAGGCCACGTAGGCCCCGATCGCCACCAGGAGCCCGAAGGCGGTGGTCAGGAGCGCCTCCCAGATCCCCCCGGCCAGGTCGGAAGGGTTGACCACTCCCTGCATCTCCTCGATGGTCATAAAAGCCCGGATCATCCCGAAAACCGTCCCCAGCAAACCGAGCAGGGGGGAGATATGAGCCAGGGTGGCCAGGACCACCAGGTTCTTCTCCAGCCGGGGAACCTCGTGGACCCCGGCGTCCTCGATCGCCTCCCGGATCTCCGCCCGGGGACGGGAGTGGCTGGCCAGTCCGGCGTTGACGATGTGGGCGACCGGACCCGGGGTCCGGTGGCAGAGTTCGATCGCTTCCTTGATCCGGCTTTCTCGGACCAGGGAACGGATTGACTCCATAAACCGTTCGGTGTTGATCCGGGCCCGGTGGAGGTGGTAGAGCCGCTCGAGAAAGACCCCGAACCCGATCACCGACCCGGCCAGGATCAGGTACATCAACGGCCCGCCCTGGTTAAAGATGGCAAATGACATTACCTTTCTCCTGTCGTAACACTTTAGCTCTATAAAAGTTTCAAATCATTCCCAAGTTTCCATCTGTCATTGCGAGGAGCCGAAGGCGACGAAGCAATCTCTTTACCCGAAACAGGTTGAGATTGCTTCGGCTTCCTCACTTCGTTCGGAATCCTCGCAATGACAATCAATGGTGGTACAAATAGCAGCGGATATTTTAAAGCGCTAAAGAGTTACCTCCTGTCAATTAATCGTATGAGTTAAAGCACTGATTTCAAAAACTTCCCGGTATGGGATTTTTTCGTCCGGGCGATGGTTTCCGGAGACCCTTGAGCCACGATCTCTCCCCCCTCCTCCCCCCCTTCCGGGCCGAGGTCGATCACCCAGTCGGCGTTCTTGATCACGTCCAGGTTATGCTCGATCACTATAACCGTATTCCCGGCCTCGGTCAACCGTTTCAGGACCCCGAGCAGCTTGTCGATATCGGCGAAGTGGAGCCCGGTGGTCGGTTCGTCGAGGATATAAAGCGTCTTTCCGGTGCTTCGCTTGCTCAGTTCCCGGGAGAGCTTCACCCGCTGCGCCTCTCCCCCGGAGAGGGTGGTCGCCGACTGGCCGAGCTTGATATAGCCGAGGCCGACGTCGGCCAGGGTCTGGAGCTTGTTCTTGATCCGGGGGATATTGGCGAAAAACTCCAGCGCATTTTCGACCGAGAGATCGAGGACCTCGGCGATATTCTTTCCCTTGTAAAGAATTTCCAGGGTCTCCCGGTTGTAGCGCTGACCCCGGCAGGACTCGCAGCGGACATAGACATCGGGGAGAAAATGCATCTCGATCCGGATGATCCCGTCTCCCCGGCAGGACTCGCAGCGCCCCCCGGCGACGTTGAAACTGAACCGGCCGGGGCGGTAGCCCCGCATCCGGGCCAGGGGCAGCCGGGAGAAGAGTTCCCGGATCGGACCGAAGACCCCGGTGTAGGTGGCCGGGTTGGAGCGGGGGGTCCGCCCGATCGGCGACTGGTCGATATCGATCACCGCGTCAAGATGTTCGAACCCCCGGATCCGGACGTGCCGGCCGGGGACTTCCCGCGAGCGGTAGAAATGCCGCCGGAGCGCCCGGCTCAATGTCTCCTCGACCAGGGTGGACTTTCCCGAACCGGAGACCCCGGTCACGCAGCAGAAAAGCCCCAGGGGGATCTCCACCTCGAGGTCTTTCAGGTTGTGCTCCCGGGCCCCTTCGATCGTTAATAGTCTCTCGCCGGGCGGACGGCGCCGGTCCGGGGTCTCGATCTTCAGTTCGCCGGAGAGGTATCGGCCGGAAAGGGAGCGAGGAGAGGCGAGAATATCCTCCAGGGACCCGGCCGCCACCAGGTGCCCCCCGGCCTCCCCGGCCCCCGGGCCGAGATCGACGATGTAATCGGCGGCCCGGATCGTCGCTTCGTCGTGCTCGACCACGATGATGGTGTTGCCGAGGTCGCGCAGCCGCATCAGGGTCTCGATCAGCCGGGAGTTGTCCCGCTGGTGGAGACCGATCGAGGGTTCGTCGAGGACGTAGAGGACCCCGACCAACCCGGAGCCGATCTGGGTGGCCAGCCGGATCCGCTGGGCCTCGCCCCCGGAGAGGGTCCCGGCGGAGCGGTCGAGGGTCAGGTAACCGAGACCGACGTTCTCCAGGAAATTCAACCGCTCCCGGATCTCCTTGAGGATCTCGGCGGCGATCTCGGCTTTCTGCCCGGAGAGCTTGAGACCGGCGAAAAATTTCAGCGCCTCCCGGACGGAGAGGGCCGAGGTCTCGACGATCGACTTCTCCCCCACCTCCACCGCCCGGCTCTCCGGGCGCAGCCGGCCGCCGAGGCATTCGGGACAGGGCCGCACGGTGATGTACTTGCCGGCGATCTCCTCCCGGACATACTCCGACTCGGTCTGCCGGTAGCGCCGGTTGAGGTTGGGGATCACCCCCTCGAAAGGAGCTTTCTTCACCTGGGAGCGGCCTCCCCGGGCCCACTTCATCACGATCTCGCGGGAACCGGTTCCGTAGAGCACGGCCTTGCGCTGTCGGGCGGTCAGGCGGTTGAACGGGGTATCGAGATCGAACCCGTAAACCCCGGCCACCGCTTCCAGCTGGGAGTAGTAATAGCGGGCGGCGGCCCCCTTCCAGCGATGCCGTCGGGTGGTGATCGGGGACGACCAGGGGGCGATCGCGCCCCCGGCGATCGATTTTTCCGGGTCGGGGATCACCAGCTCGGGGTCGACCTCCATCGCCGTCCCCAGGCCGGAACAGGCCGGGCAGGCCCCGTAGGGGCTGTTGAAGGAGAACATCCGGGGGGCGAGTTCCTCGAAGCTGACCCCGCACTCGACGCAGGCGTAGCGGGAGCTGAAGAGAATGTCCTTCTTCCCGAAGGCGGCGATCAAAACCAATCCTCCCCCCAGCTCCAGCGCCGTCTCCACCGAGTCGGTCAGCCGCTCCCGGATCCCCTCCCCCACCGTCAGCCGGTCGACCACCGCCTCGATGTTATGTTTCCGGTTCCGTTCCAGTTCCGGCGGCCGGTCGAGAGAATGGACCTCCCCGTCGATCCGGACCCGGACGTAGCCCTGGCGGCCGGCCCGGTCCAGGATCTCCCGGTGTTCGCCCTTCCGCCCCCGGACCAGGGGGGCGAGGACCTGGATCTTCATCCCCGCCGGCAATTCCCGGACCCGGTCCACGATCTCCTGGACGGTCTGGCGGCTGATCTCCCGCCCGCAGAGGTGGCAGTGGGGCACCCCGACCCGGGCGTAGAGGAGGCGGAGGTAGTCGTAGATCTCGGTCACCGTCCCCACGGTCGAACGGGGGTTGGAGCCGGCCTTGCGCTGCTCGATGGCAATCGCCGGGGAGAGCCCCTCGATCGACTCCACCCGGGGCTTCTGCATCTGCTCGAGAAACTGCCGGGCGTAGGCGGAAAGGCTCTCCACGTAGCGGCGCTGACCTTCGGCGTAGATGGTGTCGAAGGCCAGCGAGGACTTCCCGGAGCCGGAGAGCCCGGTGACCACCACCAGTTTCCGGCGGGGGATCTCGAGGTCGAACCCTTTCAGGTTATGCTCCCGCGCCCCCCGGATAATTATCTTGTCGGCGGAATTGGATTTCATCGGATTGGAAAAAACAGTATGCCCGATCCCGCCGCAATTTTCCATCGACAAAAGTCGGGGGGACGTTACAATAGTGACGGGATAACCGGATGATCTCAGACAGGATAATAGGATCTACGGGATAGTTTCCGAAAAAGGGGTTGGGTGATAAGTAAGGCTAGCAAAGCGCATAGCGTCAGGGGAATGATTAGCGGAGATTTGCGAGATTCGTGGTTAATAAAAGGGGGCGAGGCGAGGGGAAATTAGAGTAAATTCGTGGAATTAGTGGATAAAAAGGGGCCGAGGCGGGGGATAATTCTTGTAACTATAATTAGTGGATAAAAATGAAAGAGATATTCAAAGCCTACGATATCCGGGGGATCTACCCGGAAGAACTGAATGAAGGACTGGCCTACCGGATCGGGAGGGAGGCGAAAACCGTCTTCCCGGAAGGCCCGGTCGGGGTCAGCCGGGATATGCGCCAGGCGGCCCCGGCGATCAAGGAGGCTTTGATCAAGGGGATGCGAGAAGCCGGGATCGATCTCGTCGATCTCGGTTTTCTCTCCACCTGTATGCACTACTTCGCCGTCGGCCGTTACGGCTACCTCGGCGGGATCCAGGTCACCGCCTCCCATAACCCGGCCGAGTACATCGGGATGAAGTTCGTCGGCCGGGACGCCGTCCCGATTGCCGGGGAGAGCGGCCTCGACCGGCTGGGGGAGACGGTCGGCGGCTCCTCCCCTTCCCCGCCGGCGGAGAAACCCGGCCGCCTGACCGTCGAGGAGAGAACCGGGAAAGATTACCCCGACCGGATCCGCTCCCTGATCGGGGAACTCTCCCCCCTGAAGGTGGTGATCGACTGCTCGAGCGGGATGGCCGGGGTGGAAGTTCCCCCGGTCTTCGCGGGCCTCCCGCCCCGGATCGAGCTCCTCAACGCCGCCCCGGACGGCACCTTCCCCATCCACGGTCCCAACCCCCTGCTGGCGGAAAACCAGGCCGAATCAGTCCGGCGGGTCAAAGAAACCGGGGCGGCGGCCGGGTTCATCTTCGACGGCGACGGCGACCGGATGGTAGTGGTCGACGAGACCGGGGAGGTGATCCCCAACGACTTCGTCACCGCGCTCCTGGCCGGGTGGTACCTGAAGCAGTACCCGGGCTCGACGATCGTCGCCGACTTCCGCTCCAGCTGGGCGGCCGAGGAGTACATCGCCGAGCGCTCCGGGGTGATGATCCGGGACCGGGTCGGCCATTCCTACCTCAAGGGGAAGATGCGGGAGACGGGGGCGGTCTTTGGCGGGGACATCGCCGGGCACTACTACTACCGGGAGAATTATTACTCCGAATCCTCCGCCCTCACCGCCGCCAGGATCCTGGAGCTGCTGACCGCCGAGAAGACCCCGCTCTCCCGCCTCTGGCGGCCGCTGCGCAAATACTTCTCCACCGGGGAACTCAACTACCCGGTCGCCGACCGGGAGGCCGCCCTGGCCGCGGTGGAGAAGGATTTTCAATCCGACGGGCTCGAACCCGACCGCCTCGACGGGGTGACCTTCCGGGGAGACGACTTCTGGCTCAACCTCCGCCCCTCCCACACCGAGCCCCTGGTCCGCTTTATGGCCGAGGCGAAAACTCCCGAGTGCCTGGCGGAGATCCGAACCCGGGTCGAGACTGCCCTCGCTCTTCCCTGAAATGAAACGGGAGGACCGGTAATACCAATCCTCCCGCTTCATTGATTCCTTGGGGCTGTACCCGGCCCCGGGCAAGTAACCCGGATGTCAAGTTTATTGCCCGCAGGCGGCTTAAAAGCCGCTTTTCACCCCCAAAAACGCGGTTTTAAGGCCTTTAATGCCCGGTGTCTAAATCGCCAGGCACTGCGCGGTATTAACTTACGCAGGTCCGACCCCGGTTAACTTAATTTCCGGATTAAGCTGAAATTCGAATTGGGGACGGGGGTAAGGCAGAACCACTTACCACCAGTCGGGATCAGGGGGGACACGGCGGAGGCGGAGGTGGAGGTCGCGGACGACCCGGAGGAGGAACTTGATCGCCCGCCAGTTGAGGGCCGGGAGGTGGCGGCGGAGGAAGTAGAGGATGGTGCCGGGGTCGCGCTGGATTTTTCGGACGATTCTTCTCGAGGCGGCCTGCAGGTCCGCATAGGTATCGGTCCAGGGGAGCTTGATCCAGGGCCAGGGACCTTTGATGTCCCAGTCTCCCCGGAGGGCGCCGTCCTTCTTCGCCTCCTCGTAGACCGCGGTCCCGGGGAGGGGGTAGAGGACGGGGACGAAGCCGATGATCGGTTTCGCCCGCCTCAGAAAGGCGATCGTCTCCTCCACCGTCTCCGGGGTCTCGCCGGGGAAACCGACCATAATCTCCCCGTAGCAGCCGATCCCGGCCGCCTTGGTCAGTTCCGCCGCCCGGAGGTTCTGGGCGACCGTGGTCCCCTTCCCCATCGCCTCCAGGACCCGGTCGGAGCCGGACTCGAAGCCGTAAACGATCTGCTTCACCCCGGCCGCCTTTAACTTCCGCAGCAGTTCCCCATCGACGGCATCGACCCGGGAGCGGATCTTCAGGTCGAATCGGTACCGGCCCCGGATCAGGTTCTCGGCTACCTCCAGGCAGCGGGACCGGTGAGCGGTGAAGGCGTCGTCCTGGATGTGGATCGATTTCACCCCCCGCCGCCGCAGTTCCTCGAACTCCGCCATCAGGTTCTCGACGGACCGGAATCGGCACTCCTTCTCCACTTTGAAACAGAAACGGCAGTTATGGGGGCAACCCCGGCTGCTGATCAGCATATCCAGCTTCCCCCGTCCGGCCAGGTTCTAGTAGATCCCTTCCCGGTAATAGGGGTCGAGGTAGCTCCGGTCGAGCGGGGGGAGGGCGTCGAGATCTTCGACCCGGACCGGGGGGTTGGACTCGATCCCCGATGGGGTCCGGTAAACCAGCCCGGGCACTTCCCGGGGTTCAACCTTCCCGGAGAGCAGACCGGCCAGGGCGGGAAGGGCGTGGTCGGCCTCCCCCCGGAGGGCGTAGTCGAGGTGATCGAGCTTCTCCAGGGTCCACCGGGGCCGGACGGTCGGGTGGGGTCCACCGGCGACCATTGCCGCCCGGGGGAGGTAAGTCCGCAGCCGCCGGGTGATCCGGTCAAAGGGGACCAGGTAGGGGGTGTAGCAGGTGAGACCGACCAGGTCGGGATCGTAGTCCCGGATCCGGGCGAAGTAGGCGTCCATCCCGGAAAACTCCCCGGCGTAGTCGAAGATCCGCGCCTCCTCCCCCGCTTCTCCGAGCTGGGTGGCCAGGCGGCAGAGGTGGAGCGGAGGGTAATACCCGGTCGACCTCCCCTGGAAGACGTCGTAAGAGACTAAAGCGATCTTCATATTACTACTCCCGCCCCGAACCTCGGCGACGGTTATTATTAATCGCTATCGGGATCGGGATCGCTATCGTCTTTTCAACCGGTAAATCTGCCGCTTTCGATCCCGATAGCGATCCCGATAGCGATTCAATCCCCCCCATCCGAGCGGCGCCGGGGGCGGGCGAAGAAGAGGCCGAGGAGCGCGGTCGCCCCGGCCAGGAGATAGATCAACCGGTAGCTGCCGAACTGGGCGGCGGCGCCCCAGATCAGGGAACCGGCCCCGATCCCGATATCGAAACTGTTGATGAAAACCCCGGTCGCCGTGCCCCGGCTGCAGGAATGGACCCGCTCGATCACCAGGGCGTTGAGGACCGGGTAAAGGAAGCAGTGCCCCAGGCCGCAGAGAAAGGCCGCCAGGATGAATACCGGCCAGGTGCCGCTGAACGCGATCAGGGCGATCCCGGCCCCGAAGACCACCAGGGCCGGGCCCAGCACCCGGACCCGGCCCAGCCGGTCGGGCAGGTGCCCGACCGTGAACCGGAAGAAGATCGTGGTCGCGGAGTAGATGGCTGAGAAAAGACCCATCGAACCGATCCCCCGGATCCGGGAATAATCGGCAAAGAAACTGGCAAAGGCGGAGCGGCTGATGGCGAATATGATCGTCACCAGGAGTACGGCGGCCACCCCGTGCCTCATCAGGTCACGGTAGGAAGCGCCGACCGGGGGACATTCGACCGAGGGCCGGCTCTCTCGCAGGCGAACGGCTAAGACCAGGGCAAGCAGGGAAAGAAGGCCGGCAAAGAAGAATACCCCCTGGAATCCGTCCCGCAACGGGGTGAAATACTTCATTATCATCTCCCCCGCCACGGGACCGACGGCCAGGGCGATCATCCCGGCGGTCCCGAAGATGCCGAGCGACTGGGCGAGCCGTTCCGGGGGACTGATATCGGCGGTGATCGTCCAAACCGCGGTGATGTTCCCGCCGAGGGCGATCCCCTGGAGAAGCCGCAAAAAGATCAGCCAGGGGCCGGCGGACCGCACGGTAAGAAAGGCGAAGATGGCGGCGGTATTGAGGAGGGTGGAGAAGATCAGAACTTTTTTCCTTCCCCCCCGGTCCATCGCGCGGCCCCAGAAAAACCGGCTGGCCACCGACCCGAGCGGGACCGCGCCCATCGCCAGGCCGATCATCATCGCCCCCCCGCCCAGCTCGTCGATCAGGATCGGGAGCACCAGGAAGATGGTCATCGTGGTCATCACCAGGAAGAAGATCACGGTGACCAGGAAAAAATCCCCGGTGAAGAAAGACTGGTTGGAAGCTCGGGGGGACATAGTATGGTATTGAATAATTAAGATCGCGCCGTCCCCCTCATTCCGTTCGGGGTCCTCGCGATGACAGTTCTCTAAAGCCCGCGGCCGGGGGGGAAGAAGAGTCTCCGGGCGTTTTCACCGGTGACCCGGGCCACCTCTTCTTCGGAAACGTCTTTCAGGGAGGCCAGGGACCGGAGGGAATAAACCACGTCGGCCGGCTCGGTCGGGATCCGTTCCCCGCCCACCCGCCGGGGGACCGGGCAGTCGGTCTCCAGGACGATCCGTTCCAGGGGGGCGGCGGCCAGGACCGCCCGCAGTTCCGGGCTGCCGGCGGCGGCCGGGGTGGCAGAGATGTAATGCCCGGCGGCGATGATCCCGTCCAGGACCTCCAGCGGCCCGGTGTACCAGTGAAAGAGCGCCCGGCCCACCCCCTCCTCCTCGACCAGCCGAAGGGCGTCGGCCCAGGCCCCCCGGCTGTGAACGATCGGGACCAGGGAATACTGATTGGCCTTTCTCAACTGGAGCCGGAAGGCTTCCTGCTGGAGGGTCTTGACCCGCTCCCGGCCGGGGGCCTTCTTCCGCAGTTCCCGGACCCAGTAGTCGAGACCGATCTCGCCCAGGGCGGCCAGTGCGGAATGATTCTCGTCGATCAGTTCCAGGATCGAGGCGATCTCCGCCTCGGTCACCTCGTCGGGGTAGAGCCCGACCGCGGGGACGATCTCCGGGGAAGAATACTGCCGGGCGATCTCAAGGATCCGGCGGCTGGTGGCGGTATTAATCCCCACCCCGACGATCCCCGAAACGCCGGCCGCCACCGCCCGCTCCAGGACCGGTCCCGGGTCATCAAACTCGTCGAGATGGGCGTGGCAGTCAATCAGGTTCATACTGTAAAGTGTCTAAAGTTTGAAGTGCCTAAAGTTCAAAGTTATTGCCGGGCACCGCCGGGCGGGCGGGACAAACCGGAATGGAAGTCTTTCAGGATCAACTGGACCCGGCGGCGGCCGCGGAAGTTATCGGCCTTGAGCTGGAAGGCAAGATCGAGCGGGCCGGCGTCCAGTTCCTCCGCCCGGTCAGCCATCCCCCAACCGAGGCAGTCCCATTCTTCCGGGGAGGCGGGGAGGTTGAACTTAAGGTGGCTTTTCGTCTTCCCGATCACCCGCGGCGGCGAGATCAACTTCTCTATCGTGGTCGTAAAGACCGGCCGGGGGTTCCCCGCCCCGCAGGGTTCAAGGCGGGCGAGTTCTTCGAAAAGCTCGAGGCCGATCTCTTCCGGCTCGAGGACGGCGTCGACTTCCAGCTCCGGGACCGGTTCTTTTCCCCCCAGATCCTCACTGGCGGCGGCCTGGAAGGCCCGGCGGAATTCGTCGATCCGGGGAGCCTCGATCCTTAAACCCGCGGCGGCCCGGTGGCCGCCGAAAGAGAGGAGGTGCTCCCGGCAGCGGCTGATCGCGGCGAAGAGGTTGAAGCCGGGGATCGAGCGCGCGGAACCGGAGCCCGCCTCCCCTTCCAATCCGATCACCACCGTCGGGCGGTAGTATTTCTCCTGGATCTTCGAGGCGACGATTCCCACGATCCCCTTGTTCCAACCCTGCCCCGCGACCACGATCCCCAGCCCCAGGTGGCGGGGACGGTCGGCCTCGATCATCGTCTCGGCCTCCCGGAAGATCGCGGCCTGCTCGGCCCGCCGCTCCCGGTTGAGCCGGTCGAGCCGGGCCGCCAGTCCGGCCAGCTCCACTCCGTCGGAGGAGGTGAGCAGCCGCCGGGCCAGTTCGACTTCTCCCATCCGGCCGGCGGCGTTGAGACGGGGAGCGATCTGGAAGGCGAGGTTATAGGCGGTCATTGGACCCGGCTCGACCCCGGCCGCGTCGAGCAGGGCCCGCAGCCCGGGGTGGGGCCGCCGGGCGAGGAAGTGGAGCCCGACGGCGGCCAGAACCCGGTTCTCGTCGACCAAAGGCGTGACATCGGCCACCGTGCCCAGGGCGGCCAGCTGGTAGAGTTTCTCCCAGTCCAGCTTCACCCGCCATTGGTCCTTCCCGCCGTGGAGGAACTTGAAGACCACCCCGGCCGCGGCCAACCCCTTGAAGGGGTAATCACAGTCCTCCCGGCTGGGGTTGAGGACGGCGAAAGCTTTCGGGAGCGGCCCGGTGGGACGGTGATGGTCGATCACGATCACGTCGAGACCGCGGCTTTGGGCGTATTCGATCTCGGCGGCGGCCTCGGTCCCGCAGTCCAGGGTGAGCAGAAGCCCGGCCCCGAATTCCAGGGCCCGCTCCACCCCCGCCCGGTTGAGGCCGTATCCTTCCCGGAGCCGGTGGGGCTGGCCGACCCGGTAGGAAACCCCGGCCGCTTCCAGCAAGGCGACGATCTGGGCGATCGAGGTCAGGCCGTCGACGTCGTAATCGCCAAAGACATAGACCCGTTCGTTTTCGGCCAGGGCTTTCCCCATCCGCTCCACCGCCCGGTCCATATCTTTCAGGAGATAGGGGTTTCTCAACTGGTCCGGGTGGGGGAATAGAAACCGGCGGGCGGATTCCTCGTCTCCGTAACCCCGGGCGACCAGGAGGCGGGCCAGGGGAAGGGAGACCCCGAGGGCGGAAACCAGGGAGCGGGCCGCGGGATCGTCGGGGGATTGGTAACGCCAGATCATACCGCCGTCAGCCCTCAGACCAGAAACCCGACCTGGATCCGGAACAAAATATCCCGGACCGCGAAGGTGGGAGCAAAGAGAAGAGAGAAGAGACCGCCCGGGATGGGGAGGAGATCGCCGAGAAATATGACCCCGATCAGGACCATAAAACCGTAACGGGAGAACCGGAGATAGGCGGCCTTGGCCTCACCCCTGAGGAAGTAAGCCAGGATATGGGAACCGTCAAGCGGGGGTATGGGGAGGAGGTTGAAATTAGCCAGCAGGAGGTTGATGAAGATCACGATATTGAGCAATTCCAGCAGCTTGATGACCGCCGCCGTCCCGGTCGCCCGGTAGATCCCGATTAAAACCAGGGAGAGGAGGAAGGCGGCCAGGGCCAGCAGGAGGTTGGCGGCGGCCCCGGCGGCGGAGACCAGGACGTTGTCCCGCTCCCCGCCCCGGAAGAGGTAGGGGTTGACCGGGACCGGTTTGGCTCCCCCGAAGACCGGGCCGCCGGAGACGATCAGGAGCAGGGGGAGGATGATCGTCATAAAGGGGTCGATATGGGGGATCGGGTTAAAGGTCAGGCGGCCGGCGTCCCGGGCGGTGGGGTCGCCGCAGCGGAGCGCCGTCCAGCCGTGGGCGATCTCGTGGACGATCACCGAGAAGAGCAGGATCGGCAGGACTATGATGATCTGGGAGAAGTCCATCAGAAGGTCTTATCCGGCTGGCCGATCGTCACCACCCGGATCACGTTGGTATGGCCGGGGTGGTTGATCGGGACCCCGGCGGTGACCACCGCCCGGTCGCCTTTTTTCAGTTGTCCGGATTTCAACCCGGCGGCCGTGGCCCGCGCGATCATCTCCTCGAAATTTTTCGGGGCCGGGATCAGGATCGCCTCGGTACCCCAGGTCAGGGCGAGCGAACGGTAAACCTCCTCGCTCGAGGTCACGGCCAGGATCGGGGCGGCCGGTCGGTACTTGGCCACCCGCCGGGCGGCGGAACCGCTGGCGGTGTGGACGATGATCCGGTCGGCGTTGATCCCGGCGGCGAGGAAGCAGGCCGAGCGGGCCACCGACTCCTCGACCGGGAGCATCTCCTGCTCTTCGAGCATCCGGCCGATCCAGTCCCGGATCCACTTCCGGTAAACCGGGTCGGCTTCCACCTCGCCCGCGATCGAAGCCATCGCCTCCACCGCCCGGACCGGGTATTTCCCGGCCGCGGTCTCTTCCGAGAGCATCACGGCGTCGGTCCCGTCGAAGATCGCCCCGGCCACGTCAGAGACCTCGGCCCGGGTCGGGCGGGGGCTGGAGACCATCGACATCATCATCTGGGTGGCGGTGATCACCGGCTTGCCCGCCCGATGAGCCTGGAAGATGATCTTTTTCTGGATGATCGGGACCTCGGCGAAGGGGATCTCCACCCCCAGGTCGCCCCGGGCGACCATAACCCCGTCGGCGGCGGCGATGATCTCCCCGATATTTTCCACGGCCTGGGGTTTTTCGATCTTGGCGATCAGGGGGGTCGAACAGCGCCGCCGCTTCAGCCAGTTTCGGACCTCGGCGACCTCGGCCCCGGTCCGGACAAAGGAGAGCCCGATAAAATCCAGCCCCTGGCGGGCGATGAACTTCAGGTCTTGCTTGTCCTTTTCGGTCAGGATCGGGATCCCCGACGACCGGGTGGGGAGGTTGATCCCCTTGCGGGAACTGAGGGTACCGCCGATGGTCACCCGGCAGTTGATCCGATCGGGCGAGATGGAGAGAACCTCCAGCTCCAGCGATCCGTCGGAGAGGAGGATGATGTCGCCTTTCTTCACCAGCCGGGGAAGATCCAGGTAACTGACCGAGACCGCCTCGGCATCGCCGGGGACATCACGGCTGGTGAGGACGAATTTCCGCCCGGTCTCCAGTTCCACCGCCCCCCCGGCGATCTCGCCGATCCGGATCTTGGGTCCGGCGATATCGGCCAGGATCGCCACCGGTCGGGCAAGGCGATTGGCCGTCTCCCGAATCAGCCTGATCCGGGCTGAGTGATCCCGCTCGGTGCCGTGGGAGAAGTTGAGGCGGGCCACGTCCATCCCCGCTTTGATCAGCTTCTCGATAACTTCCGGGGAACTCGACGCCGGCCCGAGCGTGCAGACAATCCTGGTCTTTTTCATCTTGTATTCCTAATCGCTATCGGGATCGCTATCGCTATCGGCTTTTAAATGACTATCGATCCCGATAGCGATAGCGATCCCGATAGCGAACTTCCAATAAATATATGGAATTTTTGTTATGATATCGGTATATCTGATTATTGGAAGAAAAAACCTTCGCGCCGATGAACCAGAATACCGCCAAGACCCGGTCCTACCTCGAACTCCTGATCGTCCTTCTGGCGATTATGGTGGTCCTGCCCCTGCTCGAAGTTAAGAGCGACATCATCAACAACATCATCCTCTCAGGGTTCTTCCTGCTCTTTTTGCTGGCCGCGATGAAGATGACAGTCACCAAGGGGGTGGCGCCGCGCAAGCCGTTTTTCAAGTGGCTGATCCGGGGGGCGATCATCCTCTCCTTCACGGCGGACGTCGCCCAATCGGTCATCTATTCCCTGCTGGGGGGGAGAAAGGATAACTCCTTTTACCTGGAGCCGATTTCCCGGCTCTCGGGATGGGATTTCTGGCTCCAGTTCCTCAGCCTGGTCACTCTGATCGGCTACGCTTTCCTGACCATTTTCCTGATCATAATGATCATCCGGGACCTCTTTTCCGGAAACCGGGTTCAGGTCAACAAGATCTTCGGGGCGATCGTGGCCTATCTCCTTTTGGGGATTTTCTGGTCTTTTCTCTACAGCATCTTCGTGCTGATCGAGCCCGGATCCATCGTCCACGGCGACGGCAGCCCCATCCTCAGTTACGCCGAGGCGACCTATTTCAGCTTCGTCACCCTCTGCACGGTCGGCTACGGCGATATCGTGCCCAAGGCCCACCTGGCGATGGTCTTCGCCAACCTGGAGTCGGTCGCCGGCCAGCTCTACCTGGCGATCCTGGTCGCCCGCCTGGTCTCGCTCTACGCTTCCCACGGCGGCGGGAACAAGCCCGGTGGTGACGCGGCGGAAGAGATCGCCGGCGCGGGCAAAACCTGGTACCCGAATCAGTAACCCCCGGACCGCCGGCCAAAGCCCCCGGCCGGTTTATCCGGCCGGAGCGAAAGTTCAATCGCTACCGGCATTCTTCCTCCCCCCGTCCGCTGATACCTTACGGGGCTTTTTATTCTTAATCGCTATCGCTATCGGGATCGGGATCGCTATCGGCTTTTTATATCAGAGTTCGATCCCGATACCGATAGCGATTCATCTTTGTACCGGCCTCACGGAAAAAATATTCCTGAAAGTTATTTGACCGGATCGGAGAAGGGTGGTATACCTACCGGTAGGTATAGATAATGAAAGATTCCGATACCAAACAAAGACTGCTGGCGGCGGGGCTGGAACTCTTCACCGGGAAGGGCTTCGCCGGGGCTTCCACCCGGGAGATCGTCGAGCGGGCCGGGGTGACCAAACCGGTTCTTTACTACCACTTCTCCTCCAAGGAAGACCTCTACCGGGTTTTGATCGAGGAGGACTTCGCCCGTTTCAACCGGGCGCTGGAAGAGATTGCCGCCGGGCCGGGGACGCCCCCGGAGAAACTGATTCGGGTGGCGGACTATAACTTCGAGCATTGCCGGAAGCATCCCGAAGAAGTCAAGCTGACCCTGATGGCCTTATACCGCGGGGACACCTTCGCCCCCGAGGTGGATATTGTCCCCCCGGCCTACTCCAGCATCGAGATTATCGCCGGGATCTTCCGGGAAGGGATAGTCGCCGGGATCTTCCGGGAGGCGGACCCGATGAAATTGAGCCTTTTCCTTATGAGCGTCCTCCACGGCCAGATGATGGTGATCATCAAGGGCGCGAAAGGGATGCCGGTAGCCCGCCCGGAGGAGATCATCCGGGTTTTCCTCGAGGGGATCGCGGAGAGATGAGGATTCTTTTCATTGCCATCGCGGCGCTGCTGCTCGCCCCGCCGGCCCGGGCCGAAGGAGAGATGGAAGCTTCCCGGATCCTGACCCTCAACGACTGCCTGGAGGCGGCCTCCCACCGGAACCCGATCGTCCTCAAAGCCCTCCAGGAGATCGAGGCCGCCGGGGGGTTGCGGCTCCAGGCCCTCTCCGATGCCCTCCCCCACCTCTCCGGGGAGGCCGACTACCTCTACCTCGACCGGATCGAGTACTTTGAATCCGAAGGGGAAATACTCCCCCTCGGGCAGCACGATAACTACTCGCTCGGTCTGACCGTCGAACAGAACCTCTACCAGGGCGGCAAGGTCCTGGCCGGGATCAAGGCCGCCTCCCTCTACAACCGGTACGCCGACGTTTACTTCCGGGAGGCCCTGGGGGAGGTTTCCTTCCGGGTCAAGGAGTTCTTCTACCTCCTCCTCCTCCAGGAAGGGATCGTCTCGGTCCGGGGCGACACCGTCAAGCATATGGAGGACTACCTGAAGATCACCGAAGACCGCCACCGGGAGGGGACGGCCTCGGAATTCGACCTGATCACCGCCCGGGTCCGCCTGGCCAACTCCCGCCCCCCGCTGATCGAGGCTGAAAACCGGGTCGATATCCTCAAGACCTCGCTCCTGCGGGAGATCGGGAGCGAGGCGGAGGATTTCGCCGTCCGGGGCGAGCTGGAATACCGCCCTTTCGCCGCCGAACTGGAAGAACTCAACCGCCTGGCCCTCGATTCCCGGCCGCTGCTGCGGCAGATGGCGCTGGAGGAGGAGATCCAGGAGCAGAATCTGAGGGCCGCCCGGTCGGGCTACCAGCCCCATCTCTCGATCTTTGCCACCTACCAGGGCGACCGTCCTCAGGGCGGACTCCCCCCCGAGGACAAGTTCGAGTTTGAATGGCTGGCCGGGGCCCGGGTCCGCTGGAGTCTCTTCGACGGCCTGATGACCCCGGGCCGAGTCCGGGAGGAGCGGGCCCGGCTCAACCAGGCCCGGATCACCACCGAAGATACCACCCGGACCGTTCTCTTGAGTGTCAAGCAGGCCCGCCTCGATATCGAGGCGGCCCGCCGGGCCTATCTCTCCCAGCAGGAGACGGTCGAACATGCCCGGGCGGCCTACCGGATCGCCCGGGTCCGCTGGGAAAACGGGATCAGCACCTCGCTGGAGCTGACCGACGCCGAACTCAACCTCTCCGAGGCTCGGGTGATGCTCGATCAATCCCTGGCCGCCTACCGGATCTCTCTGGCCGGATTGGAACAAGCCGTCGGGCTTCCTCTCGACGAGATCGAAGGGAAGATAGTAAGCAGTGAACAGTGAGCGGCAAAGCGCATAGAGCATAGCGCATAGCGTCAGGGGAACGATTAGCGGAGATTTGCGAGATTCGCGGTTATAAAAAGGGGGAGAGGCGGGGGATAAATTCGAGTAAATTAGTGTAATTCGTGGATAAAAAAGGGGCCGAGGCGGGGGATAGTTAGCGGTTAAGTATTTAGCGGAGATCAATGGATGAAGAAGAAGAAAATAATATTCCTGGCGGCGGTCGCCGCGGCCGGGGTCCTGCTGGCGGCGGTCGTCATTCTGAAAATCCGCTCCCGGCAGGCGATTGAACGCCCCCCGACCATTGCCGCCATCCAGGAAGAGGAAGGAATCCCGATTACCGCGGTCTCTCCCTCCCGCCGGGATATGCCGGCGGCCCTCATTCTCGACGGGACCGTCGAACCGGACCGGCAGGCGGTGCTCGTCTCCCGGATCAACCGGAGGATCGAGAAGATAACCGTCGACGAGGGAGACCGGATCGGGGAAGGAGAGACGGCAGTTTTCCTGGAGCAGGAGTCTCTAGAAAGCGCGCTCCAAGCGGCCCAAACCGCCCTCGAGGAAGCGCGGCGCGACTACCGGCGGGCGGAAGTCCTCTTCGAGTCGGGAGCGGTGGCCCAGCAGGCCCTCGACCAGGCCCGGGTCAACCGCGACGGGGCCGAGGCCCGTTATCTCCAGGCCCGGGAAACCCTGGGGGATACCGAGATCGCCTCGCCCCTGACCGGACTGGTTTCCCGGCGCCGGATGGAGCCGGGGGAATTCTCCGACGCCGGCAAACCGATTCTGGAGATCGTCGATATCTCCTCGGTCGAGATCCATTCCCCGGTCAGCGAGATGCTGATCGGCTCCATCCGGCTCGGCCAGCCCGCCCGGGTATATCCCGACGCCTATCCCGACCGGTTTTGGGAGTCCTCCGTCACCACCATCAGCCCGACCACCCGGGAAGCCAGCCGTCTCTTCACGGTCAAGATCAAGATCCCCAACCCCGACGAACTGCTCCGGCCGGGGATGTACTGCCGGGTGGAGATCGTGACCGAGCGCCGGCCCGGGGCCCTGGTCCTCCCCCAGGAGGCGATCGCCCGGGACGGACAGGGACGGGAAGGGGTTTACCTGATTGACGAGGTCAACGAAACCGTCACCTTCCAAAAGGTGGAGACCGGGATCTTTCGGGAAGGGATGGTTGAAATCGTCTCCGGCCTCGACCCCGATTCCGCCGTCGCCGCCGGCGATGGGGGACGATTGACGGATGGCAGCAAGGTCATAGTGGTCGGTGACCGTGAGGAGTGAGCAGTAAGCCATACTACTCAATAAAATTCGTGGTAATTCGTGTAATTCGTGGTTAAAAAAGGGGCCGAGGCGGGGGGCAAAGACAGTAATCAGTAATCGGTAACCAGTAATCGGTAATTAAAAATTATGTTCCTCTCCGATCTTTCAATCAAACGCCGGGTCTTGATGACCGTGATCATCCTGATGATGGCCCTGCTCGGCCTGGTGGCCTACCTCCAGCTCCCGGTCAACCTCTTTCCCCAGGTCGAATTCCCCTTCATCACCGTTTCCACCGTATACCCGGGGGCCGGGCCGCGGGAGATCGAGACTCTGCTCAGCAAGCCCCTGGAAGAGGAACTGAGCACCACCGAAGGACTCAAGCACGTCAGGTCGGTCTCCCGGGAGGGGGTCTCCCTGGTGATGCTCGAGTTCGAACTCGACCAGGACGTGGATGTGGCGGCGGCCGACGTCCGGGACAAGGTGGCCCTGGTCGAACCGGACCTCCCCGACGGCGCGGAGAAACCCCTGATCCAGAAGTTCGACATCAACGCCGAACCGATTATGCAGCTGGCGGTGACCGGCGATCTCTCGTCCCGGGACCTCTACCTGCTGGCCGAGAACACGATTATCCCCGCTCTGGCCCGGATCCGCGGGGTGGCCAACTCCGAGATCGTGGGTGGAGAAGAGAGGGAGATCCTGGTCTCCCTCGACCGCCAGAGGCTCCGGGCCCAGCGCCTCACCCCGGGGGATATCTCCCGGGCGATCGCCGCCGCCAACCTGGAACTCCCTTCCGGCCACATCACCCAGCTCCAGACCGAGTACACCGTCCGGCTGCTGGGAAAGATCGAACTGGTCAATGAGCTGCCGGACCTGAAAATCCTCGGACCGGGGGGAGAAGAAATCCGACTGGGAGACCTGGGCCGGGTCACCGACACGGTCAAGGAAATCCGGGAATTGGCCCGGTTCCAGGGCGAAACCAGCCTGGGACTGATCATCCGGAAACGGGCCGACGCCAGCGCGGTCGCGGTCGCCGACGGGGTCTACCGGGCGATCGAAAACCTGGAAGAGAGACTGGGGGGAACTATCCAGATCGAGATCGCCGAGGACAGCTCGGAGTTTATCCGGGGCTCGCTCAAGGAAGTCTGGAACAATATGATCGTCGGAATCATCCTGACCGCGATCTGCCTCTTTCTCTTTCTCCACGATCTCCGCAGCACCCTGATCATCACGGTGGCGATGCCGACCTCGATCGTCTCCACCTTTATGCTCCTCTTCTTCTTCGGCTACTCGATCAACATTATGTCGATGCTCGGCCTGGCCCTCTCGGTCGGGATCCTGGTCAACAATTCGATCCTGGTTCTGGAGAATATCCACCGTTACCGGGACCTGGGGAAGAACCGCCGGGAGGCGGCCGCCGTCGGGACCTCGGAGATCGCCTCCGCCGTCGCCTCGACCACCCTGACCAATATCGTGGTCTTCGTTCCGATCGCCTTTATGTCCAGCATCGTCGGACAGTTCTTCCGCCAGTTCGCGATGACCGTGGTCTTCTCGACCATCTTCTCCCTCTTTGTCTCCTATACCCTGACCCCGATGCTGGCGGCTCGCTTTCTCCAGGAGAAAAAGCGCAAGCGGCGGATCTTCGAGCACTGGGACAGCTTTTACACCCGCCTCTCCCACCGCTACGGAGACCTGGTGAGAAAATTGATCCGTTTCCGCTGGCCGGTGGTCATCGGCGCGATCGCGATCTTTCTGGCGGTAACTTTCCTGGTCCTGCCCCATATCGGAGCCGAATTTTTCCCCCGGGCCGACGAGGGTTTCTTTCAGGTCACGATCGAGACCCCGGTCAGCGCCACCCTGGAAACCACCGACGCCGTCGTCCGCCGGGTGGAGGAGATGCTGGCGGAAATCCCCGAAAAGGAAATGATCTTCACCACCGTGGGGAAATTGAGCCAGATGCTGGGCGGGAGCAACCAGGGGGTCAACCTGGCCGAAATCACCGTCGGCCTGGTCGACCAGGATCTCCGCGAGCGCTCGACGGCGGAGGTGATGAACTCGATCCGGCCCCGGCTGGCCGCCATCCCCGGCGCCGCTTTCACCCTCCTGGAAACCCAGCAGGGCGGGGGCGGCAACGAGAAACCGATCCAGCTCGAGATCCGGGGGGAGGAGATCGGGACCCTGAACCGCCTGGCCGGCGAGGTCGTCCTCCTGGCCGCCGGCATCCCGGGGGCGGCCGATGTCGATACCGACTGGCGAACCGGAAAACCGGAGATCTGGATCACCCCCCACCGGGAACGGGCCTCCGAGCACGGGGTGACCGTGGCCGCGATCGGCGCCGCCCTGAGGGACTCCCTGACCGGGGAGACCAGTTCCACCTTCCGGGAGCGGGGCGACGAATTCGATATCCGGGTCAAGCTGGACGAAAAAGACCGGAACTTCCGGGAACAGATCAAGCGGATCTCGGTGATCGACCGCCACGGAGACCCGGTCTCCCTGGCCTCCCTCTCCCGGATCGAGTTCAGCGACGGGCCGACCACGATCACCCGGAAGGACCGGGAGCGGATCGTCACCGTCTCGGCCAACGTCATCGGCACCTCGAGCGGGGAGGTGGCCGGGGCGCTGGACGACCTCCTGGAGACCGAGGTCGATTTCCCTCCCGGATATTCCTTTTACTTCGGGGGGGAGATCGAGCGGATGAAGGAAAATTTCGCCGATATCTTCCTCGCCCTCGGCCTGGCCATTATCCTGACCTTCCTGATGCTCTCCGGGATCCTGGAATCGTACCGCTACCCGGTGATGATTATGCTCTCCCTGCCCCTGGCGATGGCCGCGGTCTTCATCACCTTGCTGCTGACCGATACCACCCTGAACATCTTCTCCCTGATGGCGATGGTGATGCTGGTCGGCCTGGTCATCAACAATACCATCGTGATCGTCGACTACAGCAACCTGCTGAGACGCCAGGGAAAATCGATCGAGGACGCCATCGTCACCGCCTGCGCCATCCGCCTGAGGCCGATTTTGATGGCCAACATCACCACCTCGGTGGCAATGATCCCCCTGGCCCTGGGGATCGGCTGGGGGGCGGGCTTCCGGGCCCCGATGGCGATCGTCTCCATCGGAGGGATGATCGGCGGGGGAGCGCTGGCCCTGATCGTGATGCCCGCCTTCTATGTCATCTTTTCCAGTACTCGCCAGCGGCTGGAATAGCCCGACCGGCCACCGCTTCATTCAGGCCCGGGGATGGGTCCGGTCGTAGACTTTCTTCAGCCGCTCCTTCGAGACGTGAGTGTAGATCTGGGTGGTGCTGAGGGATTCGTGGCCGAGGAGTTCCTGGACCGAGCGGAGATCGGCGCCGGCGTTGAGAAGATGGGTGGCGAAGGAATGACGCAGGGCGTGGGGGGTGACTTTCTTCTCGATCGCCGCCCGCTTGATGTATTTCTCGAGCAGTTTCCGTATCGAGGCGGCGGTCAGCCGCCGCCGGGAGCGGTTGACGAAAAGCGGATCGGAACCCCCGCCCGCCGGGAAAGCCTTCAGGTAGTCGCGCAGCGCCCGAACCGCGTAGCTGCCCAGGGGGCAGAGCCGCTCCTTCTTCCCCTTTTCCTTCACCCGGGCCAGGTCGCCGAGCAGGTCGATATCCCCGCGGTTCATCCCCACCAGCGCCCCGACCCGGATCCCGGTGGTATAGAGAGTCTCCAGGATGGCCCGGTCCCGCAGGCCGAGCAGGGTCGAGGGGTCGGGGGCGGCGAGGAGGGACTGGATCTCTTCCCGGCTCAGGAATGAAGGTAGTTTCTTGTCCTGGCGGGGGAGCCAGACCTGGCGGGCGGGGTTGGAGTCGATCACCCCTTCCCGGCGGAGGAACCGGAAGAAGGAACGGAGCGCCGAGATCTTCCGGGAGAGGGAACGCTTCCCCACCCCCCGTTCCTGGAGCGCGGCCATATAGCCCCGGATGACGAGCCGGTCGATATCTTTCAACCGGACCGGGGCGCCGCTCCGGTCCGAACGGAGAAATTCGTGAAACTGGTCCAGGTCCGACCGGTAATTGCGCAGGGTATGGGGGGAGGCGTCCCGCTCCAGGCGAAGGTAGCGGATGAAAGCGTCAATATACTGTTCGAATTTCTCGACTATATTTCAATATATTTTCTACCACCGAGACACAGAGAACACAGAGGGTATTGAGATTTTAGGCTATATCCGGATTTCCCAAAGCCCGTTGGTTGATTTCATCAATTATGGTGGGGCGTTGAAGACAGTTATTAAAGTGCAAAATCAGAGGGAAATTTGCTCAAGGTAATCTTTTCCCTGCCCATAGAGAAATTTCTCATCATTCGTCTGGAGATTGTGTCGCCCCCTGCGGGGGCTCTGAGTTATTTTTCCTGATCCAGTACCACGGGCTGACGCCCGTGGCTAGTAAGAAGTTTCGCCCCCTGCGGGGGCTGCTTATCTCGGTCTCGCATAGCTTTCATATCTGTAGCCCGCGCAGCGGGCGATACATTATTAGCCACGGGCGTCTCGAAGATCCGGCTTCAGAC
>JAVCCZ010000079.1 GCA_030765265.1 Candidatus Erginobacter occultus
CCGCCAGCCCCCGGGCCAGGCAGAGCCGCTGCTGCTGGCCGACCGAGAGCCGGGAGGCGGGGGTATGGAGTTTCCCCTTCACCTCCTCCCAGAGCTGGGCTTCCCGGAGCCGGTTCTCGACCAGCGCGGCCAGGCGGATTTTATCCCTCAGCCCGTGGATCCGGGGGCCGTAGGCGACGTTGTCGAAGATCGACATCGGGAGGACAAAAGGAGTCTGGGAGAGGAGACCCATCTTCTTGCGGACCGCCGTCACCTCGACCCCCGGCCGGTAGATATTCTCCCCGTCCACCTCGACCGTCCCGGAGACCGAGACGCCCTCGACCAGTTCCAGCATCCGATTGAAAGTCTTCAGCAGCGTGGACTTGCCGCAGCCGGAAGGCCCGATGATGGCGGTGATCTTCCGGGCGGGGATTACCAGGTTGATATTCTTCAGGGCCGGCTCGGTCCCGTAGCGGACGTTTAAGTTCCGGACCCGGATGTGGGGGGTAGAGTTCATAGCGATCACCTTATATTTATTTGACGATGTTTTTCCTGAGTTTCCGGGTCAACAGTCGGGAGAGGAGACTGATCAGGAGGATGACCGCGGTCAGGATCAGGGCCGAGGCGTAGGCCCGGTCCTGGACCTCGGGGAAGGGGGTGGAGAGCTGGAAGAAGACGGCCAGGGGCAGGGTGGCGGCCGGGCGGAAGAGGGAGACGGGGATGGAATCGGAGAAACCGGCGGTGAAGATGACCGAGGCGGCGTCCCCGATCCCCCGCCCGAAGGCGATCAGGAGCGCGGTCAACAGCCCGGGCAGGCACTGCCGGATCACCACTTTCAGCGCGGTCTCCAGCCGGGTCGCCCCGAGGGCGTAGGAGGCGGTGAAGAGCCCGGCCGGCATCATCCGGATCGACTCGTCCATCGCCCGGCACATAATCGGGAAGATCAGCAGGGCGACGGCGATGATCCCCCCCAGCAGCGAGGCCCGCAGCCCGAAGGCGAGCAGGAGGGTAAAACCGAAAGCCCCGTAAACGATCGAGGGCACCCCCCAGAGGACGTCGAGGGAGAAGCGGGCCGCGGAGGCCAACCGCGAACCCCGGCGGGCGTAGAGGTTGAGGTAGATCGCCACCGGCAGGCTGAGAAAGAGGGCGAGGACCGTCGCCCCGCCGGTCAGGTAAAGGGAGCCGACGATGGCGTTGAGGATCCCCCCTTCCTTCCCCAGGTAATAGCCGCCTTCCGGGGTCCGGGTGATCATATCCAGGTTAAGGGAGGAGAAACCCTTGACGAAGACCGTGCCCAGGATCAGGAGCAGGCTGGAGAGGATGACCGCGGTGGCGGCGGCCATCAGGATTTTGGCCGATTTCTCTTCCGTGGCGCGCCAATTCATCCTATTCAATCCTTTTCTCCACCCGGACCAGGACGATCCGGGAGACGACGTTGAAGAAGACCACCACCGCCAGCAGGACCAGGGCGGAGAAGAGGAGCGCCGAGTCGTAGAGCGGGATCGAGAGCATCTCCCCGTAATTGTTGGCGATCAGGGCCGGGAGCGGGTAGGCGGGGTCGAAGACGGAGGAGGGAACCCGGGCCACGTTGCCGGCCACCATCAGCACCGCCATCGTCTCCCCCAGGGCCCGGGAGACCCCGAGGACGACGGCGGCGACGATCCCGGGAAAGGCCCGCCGGACGACCACCTTCTTGACCGTCTGCCAGCGGGTCGCCCCCAGGGCCAGGGAGGCCTCCCGCAGCCCCCGGCGGACCGAACCGAGCACCTCGAGACAGACGTGGATGATCACCGGGAAGACCATAATCGCCAGGACCACCCCGGCGGCGAGGACAGTATACCCGCTGGAAGAGATCCCGAAGAAGGGGGCGATCCGCTCCTGGATCAGGGGGACGATCGTCAGCACCCCCCAGATCCCGAAGACCACCGAGGGGATCCCGGCCAGGAGGTCGATCAGGGGCTTGACCCCCTCCCGGACCCGGGGGGGACAGTACTCGGAGAGGAAGATCGCGGTCAGCAGGCAGAGGGGGACGGCGATCAGGACCGCCGTTCCGGTCACCCAGAAGGTGCCGGCGATGAAGGGAAAGAAGCCGAACTCCCCCCGCAACGGCCGCCAGGAGGAGGAGAAGAGGAGATCGGCGAGGGGGTAGTCGGCCAGGATCGGCCGGGAGCGGAGATAGAGCCCGGCGGCGATGATCACCACCAGCAGCGAGCCGGCAATGGTCAGGGCGAGGAGCAGCCTCCCCGCCCAGCGGTCATAAAAGATCCTCTTCGGGGAAATGATCATCAGTCTCCGGCCGGACCGGGTTCGGAGAGGCGGAGTTTCTCCCGGCCGGCTGCCAGTTTCTCCGGGGCCAGGGCGATGTAACCGGCCTCCTCGACGTAAGCCCGGCCTTCCCCGAGGATCCAGCTGAGGAAAACCCGGACCGGCTCGCTCTTCGGCTGACCCCCGGAGACCAGGTAGAGATCGCGGGCCGGGGGCGAAGGGTAGCGGCCGTCGGCGATCGCCGCGGTAAGTTCGGGGAGGGTCCCGTAGAAGTTCTCTTCCGGATCCACCCGTCCGTTGCCGTTGAGGTCGATCGGGATCACCATCAGCCCGCCCACCGGCGTCCCGGTCTTCAGGTCGTAGGCGTAGTTGATGTTATTGAAACCGATCCCGCCGAAATCCCGCCGGACCGCCTGGGCCAGGCCGGGGTCGCCGTAAACCCCCACCCCGCCCAGGTCCTCCTGCTCCCCGCCCAGGTAGCGGGCCCAGACCTCGGCCGCCCCGCAGGCGTCGGAGCGGGTATAGACGGTCATCTCCGGAACCCGGAGAAGCCCGGGCGGCGCCGGCCAACTCCCCAATCCGCCCGGGAGCCAGACACCGATCAACTCCTCCCGGCTCAACCCCCGCTGGTGGATCGTCTCCGCGGCCGGGTTCTCCCGGTTCATCACCGGGACCACGGCGTCCTTGGCCACCGCCACCGACCAGGCCCCCCGCTCGATCTCGGCCGGGTTTATCTCCCGGGAGACCATCCCCAGGTCGACCACCCCGCCCAGGCAGTCGGCCATCCCCTTCCCGGCCCCGCCGGCCGAGATATCGATCCGGACGGCGGGATGGAGCTTCTTGAACTCCCCGGCCCAGCGGATCACCAGGGGATAAAGCGCCCAGGCCCCGGAGACGGTGATCGTCCCCCGAATTTCGCCGGGGGCAGTCTCCCGGCCGCAGCCGGGGTGAGTGGCGAGAATTAATCCCGCCGTGAGAACCAGGTTCCAGATCTTCTTCACTGCTGCCTCCTTGCCGGATAAATTGACCCGGATGTCCGATGGAAAATATAATCTCTATAGACTTTGTAGTCTATAGAGGCAAAAAATATATTCAGCCGCTCCCGGCGATGTCGGCCAGGGTCTTCTCTTCCAGGATTCCGGCCACGGCGGTCCGGACCTCCCCCATCACCAGGCGCAGGCCGCAACCTTTCTCCCGGGAGCAGCGGATCGGCGCGGTCCGGGAGACGCAGCGCAACGGGGCCAGGGGTCCGTCCATCAGCCTGACCACCCGGGCCAGGGAGACGGCCCGGGGTTCCTGGAGCAGACGGTAGCCCCCGCCGGCGCCCCGGGTGCTCTCGACCAACCCGGCCTTCCTCAATTCGAGGAGGATCTGTTCAAGGAACTTCTTCGGAATCTGTTCGTCTTCCGCGATCTCCTTGATCGGCACCGGACCCTCTCCCTGCCGCCGGACCAGGCAGCTCAAGGCCCGCAGGGCGTATTCGCCTTTCTTCGAAAGTTTCACGATGGACCACTCTATGAAAAAGGAGTTACCAGGTCAAGAAAATAATATTATCTCTATAGACTTTATAGATTAATGAAGCCGCGAAGCCGGTGGATGAGCTTTCCTGAGGAATCTCGATCGCGCCCCCCCTAAACGGCCGGGTCAGGCCCGGACCACCCGGGCCTTGACCCGGCCGGCGGAAGCCATCGCGTTACGGGTGTCGACGACCAGGCGGGCGTGGCGCCCGACCAGGCGGTAGTCGACCGAACGGTGGTCGGTGGCGATCAGGACCGCGTCCGCCCCCCGGAGCAGCTCGGCGGTCAAGGGGCGGGAACGCATCCGGAACCGATACTTCCGGGTTAGGGGGAGGACCGGGATGTAGGGGTCGTGGTAGCTGACCCGGGCCCCGGAGGCCCGGAGCAGCTCGATCAGCCGCAGGGCGGGCGACTCGCGCATATCGTCGACGTCCCGCTTGTAGGCCACCCCGAGGATCAGGACCCGGCTGCCCTTGAGACTCTTTTCCTCTTCGTTGAGGGCTTCCCGGAGGCGGTCGATCACCCGCCCGGGCATCGCGGTGTTGATCTCGCCGGCCAGCTGGATGAAACGGGTGGGGAGGTCGAACTCTTTCGCCCGCCAGGTCAGGTAGAAGGGATCGATCGGGATACAGTGTCCGCCCAGGCCGGGTCCGGGGTAGAAGGGGGTGTAGCCGAAGGGCTTGGAGGAGGCAGCCTCGATCACCTCCCAGATATCTATCCCCATCTTCTCGAAGACGATCTTCAGCTCGTTGACCAGGGCGATATTGATCGACCGGTAGATGTTTTCCAGCAGCTTGGTCGCTTCGGCGGCGTCGGGGCTGGAGACCGGGATCGTCGCCGGGACGATGGCTTCATAGAGCTTCCGGGCCGTCTTGAGGGAATCCCGGTTCAGCCCGCCCACCACCTTGGGGATGGAGGCGGTGGCGAAGTCGGGGTTGCCGGGGTCCTCCCGTTCCGGGGAAAAGGCGAGGA
Source organism: Candidatus Erginobacter occultus (assembly GCA_030765265.1). Lineage (GTDB taxonomy): Bacteria > Auribacterota > Erginobacteria > Erginobacterales > Erginobacteraceae > Erginobacter > Erginobacter occultus. The sequence continues at coordinate 4,734 of JAVCCZ010000079.1, forward strand.
AGAAATCCTTCCCCGCCGCCAAACCGGTCTTTTCCAGGACGGGCTGGACCACCTCCCGGGTGGTTCCGGGATAGGTGGTGCTCTCGAGAATAACCAGCTGCCCCGGCCGCAGGGTCCGGGCGATGGTATCGACCGTGGCCCGGATATAGGAGAGGTCCGGTTCCTGGTGGCTGGTCAGGGGGGTGGGGACGCAGATCAGGATACAGTCCATCCCTTTCAGGAGCTGAAAATCGTCGGTCGCGGGGATAACCCCTTCCCGGAGAAGCGACTGGACGGCGGAGGGGGGTATGTGCTTGATATAGCTCCGGCCGGCCCGGATCTTCTCCACCTTCTCCCGGTCGAGGTCGAAGCCGGTGACCGGGAATCCGGCCCGGGCAAACTCGATGGCCAGGGGAAGACCGACGTAACCGAGCCCGATCACGCCAATGGCGGCGGATCGGGCATCGATTTTTTCCAACAGTTTCCCGGACCGGGAATCCTTCACTCTACTCTCTCCCCCCCCGGTCAGGTCTATTGCGGGGGGCGGGCGGGAGGAAACTGGCCCTGTCCGGCCGGGACCGGCGGCGGGGCCGGCTGGAAACCCGGTCCGTACTGGATATCGGCGCCTTCCCTAAGCTTCTTCAGGTAGTCCCCGATCAACTGCTGCTGCTTCTGGTTGGTGAGGAAAATCCCGATCTGCTCCGAGACTTCCTCCAGGGGAACCGCGCCGGCTTCCCGCTTGTCGCTGACCTTGATTAAGTGGTAGCCGAACTGGGTCTCGACGATCTCGCTGAGCTCGCCGGGCTCCAGGGCGAAGGCCACCTCTTCGAAGGCCGGGATCATCTGCCCCCGGCCGAAAAGGCCGAGGCTCCCGCCTTGCTCGGCGGAACCGGCGTCCTGGGAACTCTCCCGGGCGACTTCGGCGAAATCCTCCCCGCCTTCGATCCGGACCTTGATGGCCTCGATTTCTTCGAGCCGGGCGGCTTTATCTTCCTCGCCGGCGTCCGGGGCGATCTGGATCAGGATATGGCTGGCCTCCACCTGTTCCGGCTGCTCGAACTGTTCGGTGTTGGCGGCGTAGAACTCTTCGATCTCCTCGTCGGTCGTCTCGAGATCTTCCGGGAACTGGCTCTCGACCAGCTGCTGGATCATCAGGTTGCGCCGGATATCCTCCCGCAGGGCGTCTATTGTCAACCCGGCCATCCCCAGCTGGGATTCAAAGGCCGCCTGGCTGGGAAACTGGGCCACGATCTCTTCGATCTGGCTGTCGATGTCTTCCTCGGCGGGGGTGATATTCTGCCGGACGGCTTCCTTGAGCAGCAAATCCTGGTTGATCAGGGCTTGGACCGCCTGCTGGCGGAGCATCGGCTGGAGCTGCTGGAGCTGCTCGGGGGGGACCTGGGCGGAGTACTGCTGGATCAGGGCGTTGAGCTGCTGGTTGAGCATCTGCCCGGTGATCACGGTCTCTCCCACCCGGGCGACCATCGTGTCCGGGGCGACCGCGGCTTGCGGCGGCGGCGGCGCCATAGCCGGGACGGCCGGTTCTTCGTCCTTGTCCTTGCCGCATCCGGAAAAGAGAATCCCGGAGGCCAGCATACCAATCATCAATATCCTCGCTTGCTTCTTCATATCTGCTCCTTGGTGGTTAAACCAGGTTTGGGTTAGGCAAAATTCCCGCTTTGAGAAGGATAGGTATCTACCATCTCGCGGCCGGGAAGTCAAAGGCAAAAATCAGGTGTTTACATAGATAGACGGATGGAGTAGAGTAATTGTTCAGAATTCAGGGGAGAATAACCAAAAATATTGCCAAGCCAGCAGCTGCCCGGAACTGTCAAAAATTGAATGAAAACGGATGAAAATGGGGCAGGGTTCGCAAGAGGCATATTCAGGCAACGAGGAAGAGGGCATTTATTGAGATCGGACTCGACGTAAGGCAATCGAAGAGGCGTAATTTGGCGTATTGAGGAGTAGGAAGACACAGCGATCCGGAAGTCTGACAAGGGCGAAAGCCTGTTGATCTTTGACAATCAAGCTTGATGGCTCAAGCGGCCTGACGAAGCATCTCTACCCACATTCTCGGATAGAGAGTTTGGTGCTGCAGGCAATCCAGGGGGACGGGTGGGTTGCCCTTGAGGGCACCGTGGGGGCGCATAAAGTTATAGAAGGCCACGAAGAGAGTGGTCAGGGCGACCACGCCGTTAAAGTCTTTGAAGCCGGCCCGAGGCCGGGTATGGAACTTGTAAGTGCGGTTGAGTCGTTCAATCAACTGTTTGAAGACGCGGTAAGTTTCACTCTCGGGGTCAAGGTTCTTCAGGCCGATCACGGTGTGCTTTGTGAGCAGGCTTTGTCCGGAGCTCTGGCGGGCTTTGACATTGTAAGCCACGACGGCACTATCATAAGACGGCAGCCCGTCGGTGACCAGGTCTCCAGACTCGCATTTCGGGGATTGAGGAGAACCATAGCAGTTGCTGAGCAAGGCCAGGGCAGGTTCGATATCTCGAGAGTCTGAGACATTATAGCCGCAGATCGCTCTTCGGATCTGCGAGATGATGAACCAGGTATAGTGGGTATCGCCTTCGACCTTGATATAGGTTTCATCCGCCGCGCAGGTGCCTAAGGGAGCCGGGCAATTGGCATCAACGAAATCGCTTATATATCTGGCGGAAGCGTTGATGTAGTTGATGACTGTCTGGTAAGAGATGGGGATATCAAAGATCCGCTTGAGGGCTTGGGCGGTCATCCGGGCGCTGAGGCCGAAGCTGACCGAAAAGGACAAGCACAGGCCGACGGTATGAAGGTTATTGTGAATCCGATTGAGATCAACGGGCGCATTTTTCGGCCTGGCCGCGGTTAGATCTTGGGAGGCGAAGTGATATTCGCGGAAGAGGTATCGCAGTTTAAACTGGCTGGTGTTTCCGGCCTCACGCATTCGCCGCTCTTGGGCGGTTAGCTCGGACAGGTTGCGCTGATAAAAGGAACAGTTATCGTTTGGGCACTTGAAGGCTGTACAGATACCATCTTCTTTCCAGCGAAAGAGAGCATTACCGCAATGGGGACACCAGTAACGGGCAGTGCAGTCCCGGCGTTTACGATCGGTGGGGGAGGTTTTGCCGCAGATCTTGCATAGCACCTGAGAGCCCAGGGCGCCATTGTTGAGATAAAGATAGCGGACTGGCGCATTACAGTGTTGGCAACGACACTTTTCTGGCGGGGCTGAAGAACCGGTGCGGCGGCGCACAATGGATATGGTTTTGCCGAACTGTTGTTCGTGTTGTTGTTGAAGTTGACGCCAATCCGCGGAGGGTGGTTCGAATACAGAAGCGGGACACTGGGTAAGCGGCAAGGTGGGATCGACGCGGAACCGGCGATAGTGAGGAGGACGATCCAAGGGTGCTTTAAGTTCTATGTCCTTGCGGGAACCTGAGAGCACCTCCTGAAGAACCGGGACAACCGAAGCCAGATCATTGAAAGTGAGTTTGGAGCAGAACCAACGAACAAGTTTGAAGATATCATTTTTCACGTAGGATCCTCCTTCGTTCCGAACTTGGCGGTGAGGGGCAAGGAGTGATCCTACCTGATTATCAATCAGCCGAAAATGGGGGAGAACACAATTTTGGATCTATCCCATTTGTTAATAGGCTGTTAGCCCATAAATCACGCAGGAAATTTTGACAGAACTAGCTGCCCAATAAGGAGGCTGGAAATGATTATTTCCCGAGCCGTCCTCTGGACGATCCTGATCGGTTTCTTCGTCTTTACCGCCGTGGCCATAGTCCTGGTCAACAAGAATGTCGGCTGGATCGAAACCGGCGCCGTGGATTCTGAAGCCGGCCAGGTTATGGATGTCTGGTAGATCTTCCCCGACCGGAACCCCTCCTTGCCCGGGGACCGGTTAAAAGATCCCGAGGAACTTCTTCCGGGGCTCCGGCTCCAGTTTCTCCCGGCAGCGGGCCAGCTGCCGTCCGAAAACCGCCGACCGGGCGCTGACCCGGGCGGCGGTATCCA
>JAVCCZ010000212.1 GCA_030765265.1 Candidatus Erginobacter occultus
ATCCCGCCATATTACGATTTCCATTCCTGTTGCAGCAGGCATAACGCCATCTGCCGGTTTGTCAGCTTGGTCGCACCGCAGAAGTCATCCGGCGCTACTTCAAAAACACCGGCCTGTTCCACGTGATCCGCCACCCCGCCCCCCAGCAAAACAGCAACGTTCACGCCGCAGGAACCGGGTGTGATATTAATCGGACCGGTGAGACACCTGACTGATCCGGAGGCGGGCAACTCGGCGGGGAGACCTCCGCTCACGCCGCTGTTCAAGAAAAACAGCCGGCGGTTTAACTGATCATAGACACCCACCAGAAAAGTCGCCCTTAATAATTCCTCCCGGGATCTATAGCCGATTTCAATCAAGAGGCGGTCGCTGCACTGGATCCGCGTATCCCCGTCTCCGTTTTTGATGGCGATCGAGGTCAGACGAACCCGGCCGTCGCCTTTCCGGTCGGTTCTCTGCTCCAGGGAGGTTACCGCTGCCGAATATACGCTCCGGGTGTATTGGGCAACGACTGCCTCGGCGACCCCGGAAGCTTCAATGCGTCCGCCCTGCAACAGGTAGGCCCTGCTGCATAGTGAAAGAACAGCCCCCATATTGTGACTGACGAATAATACCGTCCGCCCTCCCCGGGCGACTTTACCCATCTTGTCCAGGCACTTCTTCTGGAAGTCCAGATCACCCACCGCCAGAACTTCGTCCACCAGCAATATTTCCGGCTCCAGGTGAGCGGCGACGGAAAAAGCCAGTCGCACCTGCATACCCGAGGAATAACGTTTCACCGGCGTGTCGATGAATCTCTTCACCCCGGAAAATTCCACGATCTCGTCAAACCGGCGGTCAATCTCGGACTTGCGCATCCCCAGAATTGAGCCGTTGAAGTAAATGTTCTCTCGGCCGGTGAGTTCAGGATGGAACCCGGTCCCCACCTCCAAAAGACTTCCTACCCTTCCTCCGATGTCCGCCCCGCCTTCGGTGGGGGAGGTGATCCGGGAAAGGATTTTCAGAAGGGTCGTCTTCCCGGCTCCGTTCCGGCCGATGAAACCAACCACCTCGCCTCTCTTCACTTCAAAAGAGACGTCCTTAAGTGCCCAGATGATCTCATCCGACCGGGCCCGGCCCCCCAGGCGCTTGAAGGGCGCGGTCAAGCTCTGCATCAGGACATCCCGGAACTGGCGCCGGGCAGGGTGAACCCCCCCGATGCGGTATTTTTTCCCGAGATTTTCAACTTTTATTACAGTATCGCTCATCAATCCCGCCCCGCGTCATATAACATCGGCGAATTCGGTCTCCATTCTCCGAAAGTAATACACCCCGGATATCAGGAGAACAGTTATGATGCTGATCGCCGCCGCCAGCATCGCCCCGGAAGGCCGGCTCTGTCCCAGCAAGGTCCACCTGAAACCCTGGACCACGCAAACCATCGGGTTCAGGCTGTAAATCAACCGCAAATTTTCGGGGACCTGGTTCAGCGAATACGCCACCGGAGAAGCGAACATCCAGACCTGGATCAGAAGTGGCACAATGTAATTAATATCCCGATACTTCACGTTCAGGGAGGAGAGCCAGCTCCCTATGCCAAAGGCCAGAGCAGCCGCCATCAACAAAAACAGCGGGAGGAATATGATCGTCAGCCGAATGGCTATCCCGTAGTAAAAATACATCCCAATCAAAACTATCAAGGCGATGCCGAAATCGACCAGGCCGGAGAGGGTGGACCCGATCGGGATGATCAATCGGGGAAAGTAGATTTTGCTCACCAGGTGTGAGTTGGCCACCACGCTTTCGGTCGATCTCCTCATCGCCTGGGAGAAATATGTCCAGACAACCAGGGCGCTGTATGAGAAGATCGGATAGGGAAGTCCCTGGGTATCCACACGCAGAAACCGGCCGAAGACCACGGACAGGATCACCATCAGCGCCACCGGCTGGAGAACCGCCCAGGATGCTCCCAGCAGGGTCTGCTTATACCTGACCGTAATCTCCCGCCAGATCAGGAAACCCAGGAGTTCGCGATAGAGCCAGATTTCCCGGAAGTTGATCCCCGCCCACCCCCGCCGGGGCCGGATCCTGACAAGCGCTGAAAATCCCGATTCGTTCATAACAATCAAAAAGCAAGAAGCCCGGTTAATCCACAATAATAATTCACAATCAGATCCTGGTCAAAGGCGCTCGTACCCGGACGCTATCAAACAACCAATTTCGAGGTACTTCTCGGGCCCGATGCGCCGCGAGGACGATCTCTAAACGTCGATAAAAAAATATCTTTTTCTCGGGGTTCGATCTTCTGCCGCCAGAAAGCATAGCGGTTATAAAAAGCGTAGAAAAGCGGCAACAAGCCAAGCGGGTATAGAGCGCGGACGACGGTAGCAAAAATGCGGCTCCTGCCATACCGGCCGATCGGAGGGACAACGTAACTAAAACCGCCGGTGAAGTCTATTTCTTTCGACGCGGCATTTAAACATTTTATGCCGGGGGAAGTAGCAGGGTCAATCAGGTAATGTTCCCATTCGGTGCCTCTCTTCAGCTGGGGCTCAAAATCAGGATTCTCCGATCGGGTGAGTATCCGTTTCTTCAACTGTTCCCCGAACCTGTGAGGATAGTGCCGGCTGGGCAATCGCAGTGAGCATTCCTTTGTCAGGCCAAGTGGAACTCGGGCGCATAAGCCATAATCGAGATACCCGGTGTTCTTAAACAGATCGATTTCACCCGATTCATAAAGCCCGTAGTATCTTCGATCCCGCCAGCTCTCTCTCCGCCCGCTTTGAGCCGCAGCTATGATCTCTTCTTTCGTAATATGGAAATTGATCACGTTGACCGCGATCGCGTCGGCCCCCTCTTTTTCCGCCTGGGCAATGGCGCCAAGTGGATCTCCATCCAGAAGCATATCCGCGTCCAGTATATACCACCAGTTATTGCGCCCGAGTTCTCTTTCTTTCAAGCCCATAAACCAGATCCGCAAGTATTCCCGGTAGATAAAGTCTTTTGAGCCGACCGGCACGACGGGAGCGAGATCCAGATCTTTCACGATTTCCCAGGTCCGGTCGGTGCTGGCGTTGTCCACAACGTAAATCCGGTCGCAGAATCGGGCGGCGTGCCGTAAGCAATCGGCGATGATGTCTTCCTCGTTTTTTACGAAACAGACCGCAAATAATTTTGGACGCGATTGCTTGTTCATAGAGTACCCGAAGAAACCGGCGATTCCTGTATAATTCCCATTTCGGTGAATTCCCGAGCCTTTATGACCACCGCCAGGTAAAATCCTATCAGCCAATTGTTCATCGGAAAGAGAAGGATATCCTCCCCGATCCCGATACCCAGGGAAGCCCAGAAGGCGGCCAGGCTGCCCAGCACTACTGCCTGGAGCGGTCCCGGAGGAAGGGTCTGGAGGGTGGACCAACCGAGGACGCTGAAATAGACGATCAGGCCGAAAAAGACCGCCGACTGGAGCAGACCCCCTTCAGCCAGCATCCGCAGGTAAAGATTCTCGATCGCGGAATGGGCAACCACCCCCCACTCGTCCTGTTCGGGTGCCAGGGCCTGGAAAGACCCGGGGCCGTGGCCGAGAATCGGAGCTTCCTTGAACATCTCGTAGGCGATGGTGATCTTGGTCCTCCGGTACGAGATGCCGGGGTCGTCCCGGTCTTCGAAAATCCGGCTCTGAACGGCGGGGATGAAAAATACGATCGACAACCCTGCCAGAACCGCAATGAAGTACTTCAGGCGGGGCCGGAAGCAACCCAGGGCCAGGAGGCCTACCCCCGAGCCCACCCAGGAACTCCGGGAGAGGGTGAGAATCAAAGAAACCGCGATCGGGGTAATGGCCAGGAATGAAATGGCTTTTCTGACCGGAGAAAGCCGCCCGTAGAAGAGAAAGGCCAGGGGGAGAGGCAGAATCAGGGCCAGATAATTACCGAGGGCGTTGGGATTGGAGAGGACCAGGGAACCGACCCGGCTCCCGACCGTGGGCCGGAATATCGAGATTCCTCCGCTGACCGCGCCGCAGAGGAGCAAAAACCAGGTGACCCTGATCAACTGTTGACTGCTGTCTATCGTCAGCCGGGCCAGGTAATACCCCCCGATCAGAATCAAGAAATATATTGTCCAGCGGACGCTCGTCCCAGGATCGGGGGAGTTGAGGGTGGAGATCAGAAAGGTTAAAATAAGTCCGCCCAGCCAGAGGTCGAGCGGATAAAAAACGAATTTCTCCCGCCGCTGAATCCTGATCCCGATGAAAAGGATGATGGAGAAAAGGATGATCCACTGGTGGAGCCAGAGCCGGAGAAAACCCCACCAGTAGCGGGGATCGTAAAAACTGACGCTGGCGATTGCCAGGTAAAAGGCCAGCCGAGGCTGGCTGAGGAGGAGGATGGAGACGAAGGCGATCGAGACGAAAGCCTGCAGGCGGGCCGGCTTGAACTGGAGAAAATCCAGGGTCCGGGAGATATAGACGGCCAGGAGGGTGAAGATGATGGTGATCAGGGCTATTTTCACGGGGACTCTTCCCGGTAAAGAATGTTCTCAATCCGAACTTGCCATTTGGCGTAATCACGATAGCCGGGTTTAAGGGTGACGGCTTGGCCAATCTCCCTTTTGGCTTCCGCCGTCCGCCCGTCCGCCAGCAGGAGTTTCGCCCTGATGAAATGGGGCCGGGACCACTCCGGATCCTTGGCCGACTCCTCCTCCCAGAAGGATATCGCTTCTTTCTGACCCCGCAGGGAGAGAATCGCGGCCCCGGCTTTGTCCGTGTATCGCCGGCGGCCGGGGTCGAGATCACGGGCCTGGAGATAGCAAGCCAGCGCTTCGGCAGTCAGTTCGAGATCCTGATAGACATCACCCAGTTCCGCCAGCCA
>JAVCCZ010000161.1 GCA_030765265.1 Candidatus Erginobacter occultus
CTGATGTCCGGCCAGGGTGATAACCACCCCCTCGCAGGTGGCCGGGATGAAGGCGAGCAGCAGCGCCTGGCCGCCCACCCGGTGGAGAGTCTTGCGGCTGAGTTCGAAACCGGCCAGCAACAGGATGACGATCAGGGCGATCAGCCGCAGGTCGGACCCGATCGCCAGGAGGTCGGGGTGGATCTGGTTGAGTCAACCGGTTCAATCTGGACTGGCTTTTTAAAGATAGAGGATCAGATGATTCCAGGTCATAGGTCCCTCCGTCAGCCAAACCTCAAATCAGTCCGGCGATATACTCCCCAGAATCAGATCGAGATTTTATTCCCTCTCCACTACTACTCATCACCAGGATCTCCCCGTTAGTATCATAGTAAATCCAAGTCTCGCCGTTCCACCCCCAACTTAATTCCGGGGACACCATACTTAATAATTAAGTATGGTGTCCCCGGAATTAGCTCAAAGTTTGAAGATATAATAAGCACAATCCGTTACGTATGGAGTTATAACCACAAAACAATGGGAAGATAAAAACAGGGATGGAGAGAGGTAGGCGGAAAAATATATTACGTATTTTTTAGATTTAGCTTGCCAACTCACTCGCAAGACAATTAACTTTTTAGTTAAGGAGGGTTTTATTACCCATATTTTCAGATTAATTTCTTATAAGGTAGCGCTGCGCTCTAACGTATGGTAGCCGCACCCTTCAGGGTGCGCAAAAACGCAGGCTAAAGCCTGCGGCTACCTTTTTGACTGCATTTCATTGTGCGCCCGAGTTGCGGCTCCTCCAGAGGCAAACAAGAGCCTCCGGCTGAAAATTATGACACAGTAAATTATTAATGAAACATCTCGTAATTAAATTTTGACCATCCAAACCCCGGATCAAATATCCAGCTGACTATTATTCTTTAACGACTGGAGCCTTTAACCAAGGAGTCCGTTATGAAGAGAAGTTTGGTTTTGTTTGTCGGGATTTTGCTTGCCGGCGCTATGCCGTCCATGCTTTCGGCTCAGGTGCAACTGGACTACTCCACCTACCTCGGGGGGAGTGGGTCCGATGAAGGATATGGAATAACTCTGGGGACGGACGGGACGGCCTATATCACCGGCAGGACCACTTCTTCCAATTTTCCCACGGCAAACCCCTACCAGGAGGAAATCGATGGATCTTATGCCGCATTCGTGGTCGCCCTTTCCTCCAGCGGTTCGACCCTAATCTATTCCACCTATATCGGGGGCAGCGGTGCAGATAATGGATGGTCAATCGCATTAGGGGCGGATAAGACCGCCTATCTTGTCGGGCTCACCACTTCTTCCGATTTCCCCACAATAAATCCTTACCAGGCGACCTTCGCCGGAGGGCTTGATGCTTTCGTGGCCGCATTGTCCTCTACCGGTTCGACGCTTCTCTATTCCACCTACCTCGGGGGGAGCGGTTCAGATTATATATTTTCTCAAAACGCGATCGCCCTGAGGTCAACCGGTGAGACCTATATCACCGGATATACCAATTCAACCAACTTCCCCACGGAAAATCCTTACCAGCCGTCGTTCGCCGGAGACTTCGATGCTTTCGTAGCCGGTCTCTCCTCCAGCGGCTCGTCTCTCATCTACTCCACCTACCTCGGCGGGAATGATAGAGATGATGCATTTGGAATCAGCGTCGGAGCGGACGGGAGAACCTATGTCACCGGGAAGACCGATTCTACCGACTTCCCCACCGCGAACCCTTACCAGGCGAGTCGCAAAACCTTCGACGATGCCTTCGTGACCGCTTTCTCCTCCAGCGGCTCGGCTCTCTTCTATTCCACCTACCTGGGATCGGGCGGTACTGATGTAGGAAATGGAATCGTGCTGGAATCGGACGGAACCGCTTCGATCACCGGCTATACCACTTATTCCGACTTCCCCACGGTAAATCCTTACCAGGCCGTCTCCGGCGGCAGTTATGACGTATTCATAACCTCTTTAGCCCCGAGCGGATCAACCCTCACCTATTCCACCTATCTCGGGGGGAGTGACCGGGATAGAGGGCAAGGCCTCGCGATCGGAACGGACGGAGCCATATCAATCACCGGTTATACCCAATCTTACGACTTCCCCACGGTAAACTCTTACCAATCGGCGTATGGCGGCGGGAATGACGATGGGATTGTTGCCGCCTTTTCCTCTTCCGGTTCTACTCTAATCTATTCCACCTACCTCGGAGGAACCCAGAAAGATTACGGTGAGGGGATCAGCCTGGGGTCGGATGGAGCGGCCTATGTTAGCGGGTATACCGAGTCCCCTAACTTCCCGACCCTGAACCCCTATCAGACTGAACTCAGTGGAGGTTCGGATGCCTTTCTATGCAAATTGTCACTATTGGTCGTGACACCTTCTGTCACGCCCACACCAAGTGTAACGCAAACTCCAACACCGTCAACGACTCCCAGTCTTACCCCGACATCCACTCCTTCTCCGACACCGACCACCGCTCCGACCGCGCCGCCTACTATCCCTCCCACTCCATCGGTAACCCCGACACCCAGCATAACCCCGCAGCCCACAACTACTCCAACAGCACAGCCGACAGTGACACCTACTCTTACTCCAACCCCGACCACGGAACCAACTACTACACCAACTCCAACCGCGATACCCACCGCTCAACCTACGGGAACTCCGGCTGCGGTCGCGCCGCCCTGGATTTACGACTACAACGGGGATGGAACCTCGGATATCGCTATCTTCCGGGGTAGTTCCGGGCTCTGGGCAATCAGGGGAATTTCCCGGGTTTATTTCGGGTCATCAACCGATGAACCCGTTCCGGGGGATTATAATGGGGACGGAACCACGGAAATAGGTATCTACCGTGCCGCTTCCGGACTCTGGGCGATCCAGGGCACAACCCGGGCATATTTCGGATTCCTCGATCGACCGGAACCAGGTGACTACAACGGTGACGGGACCACCGATATCGGTATCTTCCGGGTTTCTTCCGGTCTCTGGGCGATCCGGGGAGTTACCAGAGTTTATTTCGGCGGACCGGCGGATATCCCTGCTTCCGGTTACTACGATGGAGATTCCATCCGGGATATCGGCATCTTCCGCGGGAGTTCGGGATTATGGGCAATCAGAGGAGTGAGCCGAATATATTTCGGTTCCTCATCAGACACGATTGTCCCCGGTGATTACGATGGCGATGGCGCCTGGAATTACGGAATCTTCCGGCCCGGCTCCGGACTCTGGGCGATCCGGGGAGTAACCAGACGTTACTATGGAAGCTCCCTCGACAATCCGGTTCCGGGGGATTACAACGGCAACGCCGTGGATGATATCGGGATTTTTCGGAACTCCGCCGGACTCTGGGCTATCCAGGGTATCTCCAGAGTATATTTCGGAGGTATCGATGATATCCCGATAGTCAGATAGGGAGATCCCTCACCAGGACCGGGAGAGAGATGCTAGGTCCAGTTCATACCCGCCTGGCGGAATCATCCGCCCCCGACTTTTACGTCGGGGGTGGATGATGTGGATGGGGTGCCGAGGTCATTATCGCTGAAATCCGCCCTTAAAGGCAAGTAGAAAACCATAACGGAAGGACTGATGGGTTATTGTCCCCGTTTCGACGGGGCAAGAGGGCGGATCGGGAGAGATGCCAGCGGGCGACGGACGCAAGAGATGCGGGCCGGTCTCGCCGGCTGCTTACGAAGCCATAATCACCGGTTCCTGCTCGTAATCCGGAAAGGGCTCTTCATCGAGCCAGGGATTGCTGCCGGCCGGATCTACGGCCCCGCCCTCGGGGTCGTCTTCTGTTTTTAATCCGAGCTTTCCAGGGCCGCCCGGTAGGCGTTGTCGCCGGCTTCCGGTTCCACCGGGAGCACCCTTCTCCCCAGGGCGTTGATCGCCCAGGCCCCGGTGGGGGCGGTCAGGAGGATGCTTAAGACCGCCACGGCGAGGATGATCTCCCCCGGACCCGTCGCCATCCCGGCCGCCCGCATCGCCAGCAGGGGACTGGCCCCGATCGCCGCCTGGACGGTGGCCTTGGGGGAGTAGGCGACCGCCACGAAGAGCCTCTCCTTCCCGGTCAGACCGCTCCCGGCCAGGCAGGCCATCACCCCCGCGGACCGGGCCAGCAGCCCGATCAGGATCACGGCGATCCCCGCCAGCCCCGCCTGCCAGGCCACGGTGATGTCCACCTGCGCCCCCACCATCGAGAAGAGGACGATCTCGGCGAAGATCCAGACCCTCGCCAGCCGGGCGGAGATGGCGTGGGCGATATGTTCCCGTCTCTCCAGGATGACGAAGCCGATCGCCATCGCCGCCACCAGGCCGGCGAAGGGGACCACCCCGGCCAGGTAATGCTGGAGGCGGACCAGGAAGATGGAAGCCGCGATCACGATCAGGACCTGCTTGGTCGCCCAGAGGTCGGACCGCTCGAAGATCCGGTAGAGGATCCAGCCAATCCCCAGTCCCGCCGCCGCCCCCAGGACCAGGGAGAGGGGGATGGCGGCGATCTCCCAGGCGATATTCATCCGCCGCCCGACGTAAAGCCCGACCAGGACGCTGTGAACCACGATCACGTAAATATCGTCCACCGAGGCGGCGGCCATCACCATCGAGGGGATGGCTTTCTTCGCTCCCCGCCGTTCCTTGATGAAGGCGATCATTCGGGGGACCACCACCGCCGGGGAGACCGCGGCCAGGATCGAGCCCAGCAGCGCCGCTTCCATCAGGGTCAGGCCGAGGAGCTGATGTCCGGCCAGGGTGATAACCACCCCCTCGCAGGTGGCCGGGATGAAGGCGAGCAGC
>JAVCCZ010000164.1 GCA_030765265.1 Candidatus Erginobacter occultus
GACCGGGGAGAGGCCGCACTGGAAGACCAGGAAGAGGTCCCCGCTCCCCTCCAGGTTGACTTCGGTCCCGGCGGCGGAGATATCGTCCGCGCCCGAGAGGACGGCGTCGAGCCGGGCGGGGAAAAGGACCGGGACCTGCTCCAGGACCCGCCGGTAGTCGATCAAGGCTTCGGACCAGCTTCCTTCCAGATCGTAATGCAGACCGGAAAGGTAGGATCCGAAGGCGGAGAGGTAGAGGTTGCTGACGGTGGCGGCCCGGTCACGGGCCGGTCCGTAAGCCGCCAGGAGCTGGCCTTCGATCCCGGAAAGTTCCTCCCGGGGAATCTCCTCCTCCCGGGAAGCCTCCTCGGCCGCCGCCCGGGCCTTCCGGTTGGTCTCCAGCTCGATCTCCCGCCGCCGGTCAAGCCGCCGGATCTCCACCCCCGCGCCCTCGTAATCGCCGAGCATCAGGTAGTTCAGGGCCTTGTAGATATGGACCAGAAACTTTTCGTAACCGGTCCCCTTGTAGGGCAGGGTGGTCTCGTTGACCAGGGCGGCCCCGCTCTCCGAGCCGAGGTCCCGGAGGCTGACCGCGGGCCGGTTCTCGTAATCTTCCATCACCGCGTAAGCAGCCTCGAAGTCCCGGTTCGATCCCTCGAAATCGCCCATAGACTGCTTGAGAATCGCCCTCTCCAGGAGGGCCAGGATCTGGTCCCTCCCCCCCTCACAGTCGCTGTCGGAGATATCGGAGAGCGCCGATTCGTACTGGCCGTTGACGAAATCCCGCTTCACCCGGGCCATCCGCTCCGGGTAACTGGCGCAACCGCCCAGGAGCAGCGCGGCCAGAACCAGGATCATCAAGCTGTCCGGTCTTCTCCCCATCCCGATCAACTTTCTCCAATGCAAAGTGCCCCCCAAAATCTGCTTGCAAACGAAGCAACCGGGGCGCGGAGCGCCCCGGTTGCTTTTCACTTAATAAATTCCCTCCCACCGAAAGGCGGAGAAGAATTTACTAAAACCAGTAATTCAGGCGGACGGCCCCGCCGACGCTCTCGGAATAGTTTAATTCCACCGTAGCGATCAGGTTCTCCGCCAGCTGGAGATCGACCCCGGCGTTGACCGCCGGCTTGGTCGCGCTGAAGTCGTCGTCGTCGATCTCGTCCCCGGAGGGATCGAGTTTGCTGTACTGGACCCCGCCCTTGACGAAGGCCTTGAAATCCTGGTTGACGTACCAGCGGACAACCAGCTGGCCCAACCCCCGGAAGTGTTTGAGGTCGGTCTTGACGCCGAGATCCTTGAATTCAACCGAGGAGTAGTCGGCGAAATACCCGGCACCAAAGAGGCCGATGTCGAGCGGCCCCCAGCCGGGGTCGCCCCGCGTCAGCCAGAACGTCCCCCCGAGACCGAAGCAGGCGGCAGTCTCGTCCTTCACCGGATCGAAAGATATCCGTTCCCCTCCCCCGTCGATGAAAAACTCGACCCAGCGCTCGTCCCGGAAGGCGAGACGGGCGCCGTAGTAGGTAAAAGCGAGGTTATCGTCACCGATCTCGTTCTCGATCCGGTATTCGAAAAACCCCCCGAGCGAGAATCCCGGGACGTCCTGCCCCCAAACGGCCGAAACCGGGAGCAGGATCGCGACGGAAGCGAATACCGGGATAAGCAAAAATTTCATTTTCATCACACTATCCTCCCTGGCTGCCGGTTGGGAACACAAACCGGGTGATCCGGATCACCCGGGGATCAATACCCGAACCGCGGATCGGACTTCAGCTTGACTATCTCTTTCTCGTCCGCCCATTCCAGAATCCCGGACCGAAGGTTCTTCAGGTTCATCGTGAACTTGTAATAAACCATCTTCTTCTCCTGCGTCCAGAACTCCTCCTTGCGCTGCTCGATCTCGGAGAGGCTGGCGGTCAGGATAAACTCGGCCGCCTCCTGGGTCCCGAACTGGGCCGCCTGGTCCTGCCGGGTCAGCCCCTGCTCCTGCTGCCGTCGGATCTCGTCGATGGTCTGCCCGTCGGTGGACTTGTCGAGGAACCGGAACTTGCCGGAGCGGAGCAGCCGGGTCCGGATCGAGTCGGTGACCGACTCGGTATCGATATGCTGGGTGGTCTTGTTCTTCACCCTCTCCACCACCAGCACCGGCCGCCGCTCGTTGGTCACCTGGACGATCGGGGGGAAGGTGAGCAGCGATCCGGTCATCGAGTCGGCGATCTGCTGGAGTTCCCCGGGGCCGAACCCGGTGGAGTAAACCGGGGCGTCGCCGGCGTCGCCGTATTCATAGGTGGTGGAGCACCCGGCGGCGACGGCCAGAACCGTCCCCAGCCCGAGAACCAGAAGAAACTTTATCCCTTTTTGCATATCCTGCCTCCTTAGTTGTTTGTCTTCCGCGAAACCCGCGATCAATCGCTATCGCTATCGGGATCGAGGTCTGAACCAAATTTGCCAAGTTCGATAGCGATAGCGATGGCGATTTGTTTATTGGTTGATTGATATTTTTACCGCGTCCGGATATTGATCTTGAACTGGCGGGCGGACGGGTTGGGGGCGACCCCCTGGAGGGTCTTGGTCTCGTTGCCGTACATAATAAAGGGAATCCAGTGCCGGGCCCCGGCGTCGAGTTCCACCCCGCTCTCGTCGAACCAGGAGAAACGGTACTGGTACTGCTGGGTCTTGGAGTACTTGGAGACCAGGGTAATCTGGGCCCGGAGGATATCGCCGACGAACTCCTGGCTGAGAGTGGAGATCTGGAGCCCGCGGGCCACCTTGGGGTTGTTGACCACCACGTACTCGCTGTACTGGTAACCGCCGTCGGCGTCCATCATCACGGTCGAGGAACCCTCAATCCCCGAGGTGGTGGAACGGCAGCCGGGGAATAAGACCAGGGCCGGGAGCGCGAGCAGCGCCGCCGCCGCGGCCAGGACGGAAATCTTCTTCATCTCTATTTTCTCCTTATCTTTCCGGTTCCGGGTTTACCAGCTCAGGGGCTGGGCGCTGGAACCGGGGGTTTGGGGGCTTTCATTTCGGGGGGCGATCGCCTCCCCCACCTCTTCCCGGCCGCCCGACCAGGTGACCGGGGCCAGGGGCGCCAGGCCGGCGGCCGGGCGCGCCGGCTTGACAATGCAGCCGACCGCGATCCCCAGATCCTCCCCGCCGATCTCGGCGAAGCTCTGCCGCTTGTCACCCCGGCGGACCGTAGCCCGTCCGACCGGGATCTCGTTGCGGTAGACCTCGCCGGTATCCTCGTCGACGATACTCTGGTAGGCGAAGATCTCCACCGGCGTCCCGGGGACAAAACCGGCTTCCGCTCCCCGGTTGAGCATAACCTGGTCCCCGGTGATGGCCAGGATCTTGGCCGGCCGCAAGGTGGCGACCGCCTCCTGGCTCAACCGGGCGGCCA
>JAVCCZ010000207.1 GCA_030765265.1 Candidatus Erginobacter occultus
ATTTCAAGCCCCGGGCCGCCTGGCTGATCGGGCGGGAACTGCGGGAAAAAGGCATCGACCCCGAGATCTCCGGGCGGGTGCTCGACGAGATCATCCCCCCCGAGCGGGAGCGGGCGGCGGCCCGGGAACTGGCCGAAAGAAGGGTCCGGCATTACCGGGGGGAGCCGCCGGAGACGGCCCGGAGGAAGCTCTTCTCCTACCTGGCCCGCCGGGGCTTCTCTTCCGAAACCATCCGGGGATGCCTGGAAGACCTGGTCGGTGAAGAAGAGGAAACCGAGTAAAATATGATCCCTGCCGTAGAGACAATCAACTCGATGTTTAATCTGGAATAAACAACTCCGGCGGAGCCGGAACCCCGAAAATTCAATTCCGAAGGCGGAAAATTTTATAATGGACGCACAAGAAATCCGAACAACCTTTCTCGATTATTTTGCCGCGCGCGGACATACCGTCCGGCCCTCCGACAGCCTGGTGCCGTCGAGCGACCCGACCCTGATCTTCACCTCGGCCGGGATGGTCCCCTTCAAGGCCCTCTGGACCGACGCCCCCCTCCAGTTCCAGCGGGCGGCCTCCGTGCAGAAATGCCTCCGGGTCGGAGGCAAGGACAGCGACCTGGAGAACGTCGGCCGGACGCTAAGACACCACAGTTTCTTCGAGATGCTGGGCAATTTTTCCTTCGGGGACTACTTTAAGCAGGAAGCCATCGAGTGGGCCTGGAAGTTTTCGGTCGAAGTGATGAACCTCCCCAAAGACCGGCTCTGGGTCTCGGTCTTCGAGGACGACGACGGAGCCCTGGAACTCTGGAAAAAGACGGCCGGGATTCCCGAAGAGAAAATCGTCCGACTGGATAAGAAGGACAACTTCTGGGGCCCGGCCGGGCTCTCCGGTCCCTGCGGCCCCTGCTCGGAGATCTACTTCGACCGGGGGGAGAAGTTCGGCTGCGGAAATCCCGAATGCCGCCCCGGCTGCGATTGCGAGCGCTACCTCGAATTCTGGAACCTGGTCTTCCCCCAATTCTATCAGGATGAAACCGGCAACCGACGGCCCCTGGAACGGCGGGGGATCGACACCGGGATGGGGCTGGAACGGCTGGCCCTCCTGGTCCAGGGGGCGGAGAGCAACTACGACACCGACCTCTTTCTTCCCATCCTCTCGGCGCTCAAGGAGATTGTCCCCGCCGCTCCCGGCCCCGCCGGACGGGAAGCCGAGCACGTGATTGCCGATCATATCCGGGCTCTGACCTTCGCTCTCTCCGAAAACGTGCTGCCGGCCAACGAGGGAAGGGGATACGTGATGCGGCGGCTCCTGCGGCGGGCGGTCCGTTTCGGAAGGAAGCTCTCCCTCGAAGGCCCCTTCTTGTACAAACTGGTCCCGGCGGTGGTCGAGGTGATGAAGGAATCCTATCCCGAACTTTTAGAGAGCCGGGACCACGTCCAGCGGATCATCCGGGCCGAGGAGGAGCGTTTCGGGGACACCCTGACCCTGGGGCTGGAGAAACTCGCCGAGATCGCCGGCTCCCTGAAAAAGAAAGGGGAGAAGGTGATCCCGGGAGGGGAGGTCTTCAAACTCTCCGACACCTACGGCTTTCCCCCCGAACTGACCGATGAAGTCGCCCGGGAAGAGGGGTTGGAGATCGACTGGCCGGCCTTCAAAGAAGCCCTGGCCGAACAGAAGGAACGGGGTCGGGCGGCCTGGAAGGGGTTGGCCGAAGAGGAGGTCCTCCCGGTCTACCACGAGATCGGAAAAAAATTCCCCCCGGTCGAGTTCCGGGGCTACGACCGGCTGGCGGTCCGAGGGGAAATCATCTCCCTGATCCGGGGCGGGAAGGAAACCGGGCGGGCCGGGAAAGGCGAAGAGGTGGAGGCGGTCCTCGACCAGACCTCTTTCTACGCCGAGGCCGGGGGTCAGGTCGGGGATAGCGGACTGATCAAGACCCCGTCCGGCACGCTGGAAGTCGCCGAAACCGCCCGACCCCTGGAGGGACTGATCGTCCACCGGGGAAAGGTGATCGAGGGTGAGGTCGCCCCCGGCGAGGCCGAGGCGCTGGTCGACCGGGAACGCCGCCGGCGGATCGAACGTCACCACACCGCCACCCACCTCCTCCAGCAGGCCCTGAGGGAGGTGGTGGGAGACCACATCGGGCAGGCCGGATCGTTTGTCGCCCCGGATTATTTCCGCTTCGACTTCTCTCACTTTGAAGCGGTCAAGCCGGAAGACCTCTCCCGGGTCGAGGCCCGGGTCAACGAGATGATCCGGGAGGATTGGCCGGTCAACGTCTTCCACCTCTCCCTGGCCACGGCCAAGGAACAGGGCGCCCTGGCCTTCTTCGGGGAGAAGTACGGCCGGCAGGTCCGGATGATCGAGGTCGGGGGTTTGAGCCGCGAGCTCTGCGGCGGCACCCACGTCAGGCGGACCGGGGAGATCGGAATCTTCCTCCTCCTCTCCGAAAGCTCGGTCGCCTCCGGGGTCCGGCGGATCGAGGCGGTCTGCGGCGACCGGGCCTTCGAGAAAACCATCCATACCCGCGAAATCGTCCTCGAAGTCTGCGGGTCGCTGAAGATCGCGCCGGAAGAACTCCCCGGACGGGTGGAGAAGCTGACCGAGCGGATAAAAATCCTGGAGAACGAGATCAAGAATTTGAAGAAGAAAAAAGCCGCCGACAATTTGGGGGAGATCATCGAGCAGGCCCAGACTGTCGCCGGGGTCAAGCTCCTGGCCGCCGATCTCGGCGAGACGGGGATGGAGACCCTCCGATCGCTGGCCGACGAGGTCAAGGGGCGGCTGGGCTCGGGGATCGCCGTCCTCGCCGGGAAGGAAGGGGAGAAAGCCTTCCTGGTGGCCGCGGTCACCCCCGACCTGGTGAAGACCGGCCGCCACGCCGGGAATATCGTTAAAGAGGTGGCCAAACTGATTGGGGGCAGCGGCGGAGGCCGCCCCGACCTAGCCCAAGCCGGCGGCAAGTCCCCCGAAAAGATCAAGGAAGCCCTGGAAGCCGTGCCGGGGATAGTGAAGAAGTTGGGTATGGGTAGTAGTCAGTAGGCAGTGGGTAGTAGTATTAAATCAGAGTAATCAGCGTAATCCGTGGACTAAAAAGGGGCCGAGGCGGGGTTTTTCTTTCGTGAGGATTGGTGAAGATTCGTGGTTAATCCAGCCCCAGAGATCTCGGTCCTGATGCCGGCCTTCAACGAGGGCCGGCATATTTTTGCCAATATCCGGGAGACGAGCCTGGCCGTCGCCAAACTCTCCGACAACTTCGAGCTGGTGGTGGTGGACGACGGCAGCACCGACAACACCGGGGAGGAGATCGCCCGGGCCGGACGGGAGATCCCCGGGGTCAAAACCCTTG